>JABFSO010000138.1 GCA_013140555.1 Cyclobacteriaceae bacterium | reverse complement strand
GGACAAGCCAAGCGATTATGGTAAGATTGAATCAATCGCTCATAGTGAACTTCAAAACGGTGATATCATTTTTCAAACCTCCCAATCAAGTCAGAGTCAAGCTATTCAATTGGCAACAAATTCAAAGTACAGCCACATGGGCATCATCTACGAAATTAATGGGCGCTATTTTGTGTATGAAGCAGTCGGGCCTGTTCAACTAACACAATTAGACGGCTGGATTAAAAGAGGAAAAAATTCTAACTATGTAGTGAAACGTCTTACGAACAGTGAGAAGATATTAACTGAAAATAATCTCAGGCGATTAAAAGATGTTGGCGAAAAATATAAAGGTAAAAGCTACGATATCTATTTCGAATGGACAGACGATAACATCTATTGTTCGGAGCTCGTTTGGAAAATGTACAAAGAAGCATTGGGAGTCGAAATTGGCGAATTACAAGAGTTATTGGAATTTGACCTGACCAGCGATGTTGTGAAAAGTAAAATGCGCGAGCGCTACAAAGACAAAATTCCGTTACATGAGAAAGTAATCTCCCCCGCAGCCATATTCGAATCCGATAAATTGCTAATGAGTCAACAAAATTAGTTCTCAGTCAAATAGCTACTTAAAAATATCTTGACCAAAGACTTTTCTAACAAAGTATGAAATGGATCTTCATTTTAATCAGCCTTTTAATGGCGAGTTGTGGTGGAAAAAAGATTTTAGAAACTCATAGATCACCCGATGATAATTATATCTTCAGGTCGAGCTGGATCGAAGTAAACGAGATGATGAACATCTAGGGTTAAGATGGCTGAATAAGGATGGAGACGAATTGGATTATATAAGAACCCACTCCGGTAATCACATGAAGTGGGCAGTGATTTGGTACAGTGATAGTGAGATACACTTATGTACGCGCAAACAAACTTTTAATATTTGGTGACGAATCGGATACGGAAGAAGAATAACTATTTTGAGTATTAACAACTACTACCGAAATGTATAAAGCATTGTTTTTAAGCCCAATGATACCCTCCTTCCATATAGGAGAGACGTCAGATTTCTTTAAAAGCATTTTGGGATTTTCATCCGTAATTCATACGGACGCTTACGCAGTTTATCAAAAGGACAACTTGACTATTCACCTATTACGTGCAGGTGAGAATATTGGCGAAATGGAATTTTACTTGGAGGTAGATAATGTCGATGCCCTTTGGACGGCAATCAAAGACAAAATTAATCACTTAAAAGTAAAAGAACCCTTCGATCGTGATTATGGAATGCGAGAAATGCACATTGTTATACCGAAAACAAATACTTTGTTGTTTATTGGACAAGCAATAAAATCTTGAAGACGAGATAATGCTCTAATAGAAAACGGATATAAGCCAAGCAGGCGCAAGGGTAGAACAGACGAAAATTCTGATGTTGGAGACCCACTAACACCCAATAAAACCAACCCTCGCAAACACCAATTTTTATTACTTTTATAATCACATACACTAAATGAACTATATCATTTTTGACCTCGAAGCTACTTGCTGGGAAGGATTCGATAAGAGCCAAAACGAAACGATTGAAATAGGAGCACTCAAGATTAATGACAACCGTGAAATCGTTTCTGAGTTTTCAAGCTTTATCAAGCCATTAAAAAATCCTATCCTCAGCGACTTCTGTAAACAACTAACTTCCATCACACAGGAAGACGTTGACCAAGCACAACACTTTAATGAAGTGATTGGAAAATTTAAAGAATGGATGGATTGCGATTCAAAAGATTATTGGCTCTGCTCGTGGGGTTTTTACGATCGCAAACAATTCGAAAGCGATTGCGCTATCTTTCAATTAGATATTGCGTGGCTGAACCGCCATATCAACATCAAACAACAACACGGCCAACTACGACAACTGCCACGTGCTTTAGGCATGAGCAATGCCTTGGCGTTGGAAGGAATCAAATTGGAAGGAATTCATCACCGCGGAATTGACGATGCACGCAACATCGCCAAGATATTTATCAAGTATTTCGATCAATGGAAGTACCTGAGTCCGCAAAATTAAGAATATAGAATGACAGACTTAGACGTTGCCCTAATAATGGGTTCGGCATTCCTTGGAATGATTCTGTGGTTTATAAAATCAAGGATTCATTTTATTTATTTAAAACAGGAGAAAAATAAGTTTGAAAAGGCGGAGTCATTCACTTATATAATGTTAAGACCTATTTACTTTTTCATCTATTTGCCTGAATCTTTTATGATCATGAATGTTCCTGTTCTCTGGAATTTGGGGACCGATAGACGAAGACTTCAAATGGGAATATTATCCTATAGCGCAATTATACTCTGGATATTTTCGGTTCTTTATGCATTATATCTTAAATAGTTCAGTTGTGGTCATCTGTTCATTACAAACGAAATTCCATCGCAATACTTTTTTTTGGTAGTGTGGGAGTGAAGGACGAAATTTGATGCAGTTACGTAGATAGAAGGAAAATGTCCGAGAATATGAATGTTGTTGCCAAGTGTAACCTGCGGCAATAATTAAAACAAAACCATGAACAATTTACTATTTGACTTTATATCGAAATACATTTCTCTGACGGAAGAAGAGAAAAGCGCAATCATTTCTTTAGACCTATTCCGCTCAGTAAAAAAGGGAACAATTCTACTCGAAGAAGGACAACGAACAAAAAATAGCTACTTTGTTCTAAAAGGCTGTATTCGCACCTACTATGTAATCGATAGTGAAGAAAAAACCACTGCCTTCTACACTGAAATGGAAGCGCTTACACCCCCATGTGTCGTCAGCAAAACACCGTCTGAATATTATGTAAGCTGCATCGAAGACAGCATCCTTTTAGTTTCCAATTCAGATATGGAAGCAGAAGTGAACAGTAAATTTCCAAAGTTTGACATCATGTGCCGCATGTTGTCGGAAGAGTTGCTGGCTAAAGAGCGAATAGACTTTGACGAGTTTAAGACTTCGTCACCAGAGCAACGCTACCTGAACTTACTCCAAAAAAGACCCGATCTTATTCAGCGTGTTCCACAACACCAGTTGGCCAGTTATTTGGGCATTCAGCCACAATCCCTCAGCAGGCTACGAGCACGAATTCTGGAAAAAAAGAGCTAGAGCGTCTTTCTTAACTTTAGTGAACGAGATGTAGCATCTCGCCCATCTACTTTTGTGCCATCGTTTAAAATAAATGAAGGAAATGCAAAAGAAGATTTTATTTATCGGTACTCTTTTACTGATAACAAGTACAAACCCACTCAAAGCTCAAAGTGTCAAACAAGACAGTACGTATAAAAGGTGGTTCGTTGGGAGCACATTTTTAATGTTAGGAAATTTAATTCCGAATGACCCCAATGCCCCTGAGTTTTTTCAAGTGAATGTGGGCTATCGGCTAACACCAAAAGATGTTGTTTTCGTAGAGCTTAAAACATCCAAGTTTAATTGGCCACTAGGTATGCCGTGGGATGAAATTGTGGACCCTAATCGTGCGCAATACAACTTTCCCGGATATGTGCGTCAATATATTGTCGGAGTAGCCTACAATCGCTTTTGGTGGAAAGGATTGTATACAGGTGTTCATGCCATGAATGCATTCCAAACCTATCGAAACGAGGATCAGACAAAGATTACAGATGGATTTACCTTGTTTATGACTTACCGCTTAGGCTATCAGTTTAAGTTTTTTAAGAACCGTTTCTTTTTTGAACCATCTATTGGGTTGACCCATTGGCCCATAAAAACAAATACACCCGAATCGTTTAAAACAAAAGAAAGCAAATGGCCTGACTACTTTGGTTGGGAACCCGGGCTGCATTTTGGGTTTAACTTCTAACTACTGCGGAACTTCCAGCAGTTAATTTCGACCTCTAAAACAATTAATCATTATTACTATGAAAAAGATCAGCATGTATTCAGTGTTGTTATTGCTCGCGGCATTTCTAAATTCTTGTGGTATAAACACCGCTCTTGTTGCCAACCACAATCAAAACGCCACAGAAGTACACTTACGTGAGAACAACTTCAAAGTCATTGATCAGGTAAGCGGCAGTTCGGAAACGTTTTATGTATTCGCCATAGGTAGTATGAACAAAAAGCAGCTATATGAGAATGCGTATTCATCCATGCTAAAGAAGGCCAACTTACTGAATGGATCCAAAGCTATTATTAACGTAGTGACAGAGGAACAAGTGAGTGGTTTTGCACCTTTCTATGTCAGAAGAACCATTACGGTAAGCGCACAGGTGGTGGAATTTACAAGGTAAGTTCAGCGAAGTGAGTTGTGTATTTATTGTGTCTTGCCAATCTACTTTTTCAGTATCGTTTAACATAAAAAAATGCAAATGAAAATTTTATGCCTGGGTTTTGTCTTAATGCTATCAAGTGTGCTCCACCTCAAAGCACAGTCTGCGAAAACAGACAGCACGTACAAAAGGTGTTTTGTTGGTAGCACGCTGTTTTTATTGGGTAATTTTGCTACAACAAACAACCCCGAATTCGCTCAACTCAATTTAGGTTATCGCATTACCGGAAAGGATGTGATTTCCCTTGAGCTAATAACTTGGAAATCTGCATGGCCACTTGGTATTAACCCTATATTTAATAAGTTGTACGGAACACCTGAAGAGAAATTTCCCGGTTATATAAGAGATTATGGTATTGGTGTTGCATATCAAAGATTTTTTTGGAAAGGTCTTTACGCAGCAGTACATGTAATGCCTATGTGGCAAACATTTGTGAATGACAACGGAAATAATGTAGGCAATGGTTTCATGATATTTAACACCTACCGAGTTGGCTATCACATTAAACTTCTTAAGAATAGGTTTTTTATCCAACCATCAATTGGTTTTGCTGGCCGTCCGTATCACACAAAAATGCCCGATGATTTTAAACAAAAAGATGATAAATGGCCAAAATACACGTTTGAACCTGGGCTTCATTTTGGATTTAATTTCTAACTGATAACTTATGAATACAGAAAAAACACTGGAAGAGATCAGAGTCAGTGTGAAACTAAAACTTGCCACGCTGTGGGCAAGTTTTATGTTTCTCTATGTTTATGTCGATTATTTCCACTTATACATGCCAGGCTCTTTGAAAGATATCTTGGCAGGAAAAGTATTTGTATTTGACATTTCATATGTCTTTCTACTGGTAGCCATGATTATGGTAACCATTCCAACGCTAATGATTTTCCTCTCTGTGGCGCTACCGGCTAAAGTCAATCGTAGAACAAACATAATCGTGGCTGCGGTATTTATTCCTTATATGTTGTTTAATTTGGTAGGAGAGGCCTGGGCACACATGTATTTTGCTGCAGCGGTAGAAGTTTTTCTTCTTTGCCTCATTATCCTCTATGCATCGAAGTGGCCGAGAATTGAAATGTAAAAAGTGCTAGAACGAACCAAGAGCTATGGTCAGTCTAGTAACTGACCATAGGTAAAACCTACATGCCCGCTTAGATCATTTTTCCTCAATAATGAATGGTACCTCTGAAGATAGTTTTGTGTAAATTGTCGGAAGAATTGCATGAATCCAGAAGAACAGTGTAAACCCAGCGGCCGATTTTTATTAGCCGAAGAATTCTTTTTCGATAAATCAATAGCGATTTGGCATTCCGAATGTGTAAATCGATGTAGGGAAAAACAAAAGGAGAAGCGTGTGACCGGTTTGTTAATTGATTGCATTGACAAGGCCGACATAGTTATTGAAGATGGAGACTTTGTAGGGACTAAAATAAGGCGGATCAAACAGAAAAACTTATGTTAGACAACACTCAACAAAAGTTGAATATTCGAAATCAGAAATATCAAATGAAGTTTTTAATTACTCTGACCCTAATTACTTTCTTGGCAAACATTTCTCTATACGGCCAATTCAGATATCATATTTTGTTTGAAGGTAAGTATCCTATTGATGGTGATTCTACACTTTACCGGAATTTAGATTGGTATGGGTTCTATGTCAGAGATTCTCTTCACGAGTACGATTTGATTGAAAAAGTTGAGATCAAGTTGCAGTACTTAAAGAATTATGAGGGATTCTTTACTGAGGCCAAATCCACTCTCATTTCAACTTCCAGTTCCCGGAAGAGTTTATTTCTATTGGGAGTTGAGAGAGGACAACAATTAGATTTTAAACCAAAACACAGATGTGGAGCTACCTACGCTTATTCCTTACCGCAAACAACACTTTTGCCGGGAAGATGTGTTGATTGGGGCACTCCTACGATGAGTTGCTCCCATTTGTCCGTTTTCGCTTTGGGTAGTGTGAAGGAAAAAGAATGGTGGAAGATAAGAAAATATCAAATATTTGCTGAGCGCTCGGTTTTTTTCGAAACGAAGAAGAAAGTGCAAAACCTAACTGCTGATATTTACGGGAGCAAGAAGAGATCCATGATATACAGCGTTCCTTTTGTTTACGCTACTGGAGACTTTGATTTTGATGCGGAAACTGATTTTATTCTTTGGTATGATGGAACATTTTACCTTTATCTTTCTCGATTTGCTCACCCCCAAGAAGTAGCTGCACTGGTGGCGAAATCAAAATTGAAAAAGATGATAAACGGTGGAAATACCGGAGAGCATAATAAATTTAACTGAGCAATAAGAACAGCATTGTGCGCCCAGCTATTCTTAGGTTGCAATTAAGTATCTTGATCTATACAATAGTGTAATTAAGAAAAGCAACGCCAGCCTCTTATATCCTCGCCTGATACGTATACAACTGAAAATACCGTCCCTTCTTTTCGATCAGCTCTTCGTGTTTGCCACGCTCGGCAATCTGTCCGTCTTCGATGACTAAAATCTGATCGGCCTGGCGGATAGTGCTTAAGCGGTGGGCAATCACAAACGTAGTGCGTCCTTGCATCAATGTTTTCAAACTGTCTTGGATAAAACTTTCGCTTTCGGTGTCGAGGTTGGAAGTAGCTTCATCTAAAATAAGAATGCGCGGGTTGGCTAAGATGGCTCGTGCGATAGCAATGCGCTGGCGCTGACCGCCACTGAGCTTTACACCACGCTCACCAATCACTGTGTCGAGGCCCAGTTCAAAGCGATCGGTAAACTCATGTACGAAGGCTGCATGCACCGCACTCTTCAATTCATTTTCAGTCGCGTGTGGGCGCGGGAATAAAATGTTTTCGCGGATGGTACCTTCAAACAAAAAGTCGTCTTGCAACACCACACCCAACTGACTGCGGAAGCTGTCAAGCGAAACTTTGCTCATGTCAACACCATCGATGGTAATCGTGCCGCTATCCGGATTCAGAAACGAAGCGGTCAATCCGGCAATGGTCGTCTTGCCAGAGCCTGACGTTCCTACGAGGGCCGTCACCGAGCCGGAGGGCGATTTGAAGTCGATGTTCTTCAACACCTGCTTGCCTTCTTCATAGGCAAACGACACATTTTTAAATTCCATGTCACCTTGAATCGTACCGATCTTAATCGTGCGTACGGTGCCGTCATCTTCAATGGGCATGTTCATCAACTCTTCCGTGCGATCGAGTCCTGCAAATGCTTCCGTCAACTGGCTGCCGATGTTGCTCATCTGCACAATGGGCGCAATCATGAACACCATGAACATCGTGAACTGAAGAAAGTCCCCCGCAGTCAGATTAAAGTAGCCACTCAATCCCATAATGCCCACGCTGGCAAGTCCTACTAAGAAGGTGCCTGCACTCGTCACAAAACTGGTCGAGGTTAAACTCTTCTTTACATTTTGAAAAAGTTGGTCTACGCCTTTTTCAAAAACTTTGATCTCTTGTGGCTCCGCATTAAATCCTTTGATCACGCGCACTCCATTCAATGTTTCTGTAAGGCGGCCGGTTACTTCAGCTGTAATTTTTCCACGCTCGCGAAACACCGGACGTATAATGGAAAATGCCTTGAGGGTGATCACGCCAAAGATGGACATGGGCAATAATACAAAGAGCGTCATCCACGGATTGATATTGATTAGAAAACCTACGGATATAATCGCGGTGAGTACACCACCAATCAACTGTACTAAACCGGTGCCTACCAAATTACGCACGCCTTCCACATCGTTCATCACGCGCGATACAAGCGCACCGGATTTCTGATTATCAAAAAAGCGAATGGGCAAGCGAAGCAAATGTTTTTGTACACGCGAGCGCAAAACCGAAATCAGGTGCTGCGCTTCTACACTCAATATTTTTGTCAGTAAAAAAGAAGTAACGGCTTGTATCAGAATGGCGACCGTCACACCAATCAGCAACAACGGCAGTTTATCCATTTCTTGTTTTACCAGAATATCATCAATAAATGGTTTGGTAGCCCAAGGGGGCACAATTCCCGCTGCACGACTGATGACGATGAGAATCAGTCCAACGAACAGTAATTTTCTGCGGGGCCATACAATGGTTTTGAAAACATGGCCGATGGTGACTTTATTTTTAGGAGCGGTAGCGGTTTTTGACATAGTTAAAGAATCAGGTCGAATAACTTTATTGACGCAAAGTAAGTTCCTTTTAGTCTACTACGCATCCTGAAAATAGATTTTGAAAGAACTTTAGATCGTATATTTGATCTATAATCGTATTTTATGTATCGGTTTGTATTTTTCGGATGGATGCTGCTGTGCCACCAGGCGCTTTCTCAAGCTAGCTTTCAGGAAATAACCAGTGGCAACCCACTCTTCACTGCTACCTCTAACCGAGGTGTGTCGGTGGTTGACTTTGATAATGATGGCGATGATGATATCTATGTTTGTGGCGGATCGTCTTCGGCCAACCGCTTATATCGCAACGATGGCAATTTTGTTTTTCAAGACGTGGCCAAAGCCGCAGGCCTCGACTTAAAATCCGACAACGAATTATCTGTTTGGTTTGATGCCAACAACGATGGCTGGCTCGATGTGTTAATCGCTGGGTACTCACGCACCACCTATTACCGTAACAATCGCAACGGCACGTTTACCGATTTCACAACACCCACCGGCCTCACCAGCTACGCACGCAGTAACAGTCTGGTGGTAGGCGATTTGAATGGCGATCAATGGCTGGATGTGTATGCCAATAACTTTTTTGGTGAGAATGAACTGTTTCTGAATTATGGTGCCTCTCAGTTTCGCAATCAGATTGTAGGCAGCGGAGCCATCAGCAAGAAAAATTCGATGGGTGGTTTGTTGTTAGATCAGGATCACGATGGGGATTTGGATATCTATTTAGTATTTGATGGAAACGTCAACACTTTTTTTAGAAACAAAGGCAACGCACAGTTTGAAGAAGTAAGTACTGCGCTGGGGCTGAATGTTAAAGCGGATGGCATGGGTGTAGACTATGCCGACTTCAACCGTGATGGCAAGTATGATTTTTATATAACGAATTTGTACAACAATTTTCTGCTGCTCTCTAAACCCGATGGCACGTACTCCAATCAGGCTGCCGAATGGAATGTGAACGACAACGGCATGGGGTGGGGCACGGTGGCCGTAGATTATAATAATGATGGATACACGGATATTTATATGG
>JABFSO010000356.1 GCA_013140555.1 Cyclobacteriaceae bacterium | reverse complement strand
CGGCAAACTGGCACGACCAGCTCCTGCTGAACTCCCCCAGGACCGGAAGGTAGCAAGGGTAGGCGGTTGTAGCGGTGCGATGTTCGGTTTGCCATTTTTTATTTCATCCGACTCAAGCCCCTTACTTCCGCTTCTTTAATACATATTGGGCTATTGTCCATTTACCTGCCGGATTACTTGGCTCGTACGAAGAGGAACTAATCAAATCAAATCCTTCTTTGTCGTATTTATTCAATAAATCCACCAGATGATTCATCACCAACATATCCCAATCATTGCCCAACCTACGGCTATTGAGTTTGTTCAAATCAATATCGGGTGGTGTTACCTTATCTGCCTTGCCGTTTCCAAAATAAATAAAGATTTGACTTCCGCCATCCAATCGATATGAAATGAGGATGTGGTTGCAATCAGCCGGTGTAATCATAGGCTGACTGTGCTCCTGAGGAAAGGCAGAGATTGCTAAAAGCAAGGTTAAAGATAAGGCCGCGTAAAGTTTAAAGGTTTTCATTTTTTGTTACTTCTTATCGTGTGAATAATTGTAAACCTGAGAGTCAAGTTACTAAAAATCGTTACATCAAATCCCGACCTTTTGGTTAATTTTGCCAGCACTCAACCACTAAATCTATCATACATGAAATTTTTTATCGATACCGCCAATCTCAACGAAATCAAAGAAGCCTATGACTTAGGCGTTTTGGATGGCGTAACTACCAACCCCTCACTGATGGCCAAAGAAGGCATTGCCGGCAAGGAAAAGGTAATGGCACACTACAAAGCCATCTGCAATATTGTTGACAACAATGTGAGTGCCGAAGTAATCGCTACCGATTTTGAAACCATCATTAAAGAAGGAAAAGAACTGGCTAAGATTGATGATAAAATTGTGGTGAAAGTACCCATGATTAAAGATGGTATCAAAGCCATTAAGAAATTCACTAGCGAAGGCATCCGTACCAATTGCACGTTGGTATTTTCACCGGGACAAGCTTTGCTTACCGCGAAAGCCGGAGCAAGTTATGTGTCGCCATTTATTGGCCGATTGGACGATATCTCACAAGATGGTCTTGACTTGATTGCTCAGATTCGGTTGATCTACAACAACTACGGATACGAAACTGAAATCTTAGCGGCCAGCATTCGCCACACCATTCACTTAATCAAATGTGCTGAGATTGGTGCCGATGTGGCTACTTGTCCGCTCAACGTGATTATGGCTTTACTAAAACATCCATTGACCGACAGCGGCTTGGAGAAATTCCTGGCTGATCATAAGAAAGCTAACGGATAATTAACGGAATAAGTCAAGTTCATTATGTTTTCCACCGACCCCGTTTTGCGCGTAAAGGAAGCCAGTATTTTTCAAGATCAGAATACGGTTTTGAATGATATCAGTTTTGAGATGGATAAAGGCGAATTTGTCTTTATCATCGGTCGCACAGGTTCGGGCAAATCTTCTCTTCTCAAAACCTTGTATGCCGATTTACCCTTGCGTCAGGGGGATATCAGCATTGCAGGCTTTACCATTCGCGACATCAAAAGCAATCAGGTGCCAATGCTGCGAAGGAAAGTAGGCATCATCTTTCAGGATTTTCAATTACTGGCTGATCGTACTGTCGGTGAGAATTTATTGTTTGTGATGAAGGCCACCGGCTGGAAGGACAATGCGCGCATGAAAAACAGATTGGCCGAAGTGTTGATGAATGTGGGGCTTGGTGCCGTAGAAAAAAAGTATCCACATCAACTGTCCGGAGGCGAGCAACAGCGTGTAGTGATTGCGCGTGCGCTGATCAACGAGCCGGTAATTCTAGTGGCCGATGAACCGACTGGTAATCTGGATCCGGAAGTATCTCATGGTATTATGAAGATCTTTCAGCAAATCAATAAAAGTGGAACGGCTATTTTGATGGCCACCCATAGCTACGGTTTGATTAAGAAATTCCCGGCAAGGGTATTGAAATGCGAAGAGGGAAAACTCTACGATTCCGCAAAGGAAACTTTTGAATTGTATTCGGAATACTAGATACTGGAAGGCTTCTTCTCCGAAGCCGAATCCGCCTGATCGAGTTTATTCAATTGTTGATTTAACAGATCAATCCGTACTAACAAGTTCAGAACGAGTGCATCTTTTACATCTTGCGAAGGACGCTTTTCCATTTCGTCTTTTAGCACCAGGTACATGGCTTCCAGTTTTTGAATGTTTTGCGTCACCTCATCTTCCGTAAGGCCGGTTTCCACTTGGTATTGATTTACCAATTCTTTCTTTTGAAGAATCTGGTCGCTGTAAAAAACTTCGAGGTCGCGAAAATCGCCTTTGATGCGAGCCGTCTCTTTCTTGGCGGGGTTTATGTTTTCTTTTACTGCCAGAAAAGCGGTAAGCCCTAATAACACAATAGCTGCTGATCGCCACAATGATACTGAATTCCAAAGTGAATGTGGATTGGCCGGCAACCGCGATTCAATTTTATACCACGCTGCACGTTTGGGGGAAGCCTCATCAAACGCATCCCGGTTTTGATCAATAAAATCTTTAAGTGAATCTTTCATTGTCTCGATTCAGTTATTTGCTTGATACTTTACCTTCTAGTAGCTCCTTCAATTTCTTCTTCGAGCGATTGAACTGTGATTTGGATGTAGATTCAGTAATACCCATAATCTCTGCAATTTCGCTGTGATCATATCCTTCTAACAAGTAGAGCGAAAGTACGCTGCGATAACCATCTGGCAAATCATAAATCGCTTTGCGCACTTTTTCCACTGTAAAAGGGAAACCCTCAAAAATATCGACAGGCTCTTCTTCTTTGACATCCCATCGTTCATCTTCAGGAAGGCGCTCCATTTTTCGTTTGCCGAGATAGGTGATGGCTTTGTTGATAACAATGCGTTTGAGCCAGGCACCAAATGCAGAATCTCCGCGATATGTATTCAAATTTTCGAAGGCACTGATAAAAGCTTCCTGCATCACATCTTGTGCAGCTTCCTCCTCGCGGGTGAAGCGCAAAGCCGTGTTATACATACTGCGACTATACAGTTTGTACACATCATAATAAGCTCTGCGATCATGCTGGCGGCATCGATCAATCAGCTCTTGGTGAACATGTAATACCGGTTGCTCCAAGTAAATGCTATTCAGTTACAAAGACCTACTGTACCGGAAAAGGTTGCACTTTCCCGAATGAGAAAGTGCAATTTTTAGTCAACAATTATTTAGTAGCCGGTTTGGTCTTCGCCAAATTCTCCTTTGCAATGGTGAAATCAGGTGCAATTGCCAATACTTGCTCGAATAGTTTCTTTGCACCTACCTTATCACCCTGATCTAAGGCTATCATACCTTTAAGGTTTAGCACTGCCACTTTGATGGGATATTCTTTTGGTTTATTGTCGGCACCTGTGTAAGAAGCCTTTAAGGTTTCTACTTCTTTGCTAGCGAGGATAATGTCTGCGGAAGTTGCACTCTCCGTGTAGCGCTTTAGGCGAAATTGTAAGAATGACATCTTGTAAAGTGTGCTGATATTGTTAGTCAGCAAGTACAAGCTCTCATAACTTTGAAGAGCTTTGTCTAATACACCGAGTGCCTCATATCCTCCGGCCGCTATTTCAAGTGCCCCTAGATTTTTAGGGTTTCGTGCTAGCAGTTCATTAGAAACCAACACTGCAGAAGCTGATTTCTGATTCTGAAAATAGAAAAGAGCCAAGTCAAAAATCAATGAGTCATTTTGTGGGTTTTCGATAATCAGGTCATAGAGGGCATCTTTCGCCACTTCGTAATCATTCCATTGAATAGCGGTTGCATATTTTCTGGCGAAGTGCTGCGTAAGTTGGCTTATTTTAGGCAGTGTATCTTTTACAACAGGTTCCGGCTTCTTCGCTTCAGTGGCTGGCGTGGTAGCAGGCACAGCTTCCATGGCGCGAGGTTCATCTTTCTTTTTCTTCTTTTGAGCAAACCCCGTGGTAACTACCAGAGCGAATACTATAAACATTAAACTACGAATCTTCATAAATGGGAAATTGGTTATTAATTTACTTTTTGTTTTAGTCCTTTTTCATTGGCAAGTCGAAGCATCAATTCGAAAGCTTGTTCGCGATTATTCTGAATTGAACCCTCTAAAATAGCCTCTTTTATTTGATCTTTTATATCTCCAATCACTCTTCCGGGCGGAATATCAAAAATGGCCATAATCTCATCTCCGGTAACGGGCGGCTGAAAGTTACGAACCTGATCTTTGGCCTCCACTTCAATCATTTTCTGTTGAACCTTTTCAAAGTTCTTCAGATACTTTACCACCTTTTCACTGTTCTTTGAAGTAATGTCGGCACGACAAAGCATCATCAGCGCATCGGAGTCATTTCCAGCTTCAAAAAGCAATCTACGAACGGCCGAGTCAGTCACTTCCTTCACCAAAGAGATTGGGCGCAAGTGCAATCGAACTAGCTTCTGTACAAAATCCATCTTCTCGTTCATGGGCAGTTTCATCCTGCGGAATATGCCTGGCACCATTCGCGCACCTTTATCTTCATGCCCATGAAAGGTCCACCCTACTTCCTTATCAAATCGCTTGGTGGCCGGTTTGGCAATGTCATGCAAAATGGCAGCCCACCGAAGCCATAAATCACTCGAGACTTTAGAAACATTATCCAGCACTTGGAGCGTGTGGTAAAAGTTGTCTTTGTGTGCTTTGTTATCTTGGTATTCCACGCCATGCAAGGCAACCATCTCCGGAAAGAACTCCTTCAGCAAGCCGCTCTGAAATAGCAGTTTGAATCCATACGATGGAATAGGCGAAAGAATAATTTTATTCAATTCATCTGAGATGCGTTCCATTGATACGATCTTCAACCGTTCCTTATTCCGGGCAATCGCTTCAAAGGTATCTGCCTCTATGTCAAAGTTAAGTTGAGATGCGAACCGAATGGCGCGCATCATCCTCAACGGGTCATCGGAAAAAGTTATATCCGGGCCAAGTGGTGTTTTGATCAGCTTCTCTTTTAAGTGCTGCACGCCACCAAAGGGATCCACCAACTCACCATAATTATGCTCATTGACACCAATGGCCAATGCATTGATGGTGAAATCTCTTCGCTGTTGGTCATCTTCAAGAGTCCCGTCTTCAACAATCGGCTTACGTGATTCACTGCGATACGACTCTTTGCGGGCACCCACAAATTCCAATTCAAGATCGTGATGCTTAATGTTTGCCGTGCCAAAATTCTTGAAAACAGTTACTTGCTTTTCTCCTAACACCAAGCCTACCTCTTGTGCTAAGGCAATGCCACTTCCCACACAGACAAAATCAATATCCTTGCACGGGCGCTGAAGGATCAGATCACGCACAAATCCGCCTACCACAAATGTTTGCACATTTAGGCGATCAGCCGCTTTGGATACCGAACGGATCGCCTTTATTTGATCAAGCTGAGCTGTAAAATTCACAAAAAGAGTATTCTTAAGGATCAATAAACCCTCAAAGGTAATCAGGATTAGGCAATAACCGCGATTGGAAGCTATTTTACTCGCGGTAGTTGTGGTAGGTAGGGCAGCCGAGATTTTTATGTGCCGAGGTTATTTTCGCCCTGTAGTTAATCATAATCTCTTGTGTACCGCTTGAGAATGGTGCTAATCCATTCGAGGTAAAGTCAAAAGAGTAATTGAAGTACAGCTTTTCAGAAAGCTTGAGACTCACCATGGAGATGATCGATTCGCCACTACGGTAAGAAACACCGGCACTGAATACATCATAAAAAATAAACGAGTTATTCAGGTCGGTAGAAACCGGCTGCCCCTCCTGAAAACGAACCAAAATAGAAGGGTTCGTTTTGATGTTTCCATTTCGGGTTAAATTAAAGATAGCGCCCGAACGTAAAAAGTAATTTCTGAATTGCTCTAGTCCGGTGCCCGAAGTTTGTAATCCAGAAGAAGTAAATTTGCTGTTGATCAGGTAAGGAGCAGAAAAACCCGCAAAGAAGTTTTTGCGATTGTAATAAAGTCCGGCTCCTACGTTAGGCACAATTTCATTGTATGGAACAAATTCCGGATCACCCGTGCTTTTCAGTTTTAATGAACTAAAGTCTGCATTGATCATATACAACATACCTTGGATACCGAATGACAAGGTGGCTTTGGGGAACTTGATTTTGTAAGCATAACTCATCGTTATGTCCTGATTGGCATAGCTACCAATTCGGTCTTCGTTTACCATCAATCCAAGTCCTACCTTACCTTTAAAAAATGAACTGTGTGCCGTAAAAGAAAGTGTTTTAGGCGCGCCCGGAAAATTAATCCACTGATTCCGATAAGTTGCAGTCGCACTGAACTGCACGTGTGCTCCTGCAAAAGCAGGATTGATCATTAATTCATTAAAATAGTATTGAGAAAATACCGGATACAATTGCGCCTTCGCACCTATGGCCGTGCAACTGCATAAAATGATTAATAGAATTCGAAATTTCATTATTGATAATTTTATTATGTCAGTGCCCTATTATAGGCACTGACTATTCTTTACTTAATCAACTAATTCAAGGTATCCTGCTAAACGATTCGAACCATCTCCTTTGGAAATCACATAATAGTAAGTTCCGGCCGGCAGGTTGGTTCCCATGATACTAATACCCTGATTGGATTTACCTTCAAAAATTACATCCAGGTTGTTATATCCATTCGCTTCATACACTTTAGTTCCCGCTCGATTGTAAATCTCCACATGATTATTGGGGAAATTTTCGATACAATCAATCGTGAAGAAATCATTCTGATTATCGTTTGTTCGCGACACTCCGTTGAATGGCTGAATATCGGCAGGTAAAAACACATCCTGAATTACTTCGCAACCTTCTGTAGTAATAATGGATACTTGATATGTTCCAGAGAGTGCGTTCTGTAAATTCGGACCAACCGCTACAACCGCACCGCTCTGTAACCATGTTACACTATCAATAGGCAGATCATCTTGAACTAAGATGGTGATAAATCCATTGGCGTCTGTACACGATGCATTCTGAATCAAGAAATCGATTTTAGGGAATATCTGATCTTTCTTAATCGATTCTGTTTTCGGTTTCGAAACACAGCCAGTAATTCTGCTTGTAGCAATTACCGTATATTTTCCAACACTCAAGTTCTTATAAAACTCTCCGGTAAAATCAATTGGAGGCGGAGCACTGGCACCATTCGCCCAATCAAAAATATAATCTTTGGTCTCACCATTAACCGAAACTGATAGCTCACCATTGTCCTTTTTACAGCTGGTGATGTCCGACACTTTCAGAATAGTAGGATCAGGAATGGCCGCAAAGTTTTCTTTTACTTTTACGGTAGCTGAAGCCGAACATCCGGTTGTATTTTCTTTTGCCAAAACCGAATAATCGGTTGCGGCAAGCCGAGATACTTCAGAACCTGTGTAGAATGAAACTCCTGCAGTTGTTGTTCCGGTAAACCAATCGAAAGTATAATGAACTACATCTCCGGCTACATCGGCACTCGCTACTCCATCCGCTTTCACGGGATCACACATGGTCAAATCTTGCAACACACGTGCTGATACCACTGGAATGATTTGCTCGTTGGTTACAACTACCGATACCGTTTGACTGATACAGGTATTATCCAACTTATCAATTGCAACCACCGTGTAAGTACCTGCAGCTAATCCCGTATAGTCATTTCCGATAAAGTCAGCAGTTGGTTTTACAACCGATCCATTGCTCCAGAAGTAATCATAGTCAAACTTATTATCGTTGGCTATCGTAGCAAATGCTTCTCCGTTATCCGCACTGCAGAATGTCAACGGACTTGTGGAGGCGCTCAATATAATTGGGTTAATAATCACGGGAACAGTAAAGGCATCAACCGCCCAACAATTGTTGCTGTTGTTAATGGCTTTCACGGTAAATGTAACATTGGTTAATGGAGGAGCAACAGCAATATTAGAGAGTGTAGCTGCATTCCCCGCAATCGCTCCGGCTGGTGAAGGCCGCTGATCTCCAGCAAACCATTCATATGAGTACGTAGCTCCTGTTCCACTCGCTAAGGCTGTTAAAGATCCATTTGTTGGATTCACACATCGCTCCGGTTGAACAAAGCTGGCGAGTGTAACTGTTGTTGTTCCGATTGTTTTATCATCAATATTAAATCCAAAGTCGGCAATGCAATTTGAAAGAACATTGGTGGCTGTCACAAAATAGGAACCGGGAGCCAGATTACTTAAGACTGTCGCATTGCTGTTTTGTAAAACTGTTCCGGTGGTGTTTGTCCATACAAAATTGTAATTACCCAATGCCTGAGCCACATTATTTTCCAATATGGATGTAATGGTAGCTGAACCATTCACCGGAATTCCTGTTGCCAAATTACAAGTAGTAATTGCAGGCGCTGTAAATCCGGCTGAGTTGAACGATACGATTGTTGGGTTATTCTGAATGGTATAGCGCTCTACTGAAACACAATTACTTGCATTGTCTCTTACCTGCACCGTGTATTTACCTTCCTGAAGTGCTTGCGCAATTTCTCCATTTACACCGGCTGTTGTTAACACGGGAGCACCTGAAGTATCATCTCCGGCAAACCATGAATACGTAAAATTCAGAGGAGCAGGTTCATTAATTTGAATGGTTCCGGCTCCTGCCCCACCCGCACAATTCACATCCTGGTTGACGGTAGCGGCAGCTATAGTGGGATTAACATGCAAATCATCAATATCAATTCTCACGGGAGCTGAAATACATCCCGAACCTTTTGATACACCCGCCACACGTTTTGCTGTTACAAAAAAGACACCTTTTCCGATGGTAGGGAATTTGACTTTATCCAATAGGTCTTCATTCGTACCACTCAGAATAGTCGGATTGGTAGTTGCGGTTTGATACCAATCGAATGTAAAGTTATTGTGATTACCATCGATGGCTCCATTCACAGAAACATCATTTACCGTGATCTGTCCATCCGGATTACAGATGAGTTGATCTAACTTTGTTGTCCTAACAATCTCAATTAAACCAGGATCAGATAATTCAATAAATGAAGCATCCATAAAGCACTGATTGGCCAAATTCGTAACACGGATCGTATAAGAACCAGCTCCGATTTTATCGCCTGCTAAGGTTGTATATGGGCTTGCTTGATTTAAACCATCTGTTACCACTACTCCACCTCCGGGATTAGCAGTCCAAACAAAATCATAATTTGAATTGGCCACTACCGGTTGACTGGATGAAGTGGTTGCCAATACAGTGATTTGTCCATCGAAATTCGTATCGCATGAGGTGCTCGGTAGCGATGTGAAGTTGATTACTGGAATAATTTCCTGATTGAACACCTTCACCGTAAACGGTGCGCTCGAACATCCAAAGGCCGTGCGGCTTGTCGCGATGCTGTTCTTCGTTACCGTAACTATGTAATCGCCTACATCTAAGTTGCCAGGATTCGATACTACATATGGGCCACCTAAACCTGTCCAGTTGTAACTGAACTCGCCCGCAACAGCGGCAGATCCACCTACCGTAATACCTG
>JABFSO010000282.1 GCA_013140555.1 Cyclobacteriaceae bacterium | reverse complement strand
ATGTAGACTTTAATGCTCCCGCTGCTCTAATACTTGAACTGTAAAATGGCATTTTAATTCCTTTGGGATTGTAACCTTGAACTAAATTCTTTATTTCTATTTTGTTGAGTTCAAGTTTTGTCATTTTCATTTTCGCTTGTTTAAAAATAAACTTCTGTAAAAGATTTTCATAAGAGGACTTATAAACATTTTCAAGTATGTAAGCTGTCAAGTTTGCCCCAACATTTGAATAGTTAAATCTAATTCCCGGTACAGTGTCCAATTTCACTTTTGCTAGCTCTCTAAAAAAGTCACTTTTGGTAAAGCCTCTTTCCAAACTATCAATAACAAATGGTAATTTATCATAGTCTGGGTTTACAAATATTTCAGGCTTGTTTGGAAATGTGTATGGTAGTCCACCCATATGAGTAGCAAGATTTCTAAAAGTTATGGGGTTGCCTTTATATTGAAGATTTGAAAAGTCGCCAACAATATATTTTCTAACATCATCGTCAAGATTTATTTTTTTGTCATGAATTGCTTGTGCTAATAAAAGCCCTGTAAAAGTTTTGGTTAGGGAGGCTATTTCAAAATAGTTTGTATTGTTTGGTTTTGTGCCATCTCCTTTGTCGCCATAATAAAATATTTGTACTTTATTATTTATCACAACTCCAATTGATAAAGATTTAATGTCTGAACCTCTTAAAATTTGATTGGCTGAACTATCGATGAAATTCTCAAGTTTTGTTTGCCCATTTGACGTAAAAGTGAGGGTTACGAAAAAAACCAAAACGATAAATTTTCCCATACTAATTATTTATTTTATGTATAAACTTTGATTTTGTGTGGTTTCTCAAAAATTGCCACAAACCTTTGTGTTTGCTATGTGTCCTGCTTCCGAAGCTGCGCGCTGCTTGTCAAGCCGAAGCGTCTCGCGGAGGCTATTGCAGAAGCATTTTGTTGGGTGCCGTTGCTTGTCAACTCTCTATTTTCTTTAGTCGTGGGAATAAAATACCCGTCCCAACTCCATAGAACATCATTGAATTTGAAGTCGTCAATCTAATGTGCTCAGCTTCGTATTGTAAAAACTCAGCCTCGGTCAATTCCTTGATTATTTGTCCGTGATTATGCAATACCATCTTTCCGTCAATTATTCCAGTTATCCCTTCAAAGTTGTATGTCCAGCCATAATAGTTGCCGTATAAAAATGTCGCGACCGAAATAATGATGACTAAAGTCGGAGCCTCTCCAAACAAAGACTTGTAAAATATTTTTAATTTGGTTCCGAAGTCCGGGTTTTCAACTTTCAATTCTTTTTGTCGCATAACTCCAACACCAATTGCTGTCGCCCAAATTGCGAATAGTCCCGTGGTTAAATATCCTGGAATTTTGTCCCCCGATACGTCAGCATAGTCGATAGCATTTAGATGAATGTAAATTATGTAAATGAGTCCAAGTCCACCGAGGATTGTCGCAGGAATTCTAACAATGTCTAATATCTTTTTCATTTCTCGAATCTATTTTGCAACGACACCCAACGTTCAGCTTATTGTTGGCGGGCAATTAAAAAAACTTCGCCTTGTCCAACATGATAAAGATAAATAAAGAACTACAAACTTCAATGATGCACTGTCTTGCTTGCAATAAGCTTTTGTTAGCCACAGGTTTTTTATTCCGTCCAAAATTTTGGTCTTTCGCCAATTACTTTTCCCTCTCCATTTTTAATTTTCCAGGCGAATCCATTAATTTTTAAATTCTTCACAATTTCTAATCCTTTTTTCTTTGAAATGTTATTTGGGTTTGCCGGTGTGCGTTCAAAAGAAATTCCAATCTCAATTGAGTCATGTACAACCGCATTAATTCCACGGTATATTAAAGGCGGTTCTTGAATAATGTATAAGTCAGAATCATTAATTTTTAGTTGTCCGATAACTTCATTAACGGTCATGCCAATTTCAATATTATTAATATCGTTTAATTCACTTTTTGAAGTCGAGCAAGAAGTAAAGAAAATTAAAAGTGTCAATATTTGAAATGTCGGTTTCATCTTTTTAAACTTTCACCCAACACCTAGCTATAAGGCGTTGCTTTGGCCTTTAAAATTAATTAATAAAGCAATGACTGATAGCTATTGTTATACGCTGGCGGGCTGTCTACCTATTTTTTGTATTTTATTAACTCCTGTTTCTCTTGTTCGTTAAATTCTGCCGTCCGCGTACAATGATGTGTCCAATAGAAACCTGCTTTTATCAGTTCATTTTTGTTGTCAGCATATTTAACAAATCTGTTATTATTAAATCCATTCCTTGTCCCGTAAATCAAGTAGTCTTTAGTTGTCTTAAAGTCTATGTCGCATGAGGTGTTAGTCGATGTGAAAATTGTCACTATACTCCGTATGTTGTGCCCTTTAAAGATTTCAATTACTTCGAATGTCACCTTTTGAATTTTATTAGCCTCAAATTCCGTTGATTTCTTCGTGTCGTGCTTTAGTCTTTCTCTTATAACATTCAATTGGTCGCTTTGAAAAATAGTTGAATAAGGGACCAAGCTTTTCTCAACGACTCGCCCATGAAAAATAATGGAGTATCTCTCCATTGACTCTTTCACACTTTCAATTTTGTCACAGACACACGCAAATAGCTGTCCGTAAAAAAGTGCCAGAGTTAGTGTCGTAATTAGTCTCCTCATGTCCTTGGCTAATTTGTCTCGCCTATATGTCGGCAAAATTTATTCCGTCCTTTGTATTCCCTTCCCTTTAAAGAACAGTACAATTCCTATTATCAAAATTGCTGTCGGAAGAATCATGTATTTAAAAAGGTTTTCATCTTTTTCTTTAAGACTTGAAACAATTATTCCAAAACTTAATAACAGAAAAAAAACAATGAGAATGACACCAAGTCCAATTAAAATAATTTTCATTTATCTATCTATTTTTTGCCCTTAGCGTTGCCACAACATTAGTGAATACGCAAGCTTTAGCCTAATACTTGCGTATACCCCGAAAAGTTGCGCATATCCCCCTCTCGCGCGGTTAAAAGTCTGCAAACCATTCATAACTTTCAATTTTTAAATATTCTTTCGGAACTGATTTCAAAACAACTCCTTCCTTTTCTGTAGGTCTGTAAGAACGTCTTTTTGTTTTGATAAATTGTCCTTGATTAATTGCGTCTGGATAAATGAATTCAATTGTATCTACTTGAAGTCCATTCCATTTGTATTTATAAAGCCCGACTTCTCCGGGGTGTCCATATTCTACTCCACGAATTATTTTCTCTTTTGCTGAAAATGTCGGATTGATAAATTTATAGTCTTGCGTGAAATTTCCTTTGTCAGGTTGATTTAAATAAACATTATAGACGTCCCGTCTACAACAACCTGAAGAAGGATACCAATGAACAAGAAAATCCTTATGCCCGTCTCCGTTTGCATCAAATATCGTGTCTCGGATATAGGTCATTCCGCCTTGTTCTCGCTCAATTAAATTTTCCGTTTTGTCGCCATTTATTTTGTATAAGCTTAGATATGTTGCCCAAGGAACGTGCCTGCGTAAAAGAAAATATTTATGCTGGTCTTTGAAAAGTCTGCCTATTTCAATGTCCATGTGGATTGTATATGAACTGTCGTCAGGTTGTAGTTCATATTGTTTGGTAAAGTTGTCCGTTTTGAATTCTTTTTGCGAAATTTTAAAAGCGTCTTTTAATGCAATATCAAGACGTATCCTATCCATTCTATTATCTTCTTCAATTTGTATTTGTCGTTCTTCTTTTGTTAGCTCATTTTTAGGAGTTGTGTTAGGAATGCTGTCATTATTATAAGTAGAATTTCCGTCTTGGTTTGCAGTCTGTCCGCAGCCAATAATTATCGTTAAAATTACGAATTTTAATATGTTCGTTTCCGTCTTCATTCGGTTACCACTAATGTTCAGCTTATTGCTGGCGGGCAATTTAATACCTGCGCTCTCCCGCGCCTCGCGGGATAATAAAGATAAATAAAGAACTACAAACTGCAATCACGCACACGCCCGCTTGCAATAAGCATTTGTTGGGTGCTGTGGGGCTTTCACTCACTTTATATTTTCACTGTCGTCTTACATGTCGGACAAACAAATTCCCTTTTCATAATTTCGTCAGCCGTCAATATTAACTGATCTCGGCAATTTGTACATGCAAAGTCGTGACCGCTAATTACAATTGTCTTTGCCCACAAGTCCCCAACTCTTTGATGATCTGGGGTGTTCTTAATTGTCAAATAGGCAACGAGTCCCATTGGTCCAAAGTCCAAGAAGTCACAAATTCGTCTTTTGATTGCTTGCCAAAATGAAATCGGGTTTCCTGATTTTGTTACAACTCTAAGTCCCAAAATCCTTTTCCCAAGTGTCTGTCCGGTGATTGATTCGAAGATAGGAAAGTAAATTACCCAAACAATCTCAACCCAAATTCCTTTTAGTCCATTTAGTGAATAACCTCCTTCATCGTTAGGTTCTCCAAAAGTCGTCACTGCCCAAATGAAAAATGTGAGATAAAGTCCGTAGTCAATAATTGTTGCAAGAGTCCGCTTTTGAATTTTGGGTTGAGTCTTTATTGTCATTCGTTGAAGCATATACTTTTTAATCTAACTCGTCAATGTCCACGGAGCCAGCTCCCTCTGGCGCGGAAGTTACTTCCGTGACCTCTATCTCTTATACAATAAACATATCTAATAAACCCTTTCCAGTACCGTAATAATCTCTCGCACTACTGTACAGCTACTCCTCCGCCTTATCTACACTGCCACCTCCAGATTATTGTGAATGTACTCTAATTTCTGTGTTAAAAGCAAATTTTTGCTAAGTTCAACCGGGTAAAATCACTCTACCAAAACATTTATTATGTATAGGATCATATGTCAAGGTATACGAGTACGATATTTATATACATTAGAAGGCGGGTTTACTTTTAGGGAGCCCGGAAGTAACTTCCGAGCTAGTGGGGTCCAACGTGAATAAATTATCCGCGAAACTCAAATCTATTTTACTGAAATAATGGTATTGTGTCATATTTACCAAACTCTCTTGTCAACATGATATAAAGTAAATAACAGATTATCATTTTTGTGGCGATCCGGACCAGAAAGGAAAAAACTATGAGAGTATTTATTTTGTTTCCGCGTAGGTAAACAAGATAATCGGATACAATGATTAGTAGAAATACCGAGTATATTCCAAAAATTCCCAAATATGTAAATGGATTAAAGCAAAAGAAGAATACTAAACCATATTCTATGACTAGAATTAAAGAGGTCTGCAAATTGCTTGCGTTTATCCTAGATTTATTTCCTAGTGGGATTGTTCCCAAACTCAAGTAGGTCAGTATTTCCTTTATCATCTGTCTGTCCTATTAGCGCATGAGCTACAACTTTAGGGTATACGCATGTTTTAGCCTAAAGCTTGCGTATACCCCGAAAAGTTGCGCATATTTCATATATATCGGTAATTAGGTGAACCCCACTTTCCAAGCTAAAGATGCCCTTTTTAACGTTGTTATAAACAATTTTACACATCCAAGCCTAAATATCCAAGTTATCCAATGGGCTTTGACGGGTTTCCGCTTACGCACCATGCCGACATCTACACGAACAACTTGTGTATCAGCACACGCACCGCATGAAGCAACGAAAGCTAGTTCTCAGTAGCCCCGAGCTCCTCTTTTTTAAGCGAAAGCAATTTCTGTTAGGATCTAAGTGAAATGTATTGAAGCAAAGGCTAATCCTGTTGAGATCTAAGCGAAATGTATTTAAGCGAAAGCAACTCCTGTTTAGCCACGAGATAGTTCTTTTAGGGTTCAAGCAACTCCTGTTGGGCACGTGCAAGTTCTTGGAGGCCTCGGGAAAGTTCTGTGGAGGCACGATCCCCTAATGCGAGTAGCGTGCTACTAATGCGAGTAGCAGGGCAATATGTAATCATTCTAATCGAACCCAGTATTCAAAAAAAAACATCGTTTGGGCAAGGTGATTACCCAAACGATGTCTCAGTAGCGCGGCTGATTAATTCGCGCGCTTTTTCAAATCTTCTAACTGACCGAGCAGGGCGGCTTCTTTGCGCTTCGATTCTTCCTGAATGGCTTTCACCTTATCATTAGCCGCTTTGATAATCTCGCCTTCCTGGCGCTTCATCTCTTCTTGCGTTGCCTGCAGCTCTTCCATATTCTGGCGCATCTCTTCTTCTTGTGATCGCATCTCTTCGGTCATCTGCTGTGACTCGGCCAGCAACTTCTGCGTGCGCTCATTCACCTTCACGGTCGAAACAGTCGAAGCAATGCTCTCCGCAACTTTGCGAACAAAATCAATTTCGTAGTCGGCCATCTTCGAGAAGGAAGCAATTTCTACCACTCCATAAAATTGATCGTTTACTTTCAACGGCATAATCAATATGCTCGAAGGATTGGCATCGCCCAACCCGGAGGTAATGCGAATATAGTTTTGAGGCACATCGGTAATGTAGATGGTATCCATCTCCTGCCAGGCTTGTCCGGCTAATCCCTCTCCACGATGGATCTTATGATTAATAAACTTCTTCTTATCCCACGCATAGCACGACACCATCGACATCGTTAGTTCTTCATCGCCCATCGATTCATCAATAATATAAAGCGCGCCTTGGTTGGCCTTCAAATATTTTACCATATTTCCGATAATCTCATCGCACAACTTCTGTACATCGCTGTTGTTGCTGCGCAAGATTTCGCCAAACTTGGCAATACCCTCGGTAGTCCAATTGCGCTTCTTGTCTTCTTCGGCCACACGCGCCAAATTCGCACGCATGTTCAACAGAGCATTTCCCAACACATCGTGATCACTCAGCGGAGTAAACTCTGAATCATACTTTCCATTACCAATGTTCTCCGCAAAGGTGGTAGTCGCTTTTAATCCATTCACCAGATTTTCGGTAGCCACAGCCATCTCTCCGATTTCATCATTGCTGAATACACGTTTTTTATCATCCACCAATTCTCCGCGACCGAGCTTCACTACCACATCTTTGATGTAGTTGATAGGAATAGTAATGTTGCGCACCAGCAGGTAAGCACACAATAGACCCAAGATGATAATACCCCCCCCAAGTAGGAGTGTATAGAAGCGGAGGTTTTTCGTAGAATTGCTTAGCTCAGCGGTAGAAGCTTTGGTAAGGCGCTCTTGCTTTTCTTTGATCTTCGTTAATATTTTGATGATATCGTTGGACTGTGGAATGATTTCCAACTCCACAAAATCGCTGGCCTCAAATTTTAGGGTGGGGTCTTCGTATGAATCGAAGCTCGTCAGCTTATTCATAATCCTCTCTTGTGTTTCTTTGATCAGATTATCAAACTTGGTAAAGGCTCCATTGATCAATGCGGTTTGTGAACTGTCTTTTTTGAAGTCAGCCGAAAGACTGTCGGCATCCCAATTGATCATGAGCTTTTGAATCTTCTGTTTGGTAGTCGGATACTCCGAGCGCACGATCGTTTCCAATGCGCGTTTGTCTTCATCGTTGGTTTGCAGATACACCCAGTTGGTGGCCAACATGCGGGTGCGCTGCACTACGGTGATGAGTTCGTTGATGGCGTCTTTAGAAGGATTCACCACCTCCGAAGAGGATATCACGTTTCGGTCAATATTATTTCCCGTGAGGAAGATGATAAAAGCATTGATCGCAAAGAGGACAATCAATATCAGAAAGCCACCAAAAATCTTATTGCCGATTTTTAAGCGCAGCTTGAACTTTTTACTTGGGGAGGAATTTTCCATACGTTTCAGATGATTATGGCCAGGCGAGTCAACTCGTTGGCGGCTTTTAGTTTATGTTTTGAAAGAGAATTTTGATTGAGTTCGAATACGAGCTTACCATCTTTTACCAAAAAGTTGATGTCGCTGCCCTTGGTTCCAAGGCCTGCCTGCTCGGTTACGATAAGCGTAGATTGATCGCCAATCTTCTGAACAAAATCTGACAATGCACCGGACTGTGCTGCGGGTAAAAAGAGAATATGGCTTTTCTTGAATTCCTTAACGGATGTTAACCGAACGATACGAATGGTGCGATCGCCTATTTTTTTCTTTTGCGCCAACTTATCTAGTTCAGGTAAAATGGGAGAATCGCCCAGCACGGCAATTTCAAAGTCGCCTACCCTATTCTCTTCGGGCCATTGAACAAATTTGGCAAAGCTATAGACGTACAGGGTATGAGTTTGGTAGAATGTTTGCCCGCTGGCGATTGAAAACACCAGGAGGCATAGACCTAAATAAAGAGCCTTTCTCATAAAATCCGGGGAGAATAAAGGTTTAGACTTCAAAAGTAACAGTGTCTCAATCTTAAAAATAGTAAAATAACGAGTTTTTCCCACATCCAACCGTTTTCCATCGTTTTGTACGAATGTCTGTAGCCTGACACCACCCTCAGTTTATTTAAACCTTTTCTGCTTTTTGGGGTATTAAAGGTAAATTCAACCTAAAATCGTAATTAAGATGAAACAGCTACGCACCTTTTTACTTGTTCTGGCTCAATTTACCTTATTGGTAGCCTGCGCGCAGAAGCAAGAAAAAGCGACTCCTGAGAAAAGCCCCTTTGGCACCGTAAAGAAAACAGCTGCCGAGTGGAAGGCTCAACTTACTGCCATTCAATACGAAGTATTACGTGAAAAAGGCACCGAACGCGCCTTTACCGGCAAATACTGGGATAACCACGAAACCGGCATTTATTACTGTGCGGGTTGTCATTTAGAGTTGTTCCACTCCGATACCAAATTTGAATCGGGCACCGGCTGGCCCAGCTTTTACCAACCTATTAAGGAGGGTGTGGTTCGCGTTGGCACCGATACCAGCTATGGCATGGTGCGCGATGAAGTAGATTGTAGCCGCTGTGGCGGACATTTAGGTCACGTTTTCCCCGATGGCCCGAAGCCTACCGGCTTGCGTTACTGCATGAACTCCGCTTCGCTCACCTTCGAGAAAGCCGCAAAGAAATAATACCTACTTATCTGCAAGGAAAGCCAGTGGAAACCCATTGGCTTTTTTTGTATCTTTTCGTGAACCTTCAAATGTGTCATGAAGGGAAGCGCCATGCTTTCTTCCTCTCCTGTGGAGAGGATTGAGGTGAGGTACTAGAAACAAAGCGTAAGCACCATTCTTCCCTCCTCTCCTATGGAGAGGATCGAGGTGAGGTACTAGAAACAAAGCGTAAGCACCTTATTTCCCTCCTCTCCTGTGGAGAGGATTGAGGTGAGGTACTAGAAACAAAGCATAAGCACCATGCTTCCCTCCTCTCCTGTGGAGAGGATCGAGGTGAGGTACTAGAAACAAAGCATAAGCACCATTCTTCCCTCCTCTCCTGTGGAGAGGATCGAGGTGAGGTATTAGAAACAAAGCGTAAGCACCATTCTTCCCTCCTCTCCTGTGGAGAGGATTGAGGTGAGGTATTAGAAACAAAGCGTAAGCACCATTCTTCCCTCCTCTCCTGTGGAGAGGATTGAGGTGAGGTACTAGAAACAAAGCGTAAGCACCATTCTTCCCTCCTCTCCTGTGGAGAGGATCGAGGTGAGGTATTAGAAACAAAGCGT
>JABFSO010000024.1 GCA_013140555.1 Cyclobacteriaceae bacterium | reverse complement strand
CTTCAGATGCCATCACCGCCAGACCCGCGTAGGTCGACATTTCATTTCTGCTTACATAATCGCGCTTTAATCCAGACCCCTGAAACCAGCTACCCAATTGAGTAAGTGTAACGGGAGGATCGATCCATTTCAATGCAATGATGTATACCAATTGAAGTATAAACAAAATCAGAAAGAGGTTTCTGATTTTACGGAGTATCTTTTTTACGCGGGGTGACAGAGCCATGGCGTTAAAAAATTAATTTCTCCAGCACCACAAATTCCAATGCCTGCTTTGGAATACCCCAGCGGGTATCTGGAACGACAAATGGTTTGCGTTCACCCGTCAACCGGTAGCCGTGCCGTACATACCAATCAATCAGTTCCTTGCGCACGGAAATAACTGTCATGTAAATTTTTGAACACTGCGTGGCGCGGGCATGTATTTCGGCCTCGGTCAAAAGTTTCTTGCCAATACCTTTTCCTTGCGTATCCGGCTTAACCGAAAGCATACCCAAATAAATCTTATTACCATCTTTTCGCAACTCCACGCATCCCAAAAGCTGTTGCTCTTCTTTACACAACAACACTGTGGTATCCGTTTTTTGAATCAGATCGCGCAGCGCATCCTCGTCAATGCGCGTGCCATCCAACAAATCGGCTTCGGTGGTCCAACCTTTCTTCGAACTTTCACCCCGATAGGCAGCGTTTACCAACAGATTGAGTTGGGCCGCATCGGCCACAGTAGCTGTAGAAATTTGCAACGACATAGATTCAAATATATTAATTTGCGTGCTCTCGCAATATATGGCCTACAAAATTGACCTGTTCAGCATCTTTATCTTCTTAGGAATTGTGCAGGCTTCATTTTTGTGCTTGTTCTTTTTCTCATTCAAAAGCCGAAACTTCAACAGCAACTTTTTTCAGGGGATCATGATATTCTCCATGGCTGCCTGCAGCTTTGAAATTCTGCTGTGCTACACCGGTGCCATTATTAATGTACTGTGGCTGGTTGATTTTTCAGAGGCACTTGCATTTATCATTGGGCCGGCTTTTTATTTCATGGCTTTCTGTCTGATTCATGGCAAAGCGCCAAAGCGATGGTATTGGCATTGGGGACCGGCTTTGATTTGGCTAATTCTACAAATTCCTTTTTTAATCCAAGGAAATGATGTGAAGTACAATGCATGGATTGGCTCCTATCATCCACCCGGTCTGTCATTCATCGATGATACGCCTGAATTTTTTAGTCCACCGTATCATTCGGAATTTATTCTCGGGCATCTCGCCATCTATCTGGTAATGGGACTTATCATCGCAATTCAAGCCTTTAAGAAAAAACAACAATCGGTTTTAACAGTCGAAGTTCCTGCTCTAAAAAAAATCCGATCGTCCTTGATCCAGGTTGGGATGGTTGCAGCCATGATTTTCATTGTCAAACTTTTTAATCGCGATGACATGGGTGACCACCTGTTTGCCGCTTACACGACCATTCCTATTTATCTGATCAGCTTTCAGGTAATCCGGCAGTCCGGATTTTTTAAGCAAACCACCATTACCGAAACTACTAAATACAAAAGCTCTTCGCTCTCAGCCGAAGATCAGGCTCTCATCTTAGATAAATTAAAAACACTGATGAGCGAAAAGAAATTATTTCTGCAGCCCAACTTCACGCTGCCCGATTTGGCCGTGCAACTCAACGTATCGGTGCATCAGGTGTCGCAGGCGATTAACGATGGTCTCGGCAAAAGTTTTTTTGAAATGCTGGCCGAACACCGCATTGAAGAAGCAAAAGTATTATTGATTACAAAAGCGAATATCAAAGTAGAAGAAATTGCCGAAGAGGTAGGCTACAATTCCAAATCATCTTTCAACACGGCATTTAAGAAATTAGTGGGCATGACACCGAGCGAGTGGCGTACAAACGCTGAAAAACAAAAGAGGGGCTAGCGCCCCCCTTACCCTACACTCCTACATCTATTTTATTGTTCTGTTAGATTCTCTATAGCATAATCTAAAGTAGGGCCATCACAATGTCCCCAAGTACCCCGCAATAAATCAACCGAAACTTTCTCCAATCGCTCTTTGGGGTAGCAGCTCGCCTTCAGCTCATCTCCACCAGTGTACGTCAACTCAATAAACTGTTGACCTGCTTCGGTAACAATAGCAAACGTGCCGGTCGCTGATTTCGTAGCACTCTCTTGTTCGCGACTTTTAGTAAAAGTGCCATCTTTGTTAAAAACAAAATATTCCTGCCACTGCATCGCTGATCCTGTGGTCGATCCTAATCCCCACGCGCTTGTCATTTTCACCAACACCCACTTTTGTTGACTTGATGCATTCAACTCTTTCGACTTTTCAAGCAAAGACGAGTCATTCGAACAACTTGCCAGCCCGGCCACCAGCACCAACAGAATGATTAAGTTTCTCATAAAGTTATTTTTTGTTTCTACGCCTTTGACACGTAGCCCTCTCGAAAGGTTGGAAAACGGCCACAAACCGCGTTCGACTTTATAAAATCGGTCTTCCTGTCTATAAAAACAGCCTTACCTTCCGCATCGCCTCACGTTTCTTTGCCCAAAATCTAAAACACATGATCGCCACAAACACCTCTTCACTCACCGAACGCAGGCACGACCTCGACTGGCTGCGTGTAATCGCCATCATCATTCTCCTTTTCTTCCACACTGGCATGTGGTTCAACCACTGGGGCTGGCACGTAAAAAACAACGAGCTCACCACCACTTTTCAATATTGGATGATATGGTCGCACAACTTCCGCATGCAGTTGTTGCTCTTCATTTCCGGAGCGGGCACCTTCATCGCACTGGGTTCACGCACATCAGGTCAGTTTCGCAAAGACCGATACAAACGCCTACTCGTGCCACTCATTTTTGGTATGTTCGTCATCGTGCCACCACAAATCTATTACGAGCGCATCAGTCAATACGCCACCTACTGGGATTTTTACAAAACTGTATTCGAATTCAAAGCTTACCCTGCGGGCAGCCTCAGTTGGCATCACCTCTGGTTCATTTTATATCTGCTCGTCTACTCCATGCTCGCGCTGCCATTTTTAAAATACCTGCGATCACCCAACTCCGAAAACTTCCGACAGAAGTGTACGAAGATTCTCTCCTCACCGGCCGCCACGCTGTTCATACCATCATTACTCATTCTCATCAGCCAAATCATCTTGCGCCCCTTCTTTCCCGAAGAGACACACGACCTGTTGAACGATTGGGCCTACTTCATTTACTACTTTTCATTTTTTCTCATGGGCAGCATTTGCTACTCCATTCCTGCCTTGTGGCAAGCCATCGGTAACAACCGCAAGCATTTTTTCATCGCACTAATTTTCTCGCTCATTCCTTTCTACATCTGCTACTTTCATTTCCGCGAGCTCATCTCGTTGCCCGCACACATCGATACCATCGAAACCATTTTTGATGTCAGCGCTATCTTTGTTAGCTGGTTCACCGTCATCACCATCATTGGCTTTGGGCAACATTACCTTAACAAACCGAGCCGCTGGCTTGCACCCATCAACGAAGGCCTTTATCCATTTTACATTCTGCATCAGTCTGTCATTATCGCCATCGGATACTATGTGTGTCAGTGGAACTGGAGCATCTCTGCCAAATATTGGATGATCTGTTTTCTCACCGCTGCGAGTTGCACCGCGTTTTACGTTTGGATCATCCGCCCGTTTAATGTGATGCGATTTTTGTTTGGGTTGAAAACAAAGAAATAGAAATTAAAAGCTTGGGGGCATTGGCTTACTCAAAACGCATTGCATTGCGTTTTGAGTTGCCACCGGGCTGTCGGCAGTCGCCAATCCATCACACAGGCCACTTCGGGCTCCAATGCATGCCTCCATCCCTTGCCCACGCCAGCACGTAGCACATCAATAATCATTTCACTCATCACGTTCCCGTTTGTCCTATCCCAAAAAATAAGTAGCTTCCATTTTCATTTAAACCTATGAAGCTCTTTCTACTTGCAATTGTAGCATTGATCTGCATGCAATGCGCTAACGACAGTCAACCACCGATCACGTGGCAAACGATCGAAAAATCGTTGCAGACGCAACTCATCACCGCTGCCGATGGCGACACCATTCATTTGCCGGAAGGCCACTTCATGTTCACCAAAAGTATTACGCTCGATGGTAAAAAGAATATCCTCATCAAAGGCAAAGGTTTAGACAAAACGATTCTCAGCTGGAAAAACCAAACCGAAGGAGCCGAAGGCTTGCACATCAGCAACGGACAAAATATAGTGCTCGAAGACTTTTCCATCGAAGATGCCAAAGGCGATAATCTAAAAGTAAACGACACTCAAGGAATCACCTTTCGCAGAATTCGTTCGGCCTGGGCCGAAGGACCTAAAACTGAAAATGGCGCGTACGCGCTCTACCCGGTTTTGTGTACACGTGTACTCATCGAAGAGTGTATCGCCATGGGCTCTTCCGATGCCGGCATCTACGTTGGCCAATCTGATTCAGTCATTATTCGCAATAACAAAGCCTACTGGAATGTAGCGGGCATCGAAGCCGAAAATTCCAAGTGGGTAGAAATCTACGGCAACGAAGCCTACGAAAACACGGGCGGCCTGCTCATCTTCGATCTTCCCGAACTCACACGCTATGGCCACACTGCCAAAGCTTACAAAAACAACATCCACGACAACAACCACGAAAACTTTGCGCAGAAAGGAAATGTAGTGGCCAGCATTCCTCCCGGCACGGGTGTGATGATTCTCGCTACTCACAATGTGGATTTTTATGACAACACTCTCACCGACAATCGCACGGTAGGCGTGGGCATCGTGAGCTACGAAATGGTTGCCGCCCTCAACGAAGGCGAGCAGCAACAAGAAGGGGCTATTGGTGGCGTGCAGTCTGTCAACAACCGCTTCCGCGAAGATTCACTCTACAACCCGTTTCCATATCAAATCAACATTCACCACAACCAATTTGAAAACAGCCATTGGTTTCCCACAATGCAAAGCGACATCGGTAAACTCCTGCTCACCAAATCATTCTTCGACACACCCGATGTGGTGTATGATGGCATCGAAAATCCAAAACAAAAAGAACGCAACATCTGCGTTTCTGAAAATGGCGAAATCACCTTCATGAACTTAGATGCCGCCAACGATTTTAAAGCACTATCCAAAGATGGTGCACCATTCGCATGCGACAAAAAAGCTGCATTGCCATGAAAACGTTTTTAAAATGCTGCACACTTATTTTACTGATCGCTTCGTGTCAGCAAAAAAAACCGGAGATCATTGTTGCCCAAGAGGAAGTATCACTCGCTCCCAACCTCAGCGCGTTGGGTGCTGAAAAATTGTCAGGCTATCATTTCTTTGAAGGAGAATTAAAAAATTTACAACCTGCCGAAGGCGTCATCAGCTACTCGCTCAATTCGCCTTTATTCAGCGACTACGCTTTTAAAAAACGCTTTGTCAAAATCCCGAAAGGAAAAAAAGCGAGCTACCATGCTACCGAAGTACTCAACTTTCCGGAAGGCACCGTCCTTATCAAAAATTTTTATTACCCGTCCGACTTCCGAAAACCGGAAGAACAAAAACGAATTTTAGAAACGCGCCTGCTCATTCTAGAAAATGGAAACTGGAAAGCACTGCCCTACATTTGGAATGACGAGCAAACCGAAGCGTATCTGGAAGTGGCCGGAAAAAATATAGAAGTGGAGTGGCTCCACTTCAATGGCGAAAAAAGAAAAGTGAATTACTCCGTGCCCAACGTCAACCAATGCAAGGGTTGCCATTTGCGTGGCGATCAACTTTCTCCCATCGGTCCCAGTGCGCGGCAACTGAACAGTCATGATGATTCCAGCAATCAACTAATTGCGTGGCAACGCGCCAATGTGTTAGAAGGCTTGCCGGATCATAAAAGCATTCCACTTCTCGCTTCCTATGAAAACAAAAATGAATCCATCGATGAACGCGCACGGGCCTGGCTCGAAATCAATTGTGCGCATTGTCATCGTGCAGATGGACCAGCAAAAACAAGTGGGCTGCATTTGCTCGCATCGGTGAACGCCAGCGCGCAGCTTGGCATTGGAAAAGCACCAGTGGCTGCCGGCAAAGGATCAGGTGGGCGATTGTTTGGGATTGTTCCCGGCAAACCGGAAGAATCAATTTTACAATACCGCATCGAGTCCACTCACCCCGGAATCATGATGCCGGAGCTGGGAAGAAAATTGGTGCACGAAGAAGGTGTCGAACTCGTGCGCCAATGGATCAGCGAGATGAAATAATTATTGCTCCCTGCGAATCGCTTCCACCGGATCCAATCGCGAAGCGCGCAAAGCCGGATACGTTCCGAAAACAATTCCGACCACAATCGCGATGAGGGAAACCAAAACAATTGTATTCCACGTGTACGAAGCCTGAAAAGGAACCTTGGTAATGGCACGAATAATCGGGATGGTCGCCATCGTGCCCAACACGCCCAAAATCAATCCGCACAAACTCCCAAAAGCAGAAATAGAAATCGACTCTGCCAAAAATTGAAATACAATATCCTGACGTTTGGCACCGAGTGCTTTGCGCACACCTATCTCCGTAGTGCGTTGCGTCACAGAAATCAACATCACATTCATTACACCAACACCCCCCACCAAGACAGAGATGCCTACAATCAAACCCATAATCACCCGAAACAATCGGAAGCCTTGTTCCGCTTGCTCCACCCGAAATCCATTCGTGGCAATATCAAAGTCGGCCCGCTGCTTTCCATACTCTTTCTTCAACCACTCACTTATTTTTTCCTTTACGGGATTGACCTGACCTACTTCGTTTACTTCGATGATCACCGATGGTGGATAATTTTTAAAATCAGTTGGACTAAATAAGGTGATCGGCACAAAAACTTCGGGACTCTTGGTAGATAGATTCACTACGCCAATCACTTCATAACTTTCTCCCTTCATCACCAGTTGTTTTCCAATCAATGCCGCAGCCGAATCAGCAGGAGAAAACAATTTGGCAAATGTTTTATTCACGAGGGCTACTTTGCGTGACGATTGAACATCTTGTTGATCGAGTAAACGGCCTGCAAGTAACTTAGACTTAGCTTTGTCATCCATAGAAGGAGTAGCTCCATACCACACGCTTAACATTTTTTTGGACGTGGTCGGATGAACGACTTCCGCAGATTGCGTGGAAAGCAACATCATTTTCGTTTGCCCGGAAAGATCATGTTGTAATTTTTCAAATTGCGCAGGTGAAATATAGGCGAAGGTATCTTTCTTTACCACAACGCCATTTTCACTACGAGTGGATTTGGATGAAACTAAAATAGAATTGAGCGAAGTGGTTTGTGTGATCTGATCTTTGGCAAATTTCTCCATGCCGTCAATCAGACAGAGTATGCCAACCAAGGCGGCCACCCCGATAATCATTCCTAGAATGGAAAGAAATGTTTGGAAAATTTGACCTTTCATTGCGCGAAAGGCCATCGCGAAAGCGGGAATTATTTTTTTCATAATCAATCGGCAGCTACTAGACTTCCGATTGCTTGAATTGTTACAGGCGTTTGAGATTTATTTTGGTTGCCGACTTATTTACTGTAGTCCACCACAAAAACATCCGGAAATTTTTTACGCAGTTCATCGAGCATGGATTGTGCTTTTTCACGTTTCGAAAAACCGGTAAGCATAATGCTGTAATATTTCACACCTGAAACAATCTTCACCTGAACGGCCACGCGCTTTTTATAGGTGCCTTTCATGTTATCCACTATCTTCATCACATTTACTAATTCCTGATAAGTTCCCAATTGCACACCAAAACCCTTGAGTGTAACGCGGCTGATATTAAAATCATAAATCTCCTTTTCGTCTACCGTAACATGATCTACCGGCACCGGTTGTGTATCGCCCGTTCCATCAGTTGCGTCTACAATTTCTAGTTTTACATCGGCTGTACCCTGATTGAAAAAATGCAATTTCTCGGCTGCTGCTTTTGACAAATCGATGATTCTTCCTTCAATATAAGGGCCACGATCATTGATCACCACAATAACCGATTCGTTGTTCGCCAAATTGGTGACACGCACCTTCGTGCCAAAAGGCAGCGTGCGATGCGCGGCTGTCATTTTAGAAGCCTTATAGCGCTCTCCACTGGCGGTAGACTTACCTTCAAATTTGTCGGCATAGAATGAAGCCTTGCCGGTTTGCACTTGTGCAAAAGCCGTAACACTGGCGAAACAAAAAAGTAATGTAATGATCCGATTCATGCTTTCGTATTGGAAAATTCAACGGAAAGATAATTCATTCTGTGCGATGTTTATTTTTCAGACGGATTTTTCTTTCCAGCTTTCAATTTGGTCAATGTGGCCTCCAGGCGTTTTATTAAAGTCTCTTCCTTCTTTGCCGATGCAATCCATACGGCATACTCCTTGCGATTGGTAAAAGAAAGAGTATCAAAAAATACTTTTGCTTTCGGGCTCTTCGACAACAAATCTTGCAACGGTTTTGGCAAATCAACTACCCGCTCTTCCAAATCTTGTTCTACCACCACATTCACTGCATCACCAATGTTCTTTGAAATTGCCTGGCGCACATCTTTACGCACCAAAATGGCATGTTTACCTCCACCCATAATAGACAGAATGCCCCGGTAAGGATAACCATCAAAAGTGACTTTCACTTTTACCTGTCCGCGTGTTCCAAAAAGTTTCTGCACATCAAATGGAAATGAGATGAATGCCGCGTCTACTGAAAGGCCGGGGTCTTCTAAAACACCTTTAAACTTCTTGATGATCGGCTTCTTTATTTTAGTGTCAGCCTTTTTTTGAGTTTCTTTACTCATTGTATGTTTTTGATTGTTTGAAATTAATAAAAATCAGATGCGGATTTTGCTCATGAGTTTGATTTTTGGTTGGGTGTTCTCCTGCCAAGAAGGTGAAAAAGAAACAAAGACTCCGTTGGCATCGCCCATCCAACAAACAAAACCATTGCGTGCCGCCTTTCTGGTAGTAGATGGGGTATATAATTCTGAATTAATTGCCCCAATGGATGTATTTCAACACACACGTTTCCATACTTCCAATGCAATCGAAGTGTTTACCATCGCGCCCAAGCGTGATACCATTACCACTTTCGAAGGCTTAAAGTTGATTCCGGATTATGGCTTTGAAGATCATTATCCGGCTATTGATATTTTGGTAGTGCCCAGTGCAGAGCATAGTATGGACACCGACTTAGAAAATGAAACGTTGCTGACCTTTGTTGCACTGAGTGGAAAGCAAGCACTCTATACTCTTTCTCTTTGCGATGGTGCTTTTGTGCTAGCCGAAGCCAAATTACTAGACACCTATGAGTGCACTACCTTTCCGGGAGATATTGCAAAGTTTAAGCGAGCTTATCCAAAATTGAAAGTTCATGAAAATGTAAGCTTTGTACATGATCGAAGAGCAATTACCTCGGCCGGAGGTGCCAAATCATATGATGCAGCTCTATATATGGTGGAGCTATTATATGGAAAAGAGGTGGCTGATGGCATTGCCAAAGGATTGGTGATTGAATGGAACGTGTCTCAGGTAAAACACATTCAAACCA
>JABFSO010000120.1 GCA_013140555.1 Cyclobacteriaceae bacterium | reverse complement strand
ATCCGGATTTGAATCCAAACCAATCAATACTTTTTGTCCTGGCTTCACTTTACGCACATCAACTTCATTTACAAATGTCTTCGATTGCATTTTGGTTAGATCCGGCAGCGTAGCGACTGTGGGCTCCCACATGCCGATGCGCGATCCTGCTTTAATTGGTTTTCCGTCCCATCCTTTCTCATAAATTACCATTCCGTCCTCGGGAGCCATTACATTAAACGATTCCAGAATCGTACTCATGCCGTCAAAGTCACCTTTCACTTTGCGCAATTCGGCTTCTACCTCACGCATTTTCTCTACATTCTGGTTGCGCTTAATTTTATAATTTTCTAATGCTTGCTGATAAGCACGATGTGCTTTGTCAAGATTAATTTCAGCTTGCTTGATGGTGGCCGGTGGCTCAAACTTGGATTGTTGTAAAATAATCTCCTTTTCCTCTGCACCGTATTTTAAGTTGATTAACTCATCGCGTGCCTGACGCATTTGAAGCGTGGTGTCCAATTGTGTTTGCACGAATTTGGAATTGGCTTTTTCAAAATCAATTTGTTTTTGATTGAATTTGGTTTGAAACTCGGAGCGATCAAGCGTAGCTACCCAATCGCCTTTTTTCACGACTGTTCCTTCGTCTACAATGTTTTGAAGTGTCACCTCCCAAATTTGAAATTGGCGGACACTACCGGGGCCCATAATCTTTACGGAATTTTTGGCTTCTAACTCTCCGGTAGTTTCCACTTCTACCCGAAATTCGCCTTTCTTCACAAGCGCAATGATATCGGCAGCGCCACTGGCTTTTGTTCGATTAAAAACAAAAAAGCCAATAAGTATCACAACAACAATACCCGCGGCTATAATGTAACTTCTCTTCATAACTAATGGTTTCGGTATCTTGGTACTACTGCAATGCAGACTAAAAGGTTACAATAAACGACACGGATCACAAATTATTTCTCCATGTATGAGTGGATTTAACAACTCATTAGCAAATAGATGAATGTAACAATGAAATAGTTCTATCGGATTTCTTCGCCCGGGCGGGTTTTCCAGCGCTCGTGCATCCACACCCATTGCTCCGGATGCTCGCGCACAATTTTTTCGGTGAAGTCAGTGAATCGCTGCGTATTGACAACTAAATCAGTTTCCTCATCTCCCGAAATGATCAATGGAATTTCCGGAAGAATGTGCATCTGTTGTTGTCCGTTGTCATCTAAATAAATATAGGTAGGTACGACAGCAGCGCCAGTGCGTAAAGCTAAAATAGTAGCGCCAATAGGAGTGGCGGCCTGCATTCCAAAAAAATTAACAAAGCGGCTCTTCACTTTTGTATCTTGATCAATCAAAATAGCAATCGATCCTCCAGATTTTAACACTTTGAATAATCGTACGCTTTCTTTGCCTCGCTCGATAGCGATCGCTCCGAAGGCATTTCGGTATTCCCATAGAAGTGCATTCAATCGTTCATCTTTTAATGCTGTGCCCACAATATTAGGGTTAAGTCCACGCAAAGCCATATTAGTGATCTGCAAATCAAATGCGCCTAAATGCGAGGTCAAAAACATAACGCCTTTTCCTTTGGCAAAAGCTTTTTCATAATTCTCCAATCCATGCGTGGTCAAAAATTTTTCCAGATCAGCCAATGTTCTCACTTTGAGTGATCTCAAAATATCACCCGCGTTTTTTCCCATCATCACAAACATCTCTTTGCTCAAGTCAACTATTTCCCGAGGCGATTTCTCCCTACCAAATGCAAGACCGAGATGGAATATCGCGCGCTCACGTGGCTTGGGTGAAAATGCATAAGCCACTTTTCCCAAGAATCCGCAAAACGCTAACCACAATTTGCGTGGCATCAGATTAGATGAAAAAATCAAAAACCGAACAAAGTAATAAAGGCTGGTATATTTGATTTCTTTTCGAAGAGGTCGTTTTTCCATGTACTGCAAAGATACGAGTAGGATTCGTAAATTTAACTAGGAATAAACAACGAAGCTAGTCATCATTATTGAAGTTGTCGTCTATGAAAAAGCTGATTATCATACGCCATGCAAAATCCAGTTGGGATGATCCCTCATTGGATGATTTTGATCGTCCGCTAAACAAACGTGGCGAGAAAGATGCACCCCGAATGGGCAAATTGCTACATGAAATGAAGATCACACCCGACTACATGATTTCAAGCCCAGCTGTGCGTACAATGGAGACCTGCAGGCATATCACCAAGAAGTTAGATTTTCCATCCAACAAAGTCATAGTTGACCAAAGACTTTATCATGCAGAGAAAGAAATCATCTTGCAGGTAGTTCAAGAAATTCCAGATCGGAAAAACGATGACGAAGAAATTGCTTTACTATTTGGTCACAACCCTGGGCTGACTGATTTTGTGAATGCGATTTCCAATGGAGCCATTGTAAACGTTCCAACTTGCGGAGCGGCCATCATTTCATTTTCACGTGACCATTGGAGTAATCTGAAATTCGGAAGTGGGAAAATGGAATGGTTTCACTATCCGAAAAAAGTTGATTAGCCGAGACTAAAAGTAATATCGCCAATTAAAAATTAAGCGCACAGACACATACCAGATGGGTTTTAGCTCAAAATCAGTCTGAGCCACAGGCGTGATGGCTGCTGTTTTGAAAGGAGCATCTACACCAAAGGAAAATTGCAACTTCAGTGCCGAGCTTTGCGACTGTGAAAACGAGCGAACGGGTTGATATTCTAAAAATGGAAAATCATATTTAATCGACTTGTATGTTACGATGGCTAACGTGTTTGAGCTTGTAGGAACAAATAATGCATCGGCAGTGCCACCTAATCCATAGATTGATATTCCTACCTCACGACCTAAAACAAATTGAAATCTACCTATGGGCGTAGCAAATCGCGATTGCCAGCCTATCACACCTCCATTCACAGCTTCAACTGCTATTTTTTGAAATGCTTTTGGATGAGTGAAACCTAAGATTGGTCCTGCCAAAAGTAAATCTCCGGGTACTAGCCAAAAAGGCAAACGCAATCGAACGCTATAAGCCGATCGCCCCGGAATAATGGATGTAATGGTGTTAGCCTGATAGTTGGGATCGTTGGTTGAAAATTGTGTAGACGAAGGGGAATCTTGTCGCCAGCCCGCCTGAAAGAAAACTAGGCCATCACCCGTTTGGTTTAGCACACCTTCCAAGCCATAACCAATCATCACATCTGCTTCAATGCCTGCCACACTTCCGGGCACTTCTTGCCCCGAAGCAAATCCACCCCGAATGGAAGAAACATTCACGGAAGTAGATACACCCAGAAACAATCCCAGCTCAGATCGAAACCGAGGAAGCTCACCTAAACCAGAACCTAATCCAGGAACCGGAGTTTTCATCAACACATCTTTTACCAAATCAAAATCAAGTTTGCCATTGGGTAAAAGAGTATTCTTACAAACATCCAATGTATCGGGTCGCAATTTTACATTGAGCCAATCTGTGTTGGACTTTGTAGAATTACCTTCTGCAGCACCAATCAATTGTTGCAAGCTAAGCTTAACGGCTTCTGCCGCAAAATCAGCATCTTCATCACGCATATACGCATCTCCTTTCGCTACACGCTTCGTTCCTTCCCATGTAATCACTTCGAGGCCACGTTCATTGTAGTAATCGTGCGTGCCCTTACGCAACGAAGCATTGCCCCAGGTACCGGCAATGTGCCCGGCCGAAAACATGTCTTGCAAAAAGTGAATAGCAAACGCCTCATCGGCCAAGGCCGCTAAAGCCAAAGCTGCTTTTTGTTCTGCCGGAGTAGTCCTTGCCGCATAGAGTGTTGCTTTTCTTAGAGCTAAAGTGTGAAACCAAGCATAGGCAGCAATAGCGTTCAAGTCTACGCTATCGCGCAAGCTGTTGGCTAAAAATTCTTCCGCACGTTCGCTGGATGTTCTGCGCGAAAGTAAAAAATGAACATTATTCGAACCTGCCCGAGTGGCATAATCAATATCTGCTCGTTGTAATTTAATATCCGAATCGCGCAACGCATTAATTAACTGACTGGCGTTTTTCGCTTTTGCCAAGTCTGCTTCCAAATGAAAAGTAATTTCTGCCACTCGTAAAATCCAGTCGCTATACAAAACGGTTTTCAGCATGGCATCCGGAGAACAACTGTGGTCTCCTGCAATGCCCATCCACGAAGCATAATCTAATTGTTTGGGGCGTAGCGGATTTTGTAAATCGAATAAGCTGGGCGTCAATCGGTTTTCGTGCCCGGTTCGTGCTTCTGCCCATAGATGCTCTAATACGATGCGCTGCGCTTCAGGCAATTTTTGAATAGCTAATATGGCTATTCTGCGATGTTCCGGATATACCCATGCAATGGCATGTTGCCAACTGAATAGTCCTAAACAAACGATGAGTAGAATTCGCAACTTCATAATCAACTTCTGATCCTTCAATATACCACTAATGAAGGCGGACGTACAATTAAATCCGAACTTTTGATTTTCAAATTCTGATTATACTGTGTCCTCCAGAAGCTGGAACTCCAATCGGAAGTTGGGAAATACACCACGCGAAATTCAATCGTACCAAAAATCAAGTTTTCATTTCGCATGCGAATGCCGGAGCTAAGTGCATACGCTGTGCCTGATCCGGATACACATTCTTTACAATCTATTGTTACCACATCAGCTCCCACGAAAGGTGCCAACCGAAAACCCAACAAGCTCCAAGGGGTATACAAAGTAGATTCTACCTTCATTTGAAATTTATGATTTCCTTGTGCCAAAGAAGTGATAAACCCCTCTAAGTCGCTTCGGGCAATCGTGGTATAACCAGAAAGTGTACGCTGAAAAAGGGTTGTGTAACTGCCACTCACTAAAGTTCGCACTTTGTACTTCCTCAATCGATAAGCAGGTGTATAATATGACATGCGCGTATTGAATACACCATCCTGAAAAGCGCTTTTCTTAATGAACGCCCCGGACTGCAAGTCCAAACGAAAAATACTGCCCTGCTTATTTACCCAAGAATACATAAGTTTGACACCCGTATAAGCTCGTTCACTTCCATACTGCGAGGCAAGTCCTCCGGTAAAGGAAAGAGATAGACCAAACGGTACGTCCTCTGTTCTACCAAAACCTAAAACAAATCGGGTTTTGTAAAACTCCTGGCGATACAAGGTAAACTCAGATAGGTATGCCACCACACGTACACTGCGCGATGCATCAGGTAATTCTAACTCGCGATGTTGATCAAACACACTTCCATCAAAATAGCGTGCAGCCAGAAAATAGCGAAACGCTTTTGCCCGCTTCGGATAAATACCAAAATTGTAGCCTGTCCATAAATCGATCTGATTATAATTGTAATAAGTAAACACACTATCAGGCTTCATAAAAACATTTTGCGATCTGTTGCTACTAATATCCACACCTCCTGCTAGTCGTGAATAGGTAGAAACCAATGGTCTGTTTAATCGAACAAAATAAGAATATTCATTCTCGGCTCCGTATAAAATTCCTGATTTCATTTGTGTATAGCCTACTTCCAAATCTGTCAGCGAACCGAAAATGCTACTCTTTCTATACGAGGTGGCAAAACCAAATTCAGGACTTCTATTGGGATCATTTAATAAGGTCAACTCAATTCGCTGTCCACGACCTAAGAAATTGTTATCATACATACTCACCTGAGGAGCACGAGGTAAATCGCCTGCTATATTGGCGCCACCACTAAAAACATCACGAGTGATAATAGTAACATCCACAGAATCTGAATTCGGTGATACTGGAGTTACTACAATCCGATCGTCCAACAAAAAATCCCGATCGCGCAAATAGCGTTCATTGTCTGCCAACAAGTAAGGATTCACACGCATGTTTTCCTTAATGAAGAGATGCTTGCGCAATGTTGACTCGCGCGTAGGTGAGTGCAGATCATTGGCAAACTCGCTGATGGCTGAATTAATGCGTCTCGTACTATCGTAAATGGATTTTTCAAATCCGATTTGTTGAAAGTAAATGAACCGAATTATTTTACCCTCATAAGGCAAAAAAGGATCTGAGTTCTTCGCGTTTAGAATAGTATCCGTAGGCGTAGTCGTAATTAATCGCATACCCTGCTTGTAGGCTCTTGTAATAGAGTTTCGCTTTTCTTTTACAGAATCCTTTGATTGAGCGACCGCTGATTCGTCCACTAAGCTAAAAAGAATCAAAACCGTTACCGGCAGAATCGAAATACTCCTTTCTCTCCAAAATTTATTCGTTGATAGCAATACAGCCAGGTTTATCTGCTTACACAATAACTTCTCAATGGGGGTAAGTTTAGGGATCAACTGATTGCAACGGTAGCCGTTTTATTTAAAGAATGTATTCGCTCAGATCTTTATTTTTTATTAATCCACTCAATTTTTCCTTCACCATTTCTTTTGTAATGATTAGTGAGGCCGGTGGTTGAATTTTATCAGGCACATCGAATAAAAACTCATTTAATAATTTACTCATCACGGTATGTAATCGTCTCGCTCCAATATTTTCAATCTCAGCATTGATATCAAAAGCTGTTTGTGCGATTTCATTAATTGCTTCATCATCAAATGAAATAGAAACATCTTCGGCCTGAAAAAGTGCTTGATACTGTTTGGTCAATGCATTTTTTGGTTCTTTAAGGATGCGAACAAAATCATTTTGTGTGAGGCTATTGAGTTCTACACGAATTGGAAAGCGGCCTTGCAATTCCGGTATCAGATCTGAAGGTTTTGAAATATGAAAAGCACCAGCCGCTACAAACAATACATGATCTGTTTTGATTGAACCATACTTTGTGTTGACTGTGCTACCTTCTACGATCGGCAGCAAGTCGCGCTGGACGCCTTCGCGACTCACATCTGGACCGCTTCCTCCCTTCTTACCGGAGCCTGAGGCGATTTTATCAATCTCGTCAATAAAAATGATACCAGCATCCTCCGCTTTGCGAATGGCTTCTTCCTTTACTTCATCCATATCAATCAACTTAGCTGCCTCTTCTTCCATCAAGATCTTTCGCGCCTCTGCCACTGTCACCTTTCGCTTTTTCGCTTTCTTAGGCATCATGCCACTTAGCATCTCCTGCAGGTTCATCATTGAAACTTCATCCATCATCCCTGCACCAATCATACCTACGCCTGGTGCTCCGCTTTGCTTAATATCAATTTCGATCTTCCGTTCTTCCAGTTCACCATTTTTTATTTTCTCTCGAAACAAATTGCGTGTTCGCTCATTTAACTCCACATCCGAAGAAGGTACATCTTCGGCATCTCCATTAGGCATTTGAAAACCTGTTGACTTGCGCATGGGTGGAATCAGGGCATCTAAAATAATTTCTTCTACCGTTACCGCTGCCTTTTCTTTTACTTCTTCCTTCTTGCGCGCTTTTACCATATTTACCGATTGCTCAACTAAGTCGCGCACCATACTTTCTACATCGCGCCCTACATATCCAACCTCTGTAAACTTGGATGCTTCCACTTTTACAAAAGGAGCATCTGCTATTTTGGCGAGCCTACGCGCAATTTCTGTTTTGCCAACGCCTGTAGCTCCGATCATCAAAATATTATTCGGAATGATATCATTCTTAATATCTGTTTGCACATTCATTCTTCTCCATCTGTTTCTCAAAGCAATGGCCACATTGCGTTTCGCGTCATGTTGACCGATGATATACTTATCCAGTTCTTTTACGATTTCCTGCGGTGTAAGTCCTCCAATTTTTTCCATTTGCGTATTCATGATAAGTTGTAAAGGTAGAACCAATTGGAGAAATGAAAAAGAATTTCATTAGAGTCTTTTTGGTTCTGTTTACAGTCTTACCAGACAATAAATACGGTGAAAGCAAACACTACTTTTGGTGCAATTAAACACCATTAAAAAAAAGTGAATAGTACAAATCATGCATTCGAATGCATGATTTGTACCAATTAAACATCTAAATTGAGTCAAAATAAGGCTTTTTTGAAAAGCCTATTAAATTTTCGTGAAAATGTACTATTTTTGAATGCTGTTTTTTATGGTATATCGAGAAGCGAAAAAATGGTTACGGATATTAGCTAAAGAGTTCCGCTCTGTAGCTGTGGTAGGTCCGCGTCAAAGTGGAAAGACTACCCTAGTGCTCGAAACATTTGGGAAGAAGCCATACGTATCATTAGAAGATCCTGATGAACGCCAAATGGCGGATAATGATCCGCGTGCATTTTTGGCACGTTTCAAAAACGGAGCTATCATCGATGAGGCACAACGGGTACCTGCATTGTTCAGCTATCTTCAAAAGATTCTGGACAACACCAAAAAAGACGGCTTGTTCATACTGACAGGCAGCAATAATTTTTTGCTGCAAGAATCGATCTCACAAACATTGGCGGGGCGAATCGGCTATATTGATTTACTCCCGTTTTGTTACAGCGAACTTTCGCAAGTGCCAACCAAAAGAGAAAACACCGATCATTTAATCTGGAAAGGTTGTTATCCGGAAGTGCATGATCGGGAGCGTAATCCTTCGGTTTGGTACTCCGCGTATATTCGCACCTACGTGGAGCGAGATGTGCGCCAGCTTAAGAATATTACTGACACCATTCTGTTCACTCGTTTCTTACAATTATGTGCCGGAAGAATTGGGCAACAATTAAATCTGGTTTCTTTGGCGAACGAGTGTGGGATTGATGTGCGCACTACTCAAAATTGGCTGAGCGTATTGGAAAGTAGCTTTGTCATTTTTTTATTGAAACCTCATCATAAGAATTTTAATAAGCGATTGGTAAAGACACCTAAACTGTATTTTTATGATACAGGCTTGGCTTGTTCGTTGTTGGGTATTAAATCTGAAAAAGAACTGACGAACTCCCATTTTAGAGGATCGCTCTTTGAAAGCTATGCCATTGCGGAATGTTTGAAAAATAAACACAACGCAGGAAGCCAAACTTCCTTTTACTATTGGCGTGACAATAAAGGCGTGGAAATTGATTTGCTGGCTGAGAACGGTCGGAAACTTCTGCCTATTGAAATAAAGTCCACTCAAACCTTTCGGGAAGATCATCTCGCGCACCTTCGTAAGTGGAATGATTACGCCTCGCAGCGAGGTGGCGTACTGATCTATGATGGTCCGCAAAGTTATACCCGCAGTGATGGGATAGCAATTGCCAATTGGCGAGAGATAGGAACGCTTAAGAAGTTATACAAATAACGATTTGGATCCTCTCACATCGCACTTCCTGTTTTTTGCTCCATTAAACTAAACTCCATCGGTTTTTCTACTTTTTCCTTCAACAAGGCAATTTTCAGAACTTGCTCTACCGAGTCAACATAATGGAAAGTTAATCCTTTGACATAGTTTTTTTCTATTTCGGCAATATCGCGCTGATTACGAGCACTTAAAATAATCTCTTTGATTCCGCTTCGCTTGGCAGCAAGAATTTTTTCTTTGATGCCACCAACCGGTAAAACTTTTCCGCGTAAGGTAATCTCGCCCGTCATCGCCAGATTGGATTTTACTTTGCGTTGTGTAAAGATCGATGCGAGTGAAGTCAACATGGTAATACCTGCCGAAGGTCCATCTTTCGGTACGGCACCGGCCGGCACGTGAATATGCAAATCGTATTGTTGAAACACACGATGATCAATACCC
>JABFSO010000365.1 GCA_013140555.1 Cyclobacteriaceae bacterium | reverse complement strand
CTTCTCGGTAGATTAAAACAATTTGAAATTATTGCTTCACCAAACTAAACACATGCACACCTGCCACCGATTCTCTTCTGCCGGGGCCAAAAGTTCCTTGCGTGCGTGTGAGCGTGAGCTTCAAGGCCGTGTCACTGATTTCGGTGATGGTGATTTCCTGATTGTCGTTGCGCTTGATGATCTTACCTGCTTCATCGGTGAATGACCAAGTGCCGCTCGCGGGCCACACCACACCACCGCTGGTTGAAGTATAGCTCGTAGCCGTAAACTTCACTGTCAATCCCGCATAGAGAATCGTTTTATCAACTGCATCTACCGTCACTGTATTTAGTTTCCACGTGTTGGCAATCAACTTTTGTGTGTTCACTTCTTTGGCGGTGGGGCCGTTGCTGCCTCCGCCACATCCTGTGAGGTGAACCAACACCATCACCGAACTAAAAACGAAAATCAAATTGAATATCTTTTTCATAAAAGGAAGATTAGAATTTCTTGACAAATAGTTTAGTGACCTGTTGATTGCCTTGCTTCATCACAGCAATGTATTGGCCTGATGTAATCTCGCGAATGTCAATGCGCACTTCTTCTCCGCCCACACCATCGACTGCTTTCGCCTGACGACCTAATAAATCCACAATCACAATACCAACCGGCTTCTTCGGTTCAAAGCCGGAAAGATTTAGCACCAATTCATCATCAGCCGGATTTGGATAAAGTTGTACCTGATTCGGTTCGAAGCCTTCTGCTCCGGTGATCACAAATGCTTGCCCTGCAGACATCGCGCCCACGCAACCCAACAAAGTTACCTGCACTTTGTAGGTACCTTCTTGTGTGATGGTGTAGGTGCTGTTAGTTGCTCCGCTGATGCTCACATCATTTCGAAACCATTGATTGCCGCTGCCACTGCTCGAGGTGAGAACCGGTGCTGCGATATTTGAATTATCAACTGAAATCGTAGGAAGTGCCGGTATCGGATTAACGACCGCTGAAACAGAAGTGCGAGTAAGTGTAGCGCAACCATTGAGTGATGCTTCAATAAAATAAGGTGTAGTGGCTGTCAATGAAGGCGTGGTAAAATTTCCACCTGTAGTGAGTGCACTACCACCCGATGCCGCAGCAAACCAACTCATCGTTCCATCGCTTGTAGCAGTGAGTGCCACAGTGCCCGGTCCGCAGCGTGAGACATTCGGTGCGGTGATCGTTGGAATCGGTTTTATCGTAGCTACTACGGGCGTGCGACTCACGGATGAACATCCACCAGCAACTGCTTCAGCAAAGAAGGTAGTAGTAGCAGTGAGTGAAGGCGTAGTAAAACTGTTGGCGCCCACTGCACTTCCACCACTAGCAGCCGTAAACCAGTTGATGCCGCCTTCATCGCTGAGTGTAGCGGTGAGTGTAACAGTGCCGGTGCCACATCGTGTAGCGGGTGTTGTAGAAGTAACGGTGGGAATAGCTTTAATGATTGCAGCTACTGGCACTCGAGTGAGTGCCGGACAACCTGCAATGCCCGTTAACAGTGCATAGTAGGTTGTGGTGGTTGTTAATGATGGCGTAGTGAAACTTGTGCCTGTGCCAAGTGAGGATCCACCGGTAGATGCTGAAAACCATTCAACGCTACCGGGACTGGCGGTTACCGAAATAGACACACTCCCTGGTCCACATCTGCTACCATCATTAGCGGTAGGGGTTGGCGGTGTCGGGTGCACAGTGGCCTGAACAGCAGAACGAGTTGTGCTGGCGCATCCATTATTGACAGCCTCGGCATAAAAAGTAGTGGTTGTGTTTACCACAGGGGAATTGATGCCGGTTCCATTCGCCACTCCGGTAGCAAAGGGTACCCCCCCTGTTGGCGCAGTATACCAACTGATGGTTCCCGCACTAACGGTTGCGCCTATGGGTGCAGACAGGCCTTGGCAAGTGCCACCGGGTTGAGTCGCGATAATTGTTGGAATCGCGCTAACAGTAGCTGCAACCGTAGAACGGGGAGTCGCACATCCACTTGCATCACGCGCTGTTACTAAGTAGGATGCAGTGGCGGTCAATGTTGGTGTGGTATAAGAGGATCCTGCTCCAACTTTAAGCCCTGTGCTATTGTACCAGAAAAATGCACTAGCTCCGGTACCTGTAGCCGATAAGGTAGCAGTTCCGGATGTTCCGCATATACTGCCTGGGGTTGTATTTGTAATCGCTGCCGTAGACGTGCAATACTTTACCATAGAAATCTTGTCGGCCAAGAGACCATCATGGTAAGCTAAATGAGGTGTATTTCCTGAATCAAACATCAACACCGGGTATTTACCGGATGAAGGAGTAGCTGTTGCACCTCCCACAGTTACCCAACTCGTACCATTATATTTCATTACGGTGGTAATGTTATTGTTGTTAGCATCTTGATAGACAACATAAGGCACACTCGCATTATCCATCACCAAACTTGCCTTCGCGCCAACCGAGCCTGCATTAAAATAACTAACACCAAGCACAGCCCAAGCGGTGCCATTAAACTTAAGGATGGTAATTTTATAGTCGAGGCCAGGATTGTAATTAGAGAGCACGTAAGGAACACCGCTAGCATCAAAAACAATGTCGGTCATGCCCAAGGTTGCTGAAAAAGAAGCAGGGCCAACCGATACCCATGATGTGCCGTCAAATTTTCTAACCTGCATGACGGTGCCATTGCTGGACACAACGTAAGGTACATCCGCTGGTGAGATGCCGAACTTCATGAAGGAGGCGCTAATGACATTGGCAGGGCCCACCGCTACCCAAGCTGTTCCATTAAATTTTGCGATGGTAACTTGTGTAAAACTAATGCCACCCATATAGGCAACATAGGGCACATTCCCCGAATCAAAATCGAGGCTACATCTCGCAGCAGCAGATGAGGATAAGGTGGTATTGAAATTGGCGGCTCCCACCTGCACCCAAGCCGTGCCATTAAATTTCTTCACATTTATACCACCATTGGCATAAGCTACATAAGGTTCGCCTAGGCTATTAACCCGGATGGTCGGATTACTATTATTCGATCCTGTATCAGGAGAAGGGAGGGCAGTCCACGTACCAGCTGCATATTTCATCACCACGATGGCTCCTATCGCATTGACATGAACCGTATACGGTGTAGTGCCGGTTATTGAAGCATCGACACTGTTTACTGAAGATGCTGGAGTAACACTCGTAGTAAACCCCTGATCGCCCACATCACTCCACTGCTGTGCCGCTGCACTGAGCACACTCACGCTCAAAAGCACGGTTATTGAAAATTGTAAAATGTTCTTCATAGGTGTTTTTTTAACCTAAAGAGAACACATAATGTGGTATGAATTGAGTCGCTTTTATCCGCGTAAGCAGGTGACTTTACAAGTGATTGCGGTGCTTATGTAAGTGAAATTGCCTTGAGTTCATCATCAACGGCTTTCGAGCATTTTGATGATTTCATCTTTTTTGCGCTGCGACACCGGCACCGAGTGGCCTCCTTCGAGCACGAGGCTATCCGTTTTACGGTCGTAGAGTTTGATGTGATCGGGGTTTACTAAACTGGAATGATGACTGCGGAGAAAGCCCAACGGTGCCAGCATTTCTTCATGTGTATGCAAATTGCGCGATACTAAAATTGGATCGGTGTTGCGCAGAAAGAATTGTGTGTACGCACCTTCCGCTTTGCAATAAAGGATGTCGCTTACTTTGACAAAGTAGGTTGCCTCCATGTCCTTCAACACAATTTGTTTTTCGAGCACCGGTTTGCCCGAAACTTGCTGAAGTAAAATATCGAGTTGGCGTTGCAGATTTTTCTCTTGCACTTTTTGCGATGCCTTCACTAATGCATTGGCCAGCTCCATCGGATTCACCGGTTTCATCAGGTAATCAATTGCACTGAATTTGAATGCCTGCACCGCATATTGATTAAAGGCTGTTGTAAATATTAACTGAAATGTAGGGGCACCTATTTTTTTCAACAAGTCGAATCCGGTGCCATCATCCATCTCCACATCCAAAAAAACAACATCGGGCTGAAAGGTGTGAATGAGAGAAATCCCCGCGCTTACGCCATTGGCTTCCTGCACATCATGTAAGGATGGATTGATTTGCTCAATTAATTGATGAAGTGTCTCCCGAACATCTGTTTCATTATCAATGATTAAAATTCTCATTGCGGTTAAGCGTTTTTGCGGACGTTCATGTTCTTATAAAGTAGTGGAAGATAAATGGCAACTAGCACTCCTTTTCCACTTGCAGGCGAGCCAATTGTAAATCGTGCTTTGGATTTCACTTTTGTGGCCAACAAATAAATGCGGTCTTTTATTATTTCACTTGCCCATGAGATGTGCTCATTCTTTTCTACTTTCTCCGCTTGAAGACCTTTGCCATTGTCCAACACCTCCACATACAATTCATCTGCACGTTTTTCAAACCGTACTGCGATATGTCCTTTCCAGTCAATGCCGGACATGCCATGCTCAATGCTATTTTCAACAAAGGGTTGTATGATCATGGGCGGAATCAACAAGTCATCAATTTCTACATCGGCTTGCGCTTCGATAGAAAAATCAAAAGCGATCGGGTAACGGTTCTTTTGAATTTCTAAATACTGCCGCAGGAATTCCATTTCTTCTTCGATGGTCGTGTATTCCTGATAGGTGCTTTCCAGTGTTTTGCGCATCACATCACTAAACTGCGACAAGCGTGAGGCGAGCATCAATCCATCTTTTTGTTGCAACGCAGTTTGTTGCAAGGATGTAAGTGCATTAAAGAAAAAATGCGGGTTCATCCGCGCCCGGTTCAGGCGTTGCTCAGCTTCCAAAACTGTTTTCTTATGTCGCAGCGATTGTTGCCGTAAGAAAAAAGCAAATGCAATCATCGCCAGCAAACCGGCTACGGATAGAAGTAAATAGAATTGCTTCTGTGCCGCCAGTTCCTGAATGGTCAGCTCGTTTTCCGCTTTATTGTACTTTTGCTCCATCTCACTAATGGCCTCCGCATTCTCTTTCGTTACTAAACTATCGCTGAGCACTTTGTATTGTTCTAATAATTGAAGTGCGAGTGCGGTCGATCCACTGGCCTTGTAGGCTTCGTACAGTTTGTATTTTATCTCTCGTATTAAAAAGATGTTATTGACAATCATCGCCTGCTCCAATCCCTTTTGCAGCCACTCAATAGATTTTTGATGCTCATTCAAACCGACAAAGGCGGCTGCACGCAAAGAAAAAATCGCTGACCGCACATTGGCATTAGTTTTTGGTGTGATGTAGGTTAGCAGCGTATCGGAGTAGAGTAAGGCTTCCTTAAAATTCAAACGCTTGGTAGCCACATCACCGAGCGTCACATAGTTCTTGATAATATTAACCGGCACACCCGCTTTCCGCGCATACTTCATCGACTCCAAAGCCGTGGTATAAGCTGAATCCAAGAAAGACTTTTTCGATGCAATCGTATCATACGAATAAAAATAGGCGATGGCCAGATTGGAATATGCTTGTGCCAGCAATGAAGTTTTGGTTGTTCCCAACGCAACGGTCAGCGCCTTCTTGGTAAAGTAAATACCTTTCTCATACTGCTTTTGATTCATGAACACACTGGATATTCCTGTGTATACCATGGACTGTTGTGTGGGGTCGTCAACAAATTTTATCAGATCCAATGCTTTATAGTAAAAATAAATGGAGCTATCCGGATTGCCCTGTCTATTATAATAGACTCCTAAAATGCGGTTGCACTCCGCAGAAGCATATGGGTGGTACTCTTCTTTTAGAATTCGTAAAGCACTCAACGCACTTAAGCGACTTTCTTCAGTTAATGCTCTGGCGTTAGCGACTGATGCTTCTAATGCAAATCCGATAGCCTGACAGCACGAGATTTCCGATTTCTTAAATTCATCGGCAATCGCATTTGCAGCTTCGTAGTTCAGCGCTACTTTGTTTTCATCAAAACGTTTACGCACATCGAGTGTAAACTCAGCACACAAACAAGCAGTTTGTGCCTGTAAAGAGAAGAAGGTGCAGCTCAAAATAAGCAGAGCGATGAAGCGAAATAGATAGTTTAAATGCATGTGGGGGAATTACATCTATAAAACTAAACCGGTCAATTATAAAAGCTACGAATGCGGTTTCAATAACTCACTATCGCAGACTAAAAACAAGTTAACCAATTTATGGCTTTATAAGTGAGTGCCATAACTTTACAACTGTTTTACCGCGCCACCTGCCGCTGCTCGCCCAATCCTTCAATTCCTAATTCAATCACATCGCCCGCCTTCAGGTAAACGGGCGGTTTAAAACCATGCCCCACCCCCGATGGTGTACCGGTAGAAATTACATCGCCCGGCAGCAAGGTCATGAATTGGCTGATGTAGCTGATCAGAAACGGCACCTCAAAAATCATGTCGTCTGTATTGTTATCCTGGCGCAACTCGCCATTCACCTTCAGCCACATTTTTAAATCATTGAAATCGCGCACCTCATCTTTGGTAACGAAGTATGGCCCCATGGGTGCAAACGAATCGCAGCCTTTGCCTTTCGTCCACTGGCCGTTGCGCTCCAACTGAAATTCGCGCTCGCTGTAATCGTTGTGCAAGCAAAATCCTGCCACGTAGTCCATCGCATCTTTCTCTTCTACATACAACGCTTTCTTACCAACTACCACCGCCAACTCAATCTCATAATCGGTCTTCTTACTGTTGCGCGGAATAATCAATCCATCGTTCGGCCCGGTGAGTGCCGTAGTCGATTTGAAAAAGAAAATCGGCTCCTTCGGCATGGGCATGTTCGTTTCGAAGGCATGATGCGTGTAGTTCAACCCTACACAAATAATTTTAGACGGTCGCTGAAAGCACGCTCCTAATCGGCTTCCTTCCGGGATCTGCGTCAGTTGATCGCGATGAGTCGTTAGCCATGTTTGCAGGCGTTGAAGTCCATTCGATTCAAAAAATAGTTCGCCATAGTCTTCGCCAAAAGCAGATGCATCGTAATGCTTGCCATCGAGAAGAATACCGGGTTTCTCGTTGCCCACTTCACCAAATCGAAATAACTTCATATGATTTATTTTAAAGAACCTTACCTATCAAATCGCTTCTACTAATAATCGAATCCTGCCTCATTCCGCCAAGAGCCTTGTTTCAATTCAATAAAATAAGCTCTTCTCGGCTTTCTATATTCCCAAATTGAGTTTCACGCTTCCAAAATAGAAACACCCGAACTAATTCCAAGTAATATACCTATTCGAACTTGTTTGAAAAAACAGGTTCTGAGCCAGTTTGGGGGTTTCTAAAAATATCGGCAAGCTCTGGCCAAGTTTTTGTCTAACAGGGAAACCGAATGCTTTTATAAATCATGAAAACCTCCCTATCTGTTCTCTTTTGCTTAATCGTCTGTTGTTATAGCTACGCTCAAAATTATACTTCGTTGGCGAATGGTTCCTGGACTACCGCATCAAATTGGAGTAACTCTTCAGGTTTTGGTGCCGCCACTCCTTCACTTACCGGAACCCATAATTCGGGGACGGCCATTGTCAATCATAATCTGAATGTTACCGGTAACTATGTTTTGGGTAGCGCTACGCTGCAAATCAACGCAGGAAAAACAGTAACGATTAGTGGCGATTTAACAGTAAACGGTGGAGGAACTATTAATGTGAGCGGAGTACTCCAGATTGATGGTAACGTTACCTTGAATTCAAATCTGAATATTTTACCGGGCGGACAAGTGATTGTAAGAGGCAACGCTACCGTTGTCAGCTCAACCTATCTGAATGTTGGAACGAATGTAGCGCCACCCGCTTATGCTGACCTGATTGTTTATCAAAATCTGATTTCTGTTACGAGCGGTGATATAACCATTAATCGCAATGGACGTGTTGCTGTTTTTGGCAATGTTACAGCGAGCGGAGGCGGCACCTTATTTACGGTGAATAACGGAGGTCAGGTATACGTAAATGGCAATATCAATTTCACGGGAGGCGGAAGCAATATTGTTAACAACAACACCACAAGCCCCTATGGCTTGTACGTGAATGGCACCACGACCAACTCCGGAGGCGGAAGTAATACCACCAGCAATCAAGCAAACAGTGCAACACTGCAAAGCACAAACCCATCCTTTTTTTCATGGGTACAAAACGCCAGCTCAATTACGTTACCGATTCAGTTGCTTTACTTCATCGGTAAAAACGAAAATACAGTTATTGATCTTGAATGGGCCACCGCCAGTGAGTTGAACTTTGACCATTTTGAAATCGAACATTCTTCGAATGGACTCAACTTCACCACACTCGATACAAAATCAGGATTCGGTGAGAATACCCATGAAACCCACGCGTATCATTACAGCCATGCATTTCATGTGCAAGGAATCAATTACTACCGTTTGAAATCAGTTGACATGGATGGACAATTTGAATACTCGGATGTGATTGCTATGGAGGCCGATGCTCCGTTGGAGGTATCTACTTTCCCTAACCCGGCCCATGATTATATCATAGTGAAAACAAACTTTGTATCTAACGCATCGGATCGCATTAGCTTGACGAATAGCAACGGTACAGAAGTGTTGCGAGTTTCTGTTTCCGCAGCAGAAACAAAAATTGAACTTTCAGAATCTTTACCGCGTGGAATTTATTATGTGCAATACAAGGGAACTGCCATGACTAAAACCACTCGGGTGATCATTGAATAAGCCACGAAAAGCAATCATTTCTGGTTTCAATGATTCAGGTAGGATGACTGAACGTTTTAGGAGTCCACTTCTTCTGGTGGATCGGTGGTGGTATCGATAATCACTGTTTTTAAAATCCGGTTATACTGCCTTAGGCGGTTGATCAGTACTCCTTTATTTACCTGAGATTTTATTTTAATCTTTTCGCCATCAGCCAACTTGAGGAAAGCCCAATACTGATAGCTGTCACGATCAAACGTGTAATCCAAATATTGCCGAATCAGTTGGCGGTTGATGAATATCTTCTCAATTTCTCCCAAAGGTTTTTTAATGCCAAGTTTCAATCCAAACACATTGAGATAACGCTTGATATAGCGCTTCTCCACATGGATAACCACACCATAATGTGTCGTCCAGATAAAAACGATAATACTAAATGCCCCCATCATCAAGTAGATGTCGAAAGCAGGAAGATATTGGTAATCCATCCATCTCCCGATCTCTTTAAAACTCATAATGAGAATGAAGATAGTCCAGACCGAAGCGGCTGTTAAACCAAAAATCCGTTGTTGAGGAATAGTGACCATCTAACTCAAAAAACTCAACCGTAATTTTTCGTAGGGCATTTCTACTTCCATGTAAACGGGTGCATCGTTGATACTTTGGTAGTTCAACTCCACAATGCACTTCAGGCTGTTCTGCGGACTGGGGTACACGCGACCAATGTTGGCCACCTTGATCAATTCGGTTTTGGTTTGCTCCTCATCGGAAACGGTGAGCTCGATAAATTTTGTCATTGCGGTGAATGGTAAATCATTGTTCACCGCAAGGTAATATGGTTTTTGATAAGATCGTAAAAACGATCTTCAACTAACAAACAAATAAATCAAATACGTTTATTTACTAACTTAACCACAAACATATTACTGTTATGTCTGAACAACTAGTTAAAAAAAACAATAATCACAAATTCACCATTGGCTTTACGTTAGCAGTAGCTATTGTGA
>JABFSO010000123.1 GCA_013140555.1 Cyclobacteriaceae bacterium | reverse complement strand
GTCGTGCAGTGCTCGTTGTCAATTTGAAACCGAATGGCCTGGTAGAGATAGGTGATTAAAAAAAGAATTGGAATGATACTGTTGTTGATCACGAATTTCCGAAAGGTCGTGGCAGTGTGCCGACAAACGAAAACCGATGCCCATCCGAGATGTAACAGGTGATGTGGAAGGCCATGGCAAACCCGGCTGATAAAAGCCCCATCCAAAAAAAGCTGGTGAAGCTGACATGGTTCAGGTATTCAGGGTCCAGAAAGAGGTAAGGGATGCCCAGGTATTTGCCAAAGTTGCCCGTCATCATGGCAAACAGCAAAATCCAGCACAGCATCAATACAATGTTTCTGCGGATGTTGTTGAACAGCAACTGAAGCGGAAACGAATAGTAGAACTTAGGCCAAAGTAGGTAGAGTTTGCGCATATACACTTTCTCGAATGTAACAAAATTATCGATCCGAATTACAGCCTCAAAATAACTTTTCAGGGGAGTAGGTTTAATTTATTCTCACCAAAAAAAATCGTAAATCGTACACTTAATATCTTTCGTTCTGTCAGCTCCATTTCACATTTACCGCTCATCTGCCGGTTCCGGAAAAACCCGCATACTGGCCCGCGAATACATTCGGCTCGCCCTGAAACGACCTGAATATTTTCGGTTCATTCTGGCGATGACCTTCACCAATAAAAGTACACAGGAAATGAAGGATCGCATTCTTCGTTACCTGAGCGATTTTGCAAAAGGGGAAAGTCAAGACTTAGCCGAAGAAATTATCCGCGAAGAAGCCAAAGAAGGTGTGGTCCTCAAACCGGCCGATCTACGCAAAAGAAGTGAAGAGGTGCTCACGTTGTTGCTCCACCGATATGCCGAATTTTCCGTCAGCACCATCGATGCTTTCTTCCAGCGCATCATCCGCTCGTTCACTCGCGAAACCGGCTTGCTGGGGAACTTCCGACTCGAGGTAGACAATGCCTTCGTGATGGAAGAGGTGATCGATATTTTGGTGAGCCAATTGTCGGCCAATGCGGACTTGCGGGGTTGGTTGCTGGAATTTTCGATGGAGAAATTGACCGATGGCAAAGATTGGGACGTGCGAAAAGCCCTGCTAGAGTTTGCGCAGAAAATCGAAAAGGAAGATTTTAAAGCCATCGAAGAAAGTGTTTTACATGTAACGGAAGATAAAAGCTTTTTCAGATCGTTTCGCAAGCGCCTGAACGACCAACGAAACGCCATTGAGAAAACAGTATTCGGTCAGGCGGAACAACTGATGAACGAAATCGGAGCACAGCAATTAACATCTGATGACTTCAGCGGAAAATCAACAGGGATCTATTCGTACATCAAAAAACTTTCGCGCGAAGTCATACTTCCTTCCAACACGGTTTCAGAGATCCTACTACATGCCGACAAATGGCCACACAAATCATCACCGCGTTTTCAGGTGGTGCTCACGCAAGCAAAAAATAAGTGGCAGCCGCAATTGTCCGAGTTGGTTTCCTATATCGAACAGAACTTAGAATTGTATCATTCGGTTTCTGCGGTGATCCGCAATATGTATTCTTTCGGATTGATTTCAGATATCTTACGCACACAGCGCAAATATTTAAGCGATGAGAACCTGATGTTATTATCCGATGCTTCGCAGTTTTTAAATAAGCTGATGAATGAACAAGACACTTCCTTTATCTACGAAAAAGTGGGTTCGTTTTATCGCCACTTTTTGTTAGATGAATTTCAGGATACCTCCGGCTTGCAATGGAAGAATTTGTTGCCACTGATTCAAAACGGCCTTGCTCAAAACTACTCCAGCCTGATTGTAGGCGATGTAAAACAATCCATCTATCGCTGGCGCGGAGGCGATCTTTCGATTTTGCAAAGTCAACTACAGAAAGACATTCATCCCTCACTCACCGCTACACATGAGCTGGATACCAATTACCGAAGCGATGGTGCAGTAGTCACTTTTAATAATCATTTCTTTCAATCAGCAGCAGAAATCATTGCTGCACAATCGGAGTCGGTGTTTGCCAAAGAAGCATATCGGGAGGCCGAACAGAAAGTTGCTGTGAATCCGGATCAGGGTTTTGTGCGCATTCAGTTTTTGGAAGAAGAAGACGATGAAGATTCATTTTTAGATCGTTCGCTGGCGCGATTGCCCAGGTTAATCGAAGAGTTACAAGAGAAAGGTGTACCACTGAAAGACATCGCTTTTTTAGTGCGTACCAATCGCGAGGGGCAACAGATTGCCAACCGGTTTATGGAATACCGCGCTTCCGCGGAAGCGATCGAAAACTGTCGATACGATGTGGTGTCCAACGAATCGTTGATGGTGGACCGCGCTTCGTGCGTGCTAGTGTTGCTCAGTGCGCTGCGGTTACTGGAAGATGCGAACCATCAGATTGCGAGGGCTCATCTCGCATATGAATATCAGAAGCTTTGGCCGACACAGGCATTTATTGATTGGAATGAAATTTTCACGGATTCAAAAACCACTGCATTCAACAAGTGGATGCCTTCCGCATTTATGCAACAGCGCGAGCGGTTGGCAGCTCTTCCACTTTTTGAAATGGTGGAGAATCTCATTCAGATTTTTAATTTGGGAAGCGTGGGTGAAGAAGTGATTTACCTGCAATCTTTTCAGGATATCATTCAGGAATTTTCACAGCGCGAAAAAAATGACCTCACTTCGTTTTTAGCTTGGTGGGAATTGAATCGTGAAAAGAAATCCATACAAGTAGCCGGAGGTGTGGATGCAGCACAAATCATTACCATACACAAAGCCAAAGGACTGCAATTTAAATATGTCATTATTCCGTTTTTAGATTGGGAG
>JABFSO010000479.1 GCA_013140555.1 Cyclobacteriaceae bacterium | reverse complement strand
AAGTATCCGCTGTAGCCGCATGACCACACGCGCTTACAGCACTTCTTTTTCGTTGGGCATTCAATGCCTCGATAAAGATATGCGCGACCCGATCTATTCCATCTATGGGTTTGTGCGTTTTGCCGATGAAATTGTGGACACCTTTCACAATTATGACAAGGCTACCCTGCTGCAACGGTTTCGTACGGAAACGTATCAGGCCATTGCCGAAAAAATAAGCCTCAACCCTATTCTGAATAGTTTCCAAAAAACAGTGCATCAGTTTGGGATTGAAGAAAAACTCTATGATCAATTTTTGAAGAGCATGGAGATGGATTTGAATCTTACCAGCTACGATGAATCTGGGATTAATGAATATATTTTAGGTTCAGCCGAAGTAGTGGGGCTGATGACATTGCGTGTGTTTTGCAAAGGAGATGATGCCATGTATCAGCGACTGAAGCCTTCCGCAATGAAATTGGGATCTGCCTTTCAGAAAATAAATTTCCTTCGCGATTTAAATGCCGATTACAATCAAATGGGTCGCAACTATTTTCCTGGCATTGATCTTTCTAACTTTAATGAAGATGCCAAGCGAACCATCGAAGAAGATATTGCTGCTGATTTTGCTGAAGGCTATAAAGGAATCAAACAACTGCCACGTTGCGCACGCTTGGGAGTGTATGTGGCCTATCTATATTACATTGCTTTGTTCGAAAAAATAAAAGCAACACCTTGTAATACGGTTCTTACGCAACGGATTCGGGTACGTAACCGCAGAAAAATTTCCATTCTCGCCTATTCGTTTGTTAAACATCAACTGAATCTCATCTGATGGAACATGTCATTCTGGTAGATGAGCATGACCGTGAAATCGGTACCATGGAAAAACTGGAAGCCCATCAAAAGGGTTTATTGCATCGGGCTTTTTCCATAATCGTTTTTAATTCGAAAGGTGAAATGCTCATCCAAAAAAGAGCAAAATCAAAATACCACAGCGGTGGGTTGTGGACCAACGCGTGCTGTAGTCACCCAGTTCCAAATGAAGACATTGAAATCGCAGTTAAGCGCAGGTTGAAATTTGAGATGGGAATAGAGATTTCGCCTTGCTATGCATACAAGTTTACCTATCGCACACCTTTAGATAAAGATCTGATCGAATACGAAGTGGATCATGTTTTCAAAGGAACATATGACGGGCATCCTTCCATCAACCATGATGAAGTGGAAGATTGGAAACTTTGTTCACTGGCTGAATTGCATCAACAGGTTCGAGAGAACCCGGATGCATTCACTTATTGGTTTAAACTTATTTTACAACATCCGCTTGTTCGTGGGTAGCAATGAAGGGTTTCCCTTCTTTGGTTAGAGAAAATCGCTTTAGGAAATGTGCTTTCGAATCGCGGTAGCTGGAAACAGCACCGAGTCGATTCATTATCCAAATGTAAATCCAAGCCAAGTCAATCTGATAAGGTAAGAAACCGGCTCTCGCGCTTTCCGGATACAGGTGATGATTATTGTGCCACTCTCCCGAAAACAAGCCGGGTCGTGTTTGGTTGATCGACATATTGCTTCTGTCAAAGTCGATGCCATCCACATGTTTTACTTTTCCTCCGCCATGTCCGGTATAATTGAATGCACGCACCAATACAAACCAAAACAAGGCACCACTAAACAACGCACATGCTAATCCATGTCCGCCAATCAGAAAAAACATACCATACCAAAACGACCAATTTAAAATCCAGAGGCCCACTGTGTAAAACGGATTGGCGATAGAGCCCCATTTCAAATACTGGGCGTATGAATTAATCATGACACCGGTATGGCTTAGAAAGTGAGAAGCTTTTTTGTATTCTTCTTCCGATAGATTTTTGGCAATGCTTTGATGATTGACATCCGACAACATGCAATACATGATACCCGCATTGGAGTTGTATGGATCTCCCGGCATATCGGACTTTAAGTGATGCACATGATGAGACACTACATAGATTTCTTCAGGGAACGTGCGAAGCACTAAATTCTGTGTGATGAAACGCCAGATGGGATGACTAAACGTATAAGCGCGGTGGGTACTGTAACGATGAAACCAAATGGTGCCATGGGTGCTCATAATGATCATGGCATATAATATAAAGGCTGCAAGCAATAGCAGCGAGAAGTAGGAAAACAAGAAAAAAAAGAAAAACGGCAACATGCAAATAGCCGTGAACCAATTGATAAACGGAATCCAGTTTCTTTTCGATTTGAAAACGTTGATACGGGCGAAAGCTTCCGCATAAAGTTGTTTGAGAGAAGGCTTGATTAATTTTCCGTCAGAATTTGCCCAGCCATATGAAGGCGTTTGAAGTACATTGTCAATAAAAGCCATGAAGTGATTTTGAGGTAATTAGATATAGGTAATTGCTGTAAGATACACCCTATTCGCCCTGAAACCTTAACAATTCGACAAAACGTGACGAGCGGTTAATCAGCCTTTTTTTGAAAAATCGAAATGATAGGAGATCGCACCAAAAAACAGGTTTTTTCTAATTTTAAACGACTAACATTAAACATTATTAACTTAACGCTAAACTTACGCGAACAACCGTTTCGTAGGTTTTAATAACTTTAAAACTCAATCAATACTTATTTTTGTGCTTACCCTTCATCGCGTAAAAAAAGAATACCATTCAAATCTGATTATTCAAGTAGATCAATTGCAATTTGATTCTGGTCTTTATTGGATTAAAGGAAACAATGGCTCCGGAAAATCAACTTTGCTGAAAGTGATAGCGGGCATGATTCCTTTTGATGGCGATATTGCAGTGAATGGCATTGACTTGCGAAAGCAACCAGTAGAATAC
>JABFSO010000425.1 GCA_013140555.1 Cyclobacteriaceae bacterium | reverse complement strand
GCATAGCTTGATGCTCGGGGAAGCGATCTAGGATCGCTTCCCCTTCTTTTTTTTATAGACCTCCGTTTCATTGGATTTCAATTCGCTTCTCTTTCGCGCGACTCAATTCAATATAGAGAGTCAATTTCGTACCGCTTTCGCGAATTAGTCTCCATCATCATCAATTCTCTCCCGCACCACTCACCACCAAAAAGCTGTCAAAAAGCTGCAATAGAATGCAAAACAGCAATTGCAATCAGTCGCACAAGTAAAATTCTAGCTAACGGTTGCGTAAATAATGTGTCAATGATGCTTGTTTGACAGTGATTGATGCCTTTAACTTTGCATCAAAACCAAATCACCTATGGCAAAAACAATCGCCAAACCAACAACAGAGAAACCCGCTGCAAAAAAAGCGGCTCCCAAGCGCGCTGCAACTACCAAAGCTGTTGATGTTGCTAAAATCGCCACCAGCATCTTAGAAAAATTGAAATCCTTAAGCATAGAACCAACCCTTCAAGCAGAAATTGAATGGTGCTTGGGAAGCTATGCGTATGATCAGAACCCAGTAGGATTGATTGAAGCAACTAAAAAATCTTTGGTTGTATTTCAATCAGAGCTGGCAAAGAAGACAAAAGGGGTTACTGCTAAGTTCATTGCTGAAATAGAAAAAGCAGCAAACGCTTGATTGCTGTTGTAGCAGACATGAAAAATGCCGGAGTTCCGGCATTTTTTGTTTTCAATTAGATCATGTGGGTGACATTGGTGAGGGTACCTCGGTAGCGCGTGCACTCCACACCAAACTTATTGAGGAAATCTACACCTTCATCTGAAGCTAGACCTTTAAACTCCGCATACGAGTTGAAATAAATCACTTTGCTGATTCCCATACTATAAATAATGCGCGAGCAAGCCAGGCAAGGCGAAAGAGTCACGTAGAGTGTCGCTCCTTCCACTGAAGTTTTGTTCTTCACGGCATACAAAATAGCATTTTGTTCGGCATGAATGGCGAGCGAGCAACCGCCTTTCGAATCGCGGGGGCAACCCACCTCAGGCCATTGCTCATCGCAGTTGTGCGTGCCTGATGGTGGCCCGTTGTATCCAATTGAAATAATTCGTGTGTCTTTGGTCAACACAGCTCCCACGTGTCTTTTGATACAATGCGATCGCTTAGCGAGATTGACGGCCAACTCCATATAAATATCTTCAAAGGCAGGGCGATGCGGCATAGTGATAGGTCTTTCGTAAAAGTAAAAATACAGGATTGGTTTGATAGGATGGTAATTTTTGTTTTCTGCCACGCACGAGCAAAGGTGAAGTGTGTGGCCTCCTTTTCTTATATTCGCTGAGAATTAAAGTATCCGATGCGGCTTATTGGCTTTCTCATTTTACTCATACCGGGTTTTGCGCTGGCGCAAGACGCAGCTTCTACACGACCGAGTTCGGTGCAGATCGTTACTGCCCGCTACAAAGAAACCTATTTGAAGATCACGTATGGCCAACCACAAAAAAAAGGCCGACAGGTATTCGGAAAGCTTGTGCCTTACGATCAGATTTGGCGCACCGGAGCCAATGAAGCCACTGAAATCACCCTAACGAAAGATATTCTGATCAATCAACAACCTCTGAAGGCCGGAACCTATTCGCTATTCACTATACCGTCAAAAGATAAATGGATCATCATCATCAACAGCGATGTGGGCATGTGGGGATCGTACAATTATAATAGTAAGAAAGATGTGCTTCGATTTGAAGTGTCCTCCACCTCCACAGGAGCAACGGTTTTTGAACCATTCACCATTTCGATTGATTCTAAAAATGACAAAGCCACTATTTCACTTGCGTGGGATACCACTCAGGTTTCATTTCCAGTTCAGTTCAACGAACCTAAATAAATATGCGTCTGTTTGTTTTTTCTCTGACCTTCCTCGCTTGTGTTACATCTCAAATTCACTTACACGCACAAAGTGAGCTTGCCAAAAGAAACGGCTTTAAAGACATTAAACTCGGTGGACTGATCGACAGTGTAAAAGGGGCTGAATTCAAAAAAGATATTATTGAAGGAAAAGAGTTTCCGGCTAAACTTTACGAAATACATCACAAAAACTATGATAAAATCGGTTCTGTGGATGTAAAACACATTGAATTGAAAGTTTACCGCGGGTTTATCTACCAGATCACGGTATTCACCGAAAAAGATCCGCAAGTGATGAAAGCATTAGAGAAGACTTACGGGAAAGCTATTTATAGCATTCGCTCGGAGCGGTTTTATTGGAAGTCTACCGACACACTTAGCTTAGTGTACAAAGGGCATCCGAAAAAAATTGAATTGATTTACCGCAGCATGCCAATCGGCAAATTGATGTTCACCGACAAAGGGAAAAAAGTAGAGGAGATTGCAGATGATTTTTAATCTCCCCTACTCACTGTATTATCCCTTGTAGGTAATCCGATAAATGACACCTGCCTGATCATCGCTCACTAACAGCGATCCGTCAGGGAGCAATAAAACATCAACTGGTCTGCCCCACGACTTCTGCTTCTGCTCATCCAACCAACCATTGGCAAACGTAGTATACGATGTAGCTTTCCCGGATGGATCTACTTTAACCAAACTCAATTTATAACCGCTTTTCTTTGAGCGATTCCAAGAGCCATGTTCGGCTAAGATGATTTGGTTTTTGTATTCTGAAGGAAACATGCTTCCGGTATAAAACTTTAAACCAAGTGGCGCCACATGTGCACCTAAATTTTGTGCAGGCTTGACAAACTCGCCACACGCATGCTTGTCTCCAAATTCAGGATCTTTAATGGTGCCACCATGACAATAAGGATAACCAAAGTGTTGGCCTTGTTTGGTAACTGTATTCAACTCGCACGGAGGTATATCATCGCCCAGCATATCACGACCATTGTCGGTAAACCAAATATTCTTTGTTTGAGGATGCCAAGTAAAGCCAACTGTATTGCGCACCCCACTTGCATATAACTCAAGGCCGGTGCCATCTGCATTCATGCGATGGATCGAAGCATAAATGGGATCTTTCGATTCGCAGATATTGCAAGGTGCTCCAATAGGCACATACAATTTCCCATCTGGACCAAATGCGATGTATTTCCAACCATGATGTTTTTCAGTTGGGAACTTGTCGTAAACAATTTGTGATTTGCCCGGATTGGCCAATTTGGATTCGATATCCGCAAACTTGTGAATTTGGTTTACTTCGGCCACATAGAGGTTGCCGTCTTTAAATGCAACACCATTGGGCATATTTAATCCCGAAGCAATCACCCACTTTTTGTCGGCTTTAAAATCGCCATCGGTATCTTTCACCGCATACACTTTGTCTTCGCTGCGGTTTCCCACAAACAAAGTACCGCTGGGCGACATCGCCATCGAGCGGGCATCTTCCACTTCGGCATACACACTGATTGAAAATCCGTTCGGTAGTTTGATAAGTTCCAGTGGAAGGCTAGCACTTGCATCTGTTATTGCCGGATATGAATGATCAGATTCAGTAGACTTTGGAAAGTTCTTCTTCGTGGAGTTATTACAAAATAGCACCACTGCCAGCAGGCCAATGGCAACAAGAGATTTAGATGATTGCATATTTTTCAAATCGATTAGAATACAAAACTACTCTTTCAAACAGATAAGCGGATGAATTGTTGACTAATTGAAGTTCGGATGGATGAGCGGTACTAAAAATACCCTTTGTGCCACAGGCTCAGAAAATCCATGCTCAATGCCACTGCTACATGGAGCAGCGCACCCATCCACACCGATTGGGTGCGATAGGTCATCAATCCTAAAAAGACACCCGCGAAAATAGAACCCACACATTCGGGCATCGGCTTAGTAAAGTGAATCATACAATACGGCAACACCATCACAAAAACCGAATAGAGGCCCAAGTCTTTCTTCAAACCCAACACCATCCATCCCCGAAAGAAAAACTCCAACGCAAAAAACTGTGCCACATAAAAAATCTCCCACACTAAAAAGTAGGGAATCATTTCGTTTCGATCTATCGGAACAAAAAATGGATACGTGACTTGAAACTCCGGTGAAAAAGAAACCCACACAACAAATGGAAACAACAGAAGAAAAGCCAACCCATAAAATCCGGCAAACGAAAATGCACCTTTCCACTTCAGGCCGTAATCGCTTAGTTTCTCTTTGAAGACGAACCGAATCATAACAATCGGAATCACCACATAAAAGAAAATAGTGATACCCGCCCAAAAAATCATCTTCCAAAAATGGCGATGTCGCTCATCTAACACATCTGGCACAAGCCTAGCAAATATATCAAATCCGAGACGACCACTCAGAAAGTGAATACACAACAAGCAAAAAGAGGTCAGTACTAAGATGAATATCGGTTTGAACGATAAATGCTTAAAATCTGAAGCAGCATATGGTAGTTGCATTCGTTGATCTTTATCTGGTACGAAGCCTCAAATACCCAAAATCAAACTATCTTTGCTACAATTTTCTTCAAAATGATTTCAGTTTCTAACATTTCGTACTTTATCGGTGGACGCGCATTGTATCAAAATGCGTCCATGTTCATCAAACCCAACGACAAAATTGGATTAATTGGCCTCAACGGGCGCGGCAAATCCACTCTACTTAAAATTATCAATGGAGAAATCCGCATTGATGCCGGCTCCATCAGCAAAGCCAAAGATTGTACGATTGGCTTTCTTAATCAGGATCTACTCTCCTACCAAACAGACGATGCCATTCTTACCGTGGCGATGGGTGCATTTAAAGAAGCGGTGGATACGCAGCGGCAGCTAGAAAAAACCATTCATCAACTAGAAACAGAATACTCGGATGAATTAGTAGACAAACTCACCCGACTGCAAGAGAAGTTTGAGCAATTGGATGGTTACACTATGCAATCCAAAGCCGAAGAGGTATTAGAAGGAATTGGATTTTCTACCAAAGATCTGCATCGCCCTTTGCGTGAATTCTCAGGCGGTTGGCGAATGCGCGTGATGTTGGCCAAACTATTGTTAGAGAAACCTTCATGCCTCATGCTGGATGAGCCTACCAACCACTTGGATCTTCCATCTATTGAGTGGGTAGAAGATTACCTACGCAACTACGAAGGCGCTGTGGTCATTGTGTCGCACGACCGAACCTTTCTTGATAATGTGATCACCAAAACAGTGGAAGTCACCCAAGAGCAGCTTATAAGCTACGAAGGCAATTACTCTTTCTATCTCAAGGAAAAAGAATTGCGCGAAGAAATTCAACAAGGTGCTTACGAAAATCAACAAGCTAAAATCCGCCAGACAGAACGTTTCATTGAGCGATTCAAAGCAAAGGCTACGAAAGCTCGACAAGTGCAATCGCGCGTGAAGGCACTCGACCGGATGGATTTAGTAGAAGAAGTAGTGAACGATACAGCCGAAGTCAATTTCCGATTTACCTTCAAACAGCCTTCCGGTCGACATGTGGTAACGATGAAGGACATCTCTAAATCGTATGGACCTCTGACTATTCTTAAAAACAGCAACGCCACGATTGAGCGTGGAGATAAAATTGCGCTGATCGGTGCCAACGGAAAAGGCAAATCGACTTTGTTGCGCATTATCGCCAATGATGAAGCCATCGATGGCGAGCGCACGATTGGCTACAATGTGATCTACGGATTTTACGCGCAGCACCAGTTGGAGTCACTGCATGTGGAAAATGAAATACTAGATGAATTGAAGCAAGCCGGCAGTGGAAAAAGTGAACAAGAATTGCGCACCGTACTCGGTTGTTTTCTTTTTTCAGATGACGATGTATTCAAAAAAATCAAAGTGCTGTCAGGAGGAGAAAAGTCGCGGGTGGCGTTGGCGAAAACACTCATATCCGAAGCGAACTTCTTATTGTTAGATGAGCCTACCAACCACTTGGACTTTATTTCTGAAAACATTTTGATTCAGGCGTTACAGCAATATCAAGGCACATTCATAGTCGTGTCGCATAATCGCCACTTTGTAAATATGGTCGCCAATAAGATATGGTATATTGAAAACCACGAAATCAAAGAGTATCCTGGCACCTACGAAGAATATGAATACTGGAGAAAGAAAAATGAAGCTTCAGCTTTACCTCCACCACCTAAAAAGCAGGAGAGCAAGCCGACAGTAGCAAAACCGAGCCAACCAAACCATGCCAAGAAAATTGCCGAATTGAATAAAGAGTTAAAGAAAATTGAAGACGCCATTCAGGTTGCCCAGCAAGAGCGAGAGAAAATAGAAACCGAAATGGCCAAGCCGGAGGTATTTTCAAACTTTGAAAAACTCAACGCACAACAGCAACTGTTCGAAAAAGCGGATGCCAAGTTAGAAGAACTCAATCAGCGCTGGGAATCAGTCGCTCTTGAGATTGAAGAATGGGAGAAGAAGTAAAAGATTGTATTCGGTCTAGTATAAATTAAGAATACTTAATGAGCGACTAGCAATACAATTCAAGCGAAAAGAGATTAGAATATTTAGTAAATTGAATTGTGAAAAAGAAAAGGATTAACCGGCTCGATTTCATTATCGATAAGTTAACAAATTCGATAGAAAACGTAAAAACTGGGGACAGTTTTAAGACTGAAGTCTCATTGTTAACCAAAGACGACATTAATTTGATTACTAAGAAAAATGGCTGGCTGTTTGATTGGAAAAAAGAGTTTAAGGGAGTTGAAAAAGAAGTGTACAAGCTAACCATAGCTGGTAGCACTAACATACAAGGGCTAATTAGTATCTCTTTTAGAGACGATCATGTTTATATGCATTTGATTGAAAGTGCTCCATTTAACAAGGGAAAAGAAAAGGCTTACTTTGGAGTTCCTGGTAACTTGGTGGCTTTTGCTTGCAGAGTCTCGTTTCAACGAGGAGGTGGTGGGTACTTGTCCTTTAATTCGAAGACTAAATTAATTGACCATTACATTAAAACTTTAGGTGCAGTGCATTTTGGTGGATCTCTTATGGTTATTACATCCGAAACTTCATTGAAACTCATAAACAAATATTTTAACGACTGAATTTATGGGATTAATTAAAGAACCTTTACATGTTGACTTTGAAGTCGACCCTAGACCATTAACTGAAACGGAGAGGAAGTTGATTTCCGCCTTCATCAAAGCGGACAAGGCAAAAAGAAAAAAACGGGTTGACCAAATAAAAGGAAGTCAAAAAAGGCAATCACGAATAAAAGCAGCTTGATCTATTCTATTTATCTTTCAATCTTATCACCTAAAAAACATACTTCAACCGAAAGCCAACATCCCACACCAGTGGATTGATGGTAGAACCGGTGCTTGACTTCAACACTGAGTTAAAACTATAGCGAAAGCCGGGAATCAGCGAAACATGGTAGTGGCTATTCATCTTATAGCTCAACTCGGTGCCCAGCAAGCCAGTCCAGTTCAAATTGCGATACGCAGAATTATCGCCAGCCTCTTGCGAAAAACTTCCGAACTGCCCACTTAAGTCCGTCATCGTGTTCCTATAAAAAATATCAGCAGCCACACCGGCATTTAATTGCACACCGGCTTTTCGATTCAATAACAGATAACCAGCCTGCACAGGTATAGAAATAAATTCGTTGGTATTGCGCAACACATACGGAGCCGTACTCGCCAAACTGGAATAAGGACTTACCAAATTTGTCACAAATGCCCGCGACTGGCTAGCATCTTGCAAAACAATGTTTGAATTGTAATCGATCGATTGATTCAAATAATTCACTCCACCCATAACCACCCACCGGTTCGCTATTTTTTTACCCAGACTCATGCCGTACGAAAAAGATGTACCAACCCCTACTTCTCTACTTGTGGGAGTCTGATTTACAGAAGGCGTAGTGCCGGGTTGAAATAACAAGCTTGACGCTACCGAGCTAGAGCTGCTGCTTTGATTATAGGCTCCACCCGAACCATTCAAAGATGCCCACCAATTTCCATCCTGATAATTTGAACGTTTATCCTCCTTCTTCACCATTTTAAATGTGCGAGCCGATTCGATTTGCTCTACGGGTTTGCCAGTTAACTGAATGGCCGATATTGGCAAACCATTCGTAGCAAGTTCTGCTACACTCCTATTTTCAAATTCTAACGCATTTTGATACCGCTGCTGATCGTCTGATTTAGATTCCTTGGCATACTGCAAACCCGTTTTATCTAATGGTGAAGTCGTTGCGGCTATATTTCTAACCGAACCTTCATTTGTAAACACATTATTATTTCCACCATTTTTTATAGGGTGCTTCACATCTGTTTCATTGCTACCCTTTACACTATTATTGTTGTTGGAACCCGAGCTGCCCGTATTCAATGTCAGGGAATTACTTCCACTATTTTCGGTAGCAGAAGTAGTTTTTGAAGTTGTAGTTGACGTAGAAGCGGATTCATTTTGATTATTACTTACCGGTTGGCTAGCCAATGATTTTACACCCGCCTCTTCATAATTCCAAAACCAACCTGCCGCACCCAAACACAAAGCAAACAAAACGGAGGCTGCTGCCAGGCGTTGATAAAACAACACACGCTTTTTCATTTCACTGCGCTCTGCATTCGACAGTTCCAAATCGATGGAAGTCCACACGTGATCAGACGGTGCCACCTCCGCACCCTCCATCGCGTTTTTCCATTCCTCCTCAAATTTTCTGTTCTCTGACGTTTTCATATTTTTGTTCGGCCTTCAGTTTTGCCTGCAGCAAACTTTTGGCTCTGTTATATTGCGATTTCGAAGTTCCCTCACTAATGTTTAACATGTCAGCAATCTCTTTATGGCCATAGCCTTCAATGGCAAAGAGGTTAAAAATAATCCGACAGCCGTCCGGTAAACTCTGCACCATCCTAATTAACTCCGCAAAGTGAAAGTTCGATAAACCAATTTCTTCCTGCTCGTATAGATTGGCATCATTCACATCCACCATCGGAAGTAAATAAAGTTTTTGTCGCTGCATGTTTAGGGCAGTGTTTATCATGATGCGCGTCATCCAAGTGGTTAGCTTAGCCTCTTGCCGAAATGATGATATGCTTCCAAAGATTTTGATGAATCCCTCTTGTAAAATGTCCTCCGCCTCCTGTGTCGATTTTGCGTAGCGATGGCAGAGCGCTAGCATACGCCCACTAAAACGGTCGTATAATGCACGCTGTGCAGCCCTATCGCCTTTGGCGCAGCCTTCAATTAGCTCAATCTCGCTATGCATTCGCTATTTTATTCTTTGACACACGCAATCTGAAAAACGTTGGAATACAAATTGCTTCAATAAAACGTTTAGTTTTGAGTTATGACAAGAAATCATTTCCGTTTTTTTGCGGCCGGGCGGGCTTTCGCTGCAATCCCGCGCTTCGCGGGATTTCCGCTACAATCCCTGGCCGATGGAACCTCTTCATCCGTGCTATTCATACATTTTTCACTTCTCCTCATTTCTGTTTTACTTACTTCCTCGGTCTTCGCACAACCCACCTTAGAATATATTGACAAGAACTACGAACCGCAAATCAAAACCGTGCAGCTCTACCCTTCTTTCGATGGTGCTCGCGACTATCTGCAATCGCCCGCAGCGCCTATTGAAAATCAAAACCTGCTGCTAGAGTTTGACGACCTGCAAGACCAACGCAATAACTACTATGTAAAGTTAATTCATTGTAATTACGATTGGACCCAATGAACTTTACGCGATCTGGATTTTCTTGAAAACTTCAACGAAAACCCCATTACCGAC
>JABFSO010000456.1 GCA_013140555.1 Cyclobacteriaceae bacterium | reverse complement strand
ACCATCAGTAACGAATGCCCGTGGCTCGATGACAGCAACGATGCGATGATCGTAGCCCAGCACTTAGGCATTCCTTTTCAAGCCATCGACTTAAGTGTAGAATACAAAGCACGCATTGTCGATTATTGTTTGCCGAATACCAGGCGGGGCGCACACCCAACCCCGATGTAATTTGCAACCGCGAAATCAAATTCGATGTATTCCTCGAGGCAGCGATTAAACTCGGTGCCGATTTTGTTGCCACCGGCCACTATTGCCGCAAAGGCACCCTCGAAAAAAATGGGCAGTCCGTTTATCAATTATTAGCCGGAAAAGATCCGAACAAAGATCAAAGCTACTTTTTGTGTCAGCTCACACAAGCCCAGCTTTCGCGCGCACTGTTTCCAATTGGTGAATTATTAAAACCCGAAGTGCGCGCTATCGCCAAAGAAGCGGGATTGACAACGGCAGAGAAAAAAGATTCACAAGGATTGTGCTTCATCGGCAAAGTTCATCTCCCCGATTTTTTGCAGCAACGCCTCCAACCAAAAAAAGGAAAAGTAATTGAAGTGCCGCATCACGCACCGATTTTTGAAAACGTGATTGTCGATGAAGATCTTGCCGGCATATCGAAGCCGTATGCACTACAACCGGAGTTGGGCAAAGTAGTTGGAGAGCACAACGGTGCACACTTTTATACCATCGGGCAGCGCAGAGGTTTACACATTGGCGGCTATGAAAAACCATTGTTTGTCATCGGCACCGATACCACCAAAAATGTGATTTACACCGGCAGTGGAGATGATCATCCGGGTTTATATCGCAAAGGCTTGTTTATTTCTACAAGTGATATTCACTGGGTTCGTCTTGATCTCGCATTACAATCGGGTGAATCGAAAAAATACATGGCGCGCATCCGCTATCGCCAACCGTTAGAAAGTTGCACGCTGCATCAAACAGCAGAAGGATTGTACATCATTTTTGATCGCCCACAGCGTGGTGTTACACCGGGTCAATTTGCCGCCTGGTACGAAAACGAAGAGTTAATAGGTTCGGGGGTGATTCACAAATAACCTCAAAAAAGGCCATTTTCCACAAATTATGCCAAATTCGTGGAGTTACTACTCACTCGCAGGTTCTGCTTCGCTAAACCCGGAAACCCCTCCCGAAATAATAAACTTCATCGCCACCGATCCAGAAATAGCGAGCGGTTGCACACTCTCGCGAGGCACAACAAAGTGATCTCCCGCTACCGCATACGACTGTGGAAAGTAAACAACCACCATATCCTTCAAGCCAAGCTCAGTCAAATCTTGTTGCGTTACAAAACCAATACGGTGCAGTTGATTTTCCTTGTTGATGCGCACTAAAACCGGTCGGTCAAATTTTTTCTTATCACCCACAAAGGCGGCCAACAAATCCTTCACCGATGAGTAAATCAATTTCACCAACGGAATCCGATTCATACCGTGATCGAACCAGTTAGAAAAAGTTTTAAACGCAAAGTTGGAAGTAAAATACCCAAACAGGGTGATGACCGTCAGTATGATGGCAAAGCCAACACCTGGATACGGAAGATTCAATCGGCTGTCCAACCACTGAAATGCCACCAGAATAAAATAGACAGTGGCCACCAGCGGCACGATGAATAACGTGCCGTTAAAAAAATACCTAACAATTCTTCCAAGTATGCCTTTCATATTTTTTTTGTTTTCTGAATAAAATAAAAAAGGCTTCTCGCGAAGCCTTTTACAATTCTTTGTTCGCTAAACACTATATCGAGAAGCCGAGGAAACTTAAGAATCCCAACGACATCAATCCTACTAAAATGAACGTAATGCCCAACCCTCTCAACGGAGCGGGCACATTCGAATATTTCATCTTCTCACGTACACCCGCCAATGCAACAATCGCTAGCATCCATCCGGTTCCCGAACCAAGACCAAAAACGGTCGCTTCCGCTAAATTGTAAGGTCTACCAACCATAAATAAGGCAGCTCCCAACACCGAACAGTTTACCGCAATCAATGGAAGGAAGATACCAAGTGTACCGTACAATGCAGGTGAGAATTTCTCTACCGCCATTTCCGTCAACTGGGTGATCGCAGCAATAACTGAAATGAACACGATGAATTGTAAAAATCCTAAATCGATGTTTTTGAAGTCGTCACCCAACCAAGCCAGCGCACCCGGAACCAACACATAGTTTTGAATCAACCAGTTGATCGGCACGGTAATTCCGATTACGAAAATAACAGCTACACCTAATCCTATTGCTGTCGTTACCTTTTTAGAAATTGCAAGGAATGAACACATTCCTAAGAAGTAGGCGAAGATCATGTTGTCGATAAAAATCGACCTGATTCCAATATTAATTAAATTCTCCATGGATCAAATTGATTAATGTGATTCTCTATGTCCGTTGAGCGTACGCTGAATCCAGATGACGATTCCCACCAAAATACAAGCTCCGGCAGGAAGTAGTAGTAAACCGTTACCAGTGTAGTGGATGCCCATCGATTCAAAAACTTTGAATCCGAATAAACTTCCTGCGCCAAACAACTCACGCACAAAGGCAACTGTCATCAAAATCAAACCATAGCCCAATCCGTTTCCAATTCCATCTAAGAAAGATGGCCAAGGTTTGTTACCCATTGCAAAAGCTTCCAAGCGGCCCATTACAATACAGTTCGTGATAATCAAGCCCACGAATAGCGAAAGTTGCTTCGACACATCGTACACATATGCTTTCAAAATCTGGTCAACCAAAATTACCCACAATGATACGATTGCCAACTGAACAATAATTCGAATACGCGATGGGATAGAGTTACGCATGATAGATATTACCACGTTGGACGAA
>JABFSO010000386.1 GCA_013140555.1 Cyclobacteriaceae bacterium | reverse complement strand
ATCGTCTGTGCTTTCGGCACCTTCGCCATCTTGCCCAAATAAAGTAGGAACTGTTTTTTCGTTGGCGGTTGGCAATTCAGAGATGGTGAGTAGCGGATGTGGATCGTGTTCGTGCTTGGCAATTTCGAAACCATGTGCTTCGATTTCATCAAACGAGGCAATGAGCGGAGCGACAAATCGGTTGTAATAAGTTTCTTCTAAATTTTTTGGAATCACTACGTGCTTCTTGTTGAGGAAAGGCTGAAGCTTTTTTCCGTCCACAAACTTTTCAAACCCATACAATTTTCCGTTAAAAACCATCCATGCCGGCAGTTTGCAAATAAGATAGGCATTGGGGCTTGGGATTTCTACGCGCTTCCCATTGTGTGAAATGGTGGGGTAGTAGTTGGTGTTTTCTTCGCTGCGCTTAAAATGAAATTGAATGGTTGCACGCGTTTCAAGTACTTCGAGTTTGCGCCAGGTGGGTTCGCCATCATTACCCATTTCAAAAAGCATTTTTCCCTTTAGCTTGTCGAGCACTTGTGCTCTGCGCTTTTCCATATAAGCCTCAATTTGTTCTTGCAGCATTTCATCGCCTTTTTCTTTATTAAAGACTTTGCTAAAAAACTCATCGGGCTTCATTATTTTTTTCGAGAAGTGTTTGAGCACCGCATCTTGATTCATGCTGTCCATCATCTCGATCAATTCAAAATCGCGAGCGTCTAGACCTTTCGAAAACTCGCGTGCGTTTTTCGAAGATATGTTTTGATGTTGATAAGTCAGTTTGCCTTTTTCATCTAAATGCACGATGAAGGACTCAAAAATATAGCCTAAGTACTCGTGCTGATAAAGCGAGTAGATAATTTGAAAGGGTTGCGCTGCCGATACTTTCATTTTAAAATCCCAGTTCTAACATTTAAAAAGATTGCTAAAAGCAGCTCAAGGAACTGTTTTTAGAAAATTTCACACCAAGGGGACTTGCAAAGTAGCGATTCCAAGTGAACTTTTTCTTCACTTTTTGGGCAATAACCTACATGGTCATTACATGCTAAAGATCTTGCGTAGAGAATGATTTAGAGGCCACCGAGGCCGGATAGAATGAAATGAGCAAGGTAATGGCTGTCATCATTACAAAAATGTACAGAAAATCTACCGGATTTAGCTCTACGGGATAATTCGCCACCAAGGAGTTTTCCATCCCCATCCCCACAATGCCGAAATGGTCTTGCAACCAACAAATGGAGCCCCCAAGAAACAGCCCACTTCCGGCTCCAAGAAATGCAATAAGGGCGCCTTCACTCAAAAAAATGCTGCGCACCAAACGTGGACTGGCACCAATAGCTGATAAAATGGCGATGTCTTTTTTCTTATCGATCACCAGCATCATCAGAGAAAAAAATATGCTGATGGAAGCCACCAGCGTCAATAAAGTGAGAGCCAAAAACATAAAAAGCTTTTCCATTTTGAGCAGCTTGTATAAATCTTTGTGTTGCTGGTCGTTGTTAAGAACAGAGTATGTATCGCCCAGCAATTTTTGTAGCTCTTGTTGCACCTTGGCAGTGGCTCCGGTTGTCTTTACTTCAAGACTGGTTCTTTTATTGCCATAGTCCAGCAGGTCTTGTGCAAATTCAAGCGGTATGAAAATATAGTTGTCGTCATAGTTTTTCTCAATTGAGAACACACTTCCGGGCTCTATGTCTCTGCGGGCATATAGTTTTGAAACATCCAATGTGGAGGCTTTTGCATTTTTAATGTAGTAAACCTGCAAAGGAAATATGTTGTTTTCTACCGCTATGTTAAGCGCGTGGCGTACCCCTCTGCCAACAATGGCATAGTTGATGCCATTTTCGTGTAGACGCAGCTTGCCTTCAACAATATGATCATCCAACCGATGTTGATTGATGAAATTATTGCTCACGCCTTTGATGGTGACAATAACATCCGCACCGTGGTAGCGCACCAAGGCATAATCTTCAATTACTTCGGTTACTGTTTCTACCCCTTTAATGGCGTTGATCTTTTGCAGAAAAAGAGAATCAACTTCAAATGATTTGCCTTTTACGGCTTCTATTTTTAGCTCAGGATCGAACGAAGTGTGAATGGAGTGCAGTAACTCTTCAAATCCGTTGAAGACCGAAAGCACAATGATGAGCGCGGCCGTGGCAATGGCCACCACGATCATGGAAAGGACTGAAATGATGTTGATGAAATTTTTCTTTCTGGTAGAGAGAAAATATCGTTTCGCTATGAAAAGAGAAAGATTCACCTGGCTTCGCTGGGGCGTGATTAGTTATTATCCTCTTTGGGGATATTGAGGTTTTTAATGATGTCTTCAATACGCTGTGCACCTTCCTCCACCTCGTCAATGTAAAACACTAATTGAGGAACAATACGAGCTTGGTTTCGAATTTTATTGCCGAGCGCTTTGCGTATTTCACTCTTCTTTAGGTTGATTTTGTCGAGTGTTGCCTGCTTATCTTTAGCGAGCGTCATGCTCAAGTAAATTTTGGCAACGCTCAAATCGGGGCTCATGCTTACATCGGCCACGGTAATGAAGGCATTGTCTAAAAAATTAGTCTTTTCCTTTAAAAAAATGTCGCTTAGCTCTTTTAAGATTAGCTTACTGTATTTTTGTTGTCGTACGGTTCCACTCATAAAGTAAAAGTACAGAATGTCAATCACACTATTTTTGATTTTATTTGCGCCTTCAACACTTTTTTGTGCTGCGATTTTTTAGATACAATGATCCGTACCGCCTGCTGGCCGTTCTCTTCATTCTGATTTTAATCAGTTTGCCTTTGTTTATTAGCCCTGCGCCCATTACCTGGCAAGAGTTGAAAGACTTGGTATTGGGGGAAGCATTGAAC
>JABFSO010000287.1 GCA_013140555.1 Cyclobacteriaceae bacterium | reverse complement strand
GAAAAAGACATCACTTTTTTCTCCCATTGCGAGCATCACTTTGTGCCAATTTATGGTAAGTTACATGTAGCCTATTTTTCCAGCGGTAAAGTAATTGGGCTATCTAAAATCAATCGATTCGTTCAGTATTTCGCGAAAAGACCACAAGTGCAGGAACGCCTTACTGTACAGATTGGCAAGGAGTTAGAGCGCGTTTTGAACACGAAAGATGTAGGCGTAGTGGTAGACGCAAACCACATGTGCGTGGCGGCTCGTGGTGTAAGCGATACAAACAGCAAAACAGGTACAGCCTATTTTTCGGGCAAATTCCGCGATGAGAATACAAAGCGCGATTTCTTGAATTATATCAACACACGCTAAACATTGTCTGTTGATTTATCACGTGTTAATTAGCCGACAACCTCGCTAATATTATTGATCAATTCCTTTAATTCTCACCTAATTTTGTAGATTAGCGACATCATTTAATCTACAAATTATGGTATTCGATTTAGACATGATCAAGGCCACATACAAGGCAATGCCGGGCCGAATTGCGAAAGCTAGAAAAGTAGTAGGTAAGCCCCTTACCTTGGCGGAAAAAATCCTTTACTCTCACCTACACTCAGAGCAAAAGCTCGAGAATTTTGGACGAGGAAAGTCATATGTAGATTTTGCCCCAGACCGCGTAGCGATGCAAGATGCCACTGCACAGATGGCCCTATTGCAGTTCATGTCGGCTGGAAAACCTAAGGTAGCTGTGCCTTCTACCGTACATTGCGATCACCTCATCACTGCCAAAGTGGGTGCTGCTGATGACTTAAGTTTTGCTAACTCAGAAAGCAAAGAAGTTTTCGATTTCCTTTCTTCTGTTTCTACTAAATATGGTTTAGGTTTCTGGAAGCCGGGCGCTGGTATCATTCATCAAGTGGTGCTTGAAAACTATGCTTTCCCTGGTGGAATGATGATTGGCACAGACTCACACACCGTAAATGCCGGTGGATTAGGTATGGTAGCGATTGGTGTCGGTGGTGCCGATGCGGTTGATGTAATGGCCGGCATGGCTTGGGAATTGAAGTTCCCTAAGCTGATTGGTATCAAGTTGACTGGCAAACTCAATGGCTGGACTTCTGCGAAAGATGTGATTCTGAAAGTAGCAGGTATCCTTACGGTGAAAGGTGGAACGGGAGCTATTGTTGAATATTTTGGTGAAGGTGCTACCTCGATGAGCTGTACCGGAAAAGGCACCATCTGTAATATGGGTGCTGAGATTGGGGCTACCACCTCTACATTCGGTTATGATGAATCCATGAGTCGCTATTTGGTGGCAACCGGACGAGCTGAAGTAGCGAAGATGGCCGATAAGATTAAGAAAGATTTAACTGGTGATCCGGAAGTATATGCAAACCCTGAGAAGTATTTCGATCAGGTGATTGAAATCAATCTTTCAGAACTGGAGCCACACTTGAATGGTCCGTTTACTCCTGATTTAGCTACTCCAATTTCTAAGTTAAAAGAGGAAGCCGCAAAGAATGGCTGGCCAACCAAAGTAGAAGTAGGTTTGATTGGATCGTGCACAAACTCTTCCTACGAAGACATTGCCCGCGCAGCCAGTTTGGCAAAACAAGTTTCTGCGAAAGGTTTGAAAACCAAAGCATTGTTTACCATCACTCCGGGCTCTGAACAAGTGCGCTACACCATTGAACGCGATGGCTTTATCGAGACATTCGATAAGATTGGTGCAAAGGTGTTTGCGAACGCATGTGGACCATGTATTGGTATGTGGGCACGTGTAGGTGCTGATCGTAAAGAGAAAAATACAATCGTTCATTCTTTCAATAGAAACTTCCAATCACGCAATGATGGTAATCCAAACACGTATGCGTTTGTAGGTTCTCCTGAACTGGTAACTGCCTTGGCGATTGCCGGAGATTTGAACTTCAATCCATTAACTGATTACCTTACTAACGAGCAAGGTGAACAAGTAAAATTAGACCCTCCTACCGGAGATGAGCTTCCTAAAAAAGGATTTGATGTAAAAGACCCTGGTTTCATTGCTCCGGCAAAAGACGGTAGCAAAGTTTCTGTGAAAGTAAGCCCTGATTCTGATCGTTTACAACTGCTGGAGCCATTTGCTCCATGGGAAGGCACCGATCTGAAAGCTTTGCGCTTATTAATTAAAGCTAAAGGAAAATGTACGACTGACCATATCTCTATGGCCGGTAAATGGTTAAAGTATCGCGGACATTTGGATAACATTTCGAATAACTTGTTGATTGGAGCGACCAACTTCTTTAATGAGAAGATCAACAGTGTGAAGAATGGCCTGACCGGTGAACACGATGAAGTACCGAAAGTTCAACGCTCTTATAAGGCGAAAGGAATCGGAAGTATTGTGGTAGGTGACGAGAACTACGGTGAAGGCTCTTCGCGTGAGCATGCAGCTATGGAGCCACGTTTCCTCGGTGTTCGTGCGATTTTGGTGAAGTCATTTGCCCGTATCCACGAAACCAACTTGAAGAAGCAAGGCATGTTGGCATTGACATTTGCAAACAAAGAAGATTACAATAAAATTTTAGAAGACGACCGTATTGATATCAATGGTTTGACCACTTTCTCACCTGACAAACCATTGACGCTGACTTTGAATCACATGGACGGAAAGAAAGAAACCATTACTGTGAATCATACTTACAATGCCAGTCAGATCGAGTGGTTTAAGGCAGGATCTGCCTTGAATAAGATGGGATCGACTCCAGCTAAAAAGGCAGCACCGGCATCGAAGAAGTCTGCACCAGCTAAGAAAGCAGTAGCCAAGAAACCAGCTCCTAGCAAGAAAGCTACTGCCAAAAAGGTGGTGAAAAAGGTTGTTAAAAAGGTTGTTAAAAAGGCTGCGCCTAAAAAGGCAGTTAAGAAAGCGGTTGCTAAAAAAGTAGGAAAGAAAGTCGCGCCTAAAAAAGTAGTGAAGAAGGCAGCAAAACCAGCTAATAAAAGCGTGAAGAAAGTGGCTAAGAAATTAGTCAAGAAAAAGAAAAAGTAAGAACTACTTTCCCATTAATAAGAAAGGCTTCCCACAGGAAGCCTTTCTTATTTACACACGATTTAAAAATCGTTTAGCCAATTCGTTTAGTTAAAATCTCGGAAAGAATCAGTAGTCCTTCCCGAAGAACTTCGTCATCCATCTTTTGCAAATCATTTACCGGCAATCCTTCCTTAGAAGTAATTTTAGTATCTAGCTTTCCCTGTGATTTTCGCTTTTCAACCTCTTCCATTTCCTTCTTGCGTATAGTTTCATTCAAGGATATTTTTGTTTCGCTCAGATTCTTCTTAAGCTCTTCAGTATCCTGAATGTATTTCTTCAAATTAGTATCAAACTTCGATCTGTCCTGATAGGATTTATTCAATTTGGCGATCAGCTTGTCATTAATGTCCACATTCCGTTGATAGGCCGCGGCCTTTATTACGTCCCAAGGTAATGCACTTGGGCTGGCACTTTCTCCATATTGAGATGCATCCAGTGCACTGGGCAAGAGCACATCCGGTGTTACACCTTTGTGTTGCGTGCTGCTACCCGTAACGCGATAGAATTTCTGAAAGGTGACCTTCAATTCACCGATCGGATCTTTATCATTTATGAATCTCTTCAAATCGATGACAGATTGAACAGTTCCTTTACCATACGTAGTTTCACCAACAACTACGCCACGGTGATAATCCTGAATGGCTCCCGCGAAAATCTCAGAAGCAGAAGCACTAAAGCGGTTCGTTAAAACAACCAATGGCCCTGAATAGAAGACTTCGTTATCATCGTCCGGCAAAACATCAATTCGGTTGCTGCTGCTTTTTACTTGTACTACGGGGCCTTCTTTAATAAACAATCCCGTCAAATCTACGGCCTCTGGAAGCGAGCCACCACCATTGTTTCTCAAATCCATTACTATTCCATCTACACCTTCGGCTTTCAATTCGCCAATGAGTTTTTTCACATCCCTTGTTGTGCTTCGGTAGTCGTTGTCGCCTCGTTGGTACGCCTCAAAATCCATATAAAAACTGGGCAGAGAAATGACCCCTAATTTTTGATCTCTTCCCTCCGATTGATAATTGATCACACTCTTTTTAGCGGCCTGATCCTCCAATTTTATTTTATCGCGAGTAAGAATGATTTCCTGAGTAGCTCCACCAATACCGTTGGCACTTGGTATAATTTGCAGCCGAACCACGGTGCCTTTGGGGCCTTTGATCAATTTTACCACGTCATCTATTCGCCAGCCAATTACATCTACCATATCGCCATCCTTGCCTTGCGCTACACCAGTTATATAGTCGTTGTTATGCAGTAGTCCAGACTTATCAGCCGGACCGCCCGCTACAATATTCGCTACTTTGGTATAGTCATTTTCGGTCTGAAGCTGCGCACCAATACCTTCCAGTGACAGGCTCATGCTCTGTTTAAACAAATCAGATGCTTTTGGAGATAAGTAATTGGTATGAGGGTCGTAGGCCTCCGTGATCGAATTCATGTATAAACTAAATACATCTTCAGAATTGAATTGAGCCACTGACTTCTCGAATCGTTCAAAACGCTTCTTTAATGTTTCTTTTATTTCTTCCGGTTTCTTACCGGTCAATTTCAAGCTCAAAGCCTGGCTTTTAATCACTTTGCGCCATATCTCATTCAGCTCTTTCGTATTCTTAGCCCACGGTTCTTTGTCACGGTTGGTTTCGTAAAACTCGTTTACGGCATAGTTGTGTTCCAGATTAATCAAGGTGTTAAGCACGTAATTCATGCGCTCGAAATAGCGCTTCCGGAAAACCGTATAGATTTCGAATGCGGGTGTTACGTTTTCTGTGCGGGTGAGGTCGTCAATGGATGTACGGTATTTCTCAAAAGACTTCACATCGGACTCCAAAAAATAGGTTCGGTTGTTATCCAATTCCTGAATATAACGATCCAAAATGACGGAAGAAAGGGAGTCGTTGAGCTTGATTTTGCGATAATGATTATGATCTAAAATATAGGAGATGGTGCGAGCCTCCTTGCCATGTACCGGCTTGGACTTTAACTCTAAGGTATCTTGACGGGTGGCCCAAGCTTGCCCAGCGGCAACCAGTAAGAGGCTAATGGTTATTAATCTTTTCATTTGTTAACAATTGCTTTTTTAAGGTCAAATGGCCTAGACTTTCATTCGGTTGAGTAGATACTTTTTGTTCATTGCCATCTTTATCATAAACACTATCTACAATTACAGCGAATCTTATACCAACTTATCAAAGTCAAATTCAGCGAGAAACTTCTGCGCTTCTTCTACTGATGAAAATTCAAACGATTTTTTCTGGCCAAGGTTAGAATGCACATCCATCTTGATCAGTTCAATATTCTTCGGGTTGCCCTTCCGTTTCGGTTTTTGATTCTTATAGTCTTCGGCTTCCTTACGGGAAATCGTGAACTGCGTGGCACGCACATTTTTGCAATAAGCACATTGATAGTGCTTTAGTAACTCGCGCGGACTACCATCCTCATTCCGTTCAACAATCTCTTCACGCTTCACTTTCATCGTATAAAATCCACAGTTGTTACACTGAAGTGCTACCAAATGCCCCTGGTACTTTTCGATTTTTACATCCCCAGTCTTTTCGTCTACCCACACATCATAGTCAATAGAGAAAAGGCTTTCTTCTGCCTGCATCCCTTCATCCAAGTGCACATCTTCCTCATCTTCACTCAACAACCGCATTTTACTTCCCGTTTTTGGATTGACCCTAGGGGCGTAGCGAAGTCTTCTTAGCTTGAAATTCAGGACAGTAGGATAATAGTATTCAAGCACTAATGATGCCACATATCCAATCAGTGTGGCTGCACAAACGGATATGAACAAGCGCACAATGAACCAAACGCCCACGCCTCCATTGTTATCCTGGCCATAAAGATTGACAGCAAATGCGGCCGCAAACCCGATCAAGTAATAGAACCATTTATACCATTTAACTTCATTCAGATTGATGTAATCATACTTCGCCTTTAAGTCGCTGATCGTAGATACTCGTAACTTATAGACCAGGTAAACGATGATCGCCAAAGCCGTCATGATGATGGCACCAATAATCATTGAGGTATACCAAATCGCTAAAAATCCTTCACTATTCTTAATCATAACACTAAAATTTTTTAAAGATAAAGATAAAATTGCCACTGCCTAAAATCGAATTATTGAATTGACTAATCCAAGTTTCATCCATTTCTATTTTAGATTATAGCTATTGAGCCGGCTCGAAGAAACCTGAGTCAACCGATAAGAAGTAGCGAATTGGCAACGTTTCATATATTTATAGCAAACGAGTAGAATGCCTGAATTGAGCTATTTTGAGGCTTTCTAAAAATTATTGTGCAATTTTACACATCAATGCTTGCTTTATTGAAGTATTGATATGTATAATTGTGTATTAATACACAATTATATGACAGACTTCGAAAAGAGAAAACTGGAAATGGAGCTCAAAAATTTTACCTCGAAGAATTTTGAGAAGCCAAGTGATTGTAGAAATGCTGCTCAGATCAGATTCTATGTCAGAGAGTTATGCAATAAGATTGAAGAGTATGAAACACGCTTCAACTACGTTCCTGCATGGGCTTATTCGTTGCTGTCGCAATATACAGCTGTGCAAAATCGCATGGTTCACATTGAATTTGTAAAGACCTATGCATAAGAGGGTATGAAATACATCCCCTCTCCTATTCCGATCAAATATGACTATATGTATAGTGCTACGGCCAATAAATCAGGTCGAATGCAGTATCATAAGGTCAGGCCGGGCGTAAGCAAACTGCGAATTCCCCGTCAGGAGTTTATCAAAGCGTTTAATGATATGGCCATCCTGGCGATCAATCCCATTCAGCTACGGGGCCAGGATATCGTTTTCCAATTAGAATTCTACGTATAGTTTACTTGAAAAACTGATCCAAGTCCGCTGGTGAGTAGTTGACCGACTTAATCGTTTTGTTGTCATTTTTCCGATAGACCAACCACTTCCCGCCTTCCTGCTTGTAGTAGCATTCCGTTCCATCTTTCCGGTTATAAAAGGCTACCGTTTCAATCGCCTCGGCTTCTGAATTGCACGCCTTGCTCATATTGGAGCGCTGCACTTCTTCAAACAACGCCTTAAACTTCTCGCCCAGTCCAAACTCCAGAATAGCGCCTGAAAGCACATATTGCAGGTCGCACAGCGCATCGGCAATCTCCACAATATCCTTATTGGCGATTCCCACCTCCAACTCCTTCAGTTCTTCAGCCAGCAAGGCTACTCGCAGTTTACAACGCGATTCGTCCGGAATGGCAGGTGACGCCAAAATAGGATGCTTGAATGTTTGATGGAATTCGGCTACGAGGTTGAGAGAATCGGGTTGCTGCATGGTTGAGTTTAAATTAAAACTTAAAGCAAGCAAAAATAAAATCCAACCGAAAGTAATTCTTGAACTTTAGATTGAATTTAATAAACCAATTGATATACAGTTGTTTATGATAATAAGATTAGAATTTACTTCCGCTAAATTTTAGTGTTTTGATGTGATTATCAAGACTTATATTTGCGGCTCAGAAACAGGAAAGTCCTGCTGAACCGATCGAATGAATACGAACTTTGTTGAAGAACTTCGCTGGCGCGGAATGGTGCACGACATCATGCCGGGAACGGAAGAATTATTGAAGAAGGAAATGGTTTCAGGTTATATTGGATTTGATCCAACAGCTGATTCCCTTCACATCGGTAATCTGGTTCAGATCATGACGCTGGTTCATTTCCAGACTGCCGGCCACAAGCCCTTTGCTTTAGTGGGCGGTGCTACCGGAATGGTAGGCGATCCTTCCGGTAAATCGGCAGAAAGAAATCTCCTATCCGAAGAGCAACTCAACCATAATCTGGCGGGTGTTAAAAAGCAGCTTCAGAAGTTCCTGAACTTTGAAAGTGGCCCCAACAAAGCCGAAATGGTGAACAACTATGATTGGTTCAAAAACTTCCATTTCCTCGACTTCATCCGTGATGTTGGAAAGCACATTACAGTGAACTACATGATGTCCAAAGATTCGGTGCAAAAGCGCCTGGAAACTGGACTTTCGTTTACCGAATTCAGTTACCAATTAGTGCAGGGTTATGACTTTTATTGGTTGTATGCCAACAAGAATTGCCGCCTGCAAATGGGTGGTTCAGATCAGTGGGGCAATATTGTAACCGGTACTGAATTGATCCGAAGAAAAGCCGAAGGTGAAGCTTTTGCCCTCACCACTCCCCTCATCAAAAAGGCAGATGGTACCAAGTTCGGTAAGTCGGAACAAGGCAATGTGTGGCTCGATCCGAACCGCACATCGGCCTATAAGTTCTATCAATATTGGCTGAATGCATCTGATGAAGATGCGGCCAACTTTATCAAGATATTCACCCAACGCACCAAAGAAGAAATCGAGGCGCTGGTAGCTGAACACCAGGTCTCTCCCGGTGAACGGAAGCTTCAAAAAGAATTGGCCAAAGACATTACCATCCGCGTACATTCCGTGGAAGCTTTTGAAACCGCCTTAAAGGCATCGTCATTGTTGTTTGGAAGCTCCAATACCGAAGATCTGATCAGCTTAGATGAAGCAACGCTTCTATCCGTTTTAGAAGGTGTGCCTCAGGCCGTTATCACAAAGTCAGCCTACGAGCAATGTGCTTCAGCTATCGAGCTTCTTTCTGAAACAACCCAAAGCATCATCTTTCCTTCCAAAGGGGAAGCCCGCAAAATGATTCATGCAGGTGGCGTGAGCATAAACAAGTCTAAGATTACAGACGGAAATGCAAAGCCGGCAGTAGAATTACTACACAACAAGTTCTTGCTGGCTCAAAAGGGAAAGAAAAACTATTTTCTGATCGAAGTTAAAGACTAGCCCATGACCTGGAAGGATGCCTTCAACAGCACCCCATATAAGCTTTATTTAGCGTTGAATCTTATTGCCTTGGTTGGCTTTGTTCTACTGCTACCGGGCTTTTTCAATGATGTGATTCAGCCAAAGCCAGGCATTCAATTGAATGATTGGTTTATGAATTTATTCGAGCCACGCGATTGGTCGACCTTTATATTCATCATCATTTTTGCAGCACCAGCTTTGTTCTTTCTTACTAATTTCAGAAACCCCGAAGCGGTGCTACTCAGCTTACAATGCTATGTGATTGTAAACTACATGCGCGTGGCATCCATCTATTTGTTTACTCTCGAAGCTCCTGATGGGCTGATTGCGCTCAATGATCCATTTCTCGCAAAAGTGGCTTATGGTGGCAATGCGGTGTTTGTAAAAGACTTATTCTTTTCCGGGCACACCAGTACGCTAGCGATTGTCTATTTTATTGAAAAGAGAAAAAGTCTGAAAACAATTCTGTTGCTATTAACGATTATCATCGGCTTGCTATTGATCTGGCAACGTGTTCATTATACCATCGATATAATTGGTGCCTGGGTCATCACCTGGTTGGTTTTCAAAGCCATTCAGCATATCAATAGTCGTTCCTTTTTGATTGATTAAAGTCTGTTTAGGAGGTTTTCTGATTAAAAAAAGCCTTTTTTTGAACTGAATCGGCATACGTGCGTTTATAGTTTTGTTAAAATTAGTTTAACTTTGACGTTGATTTAAGTTAATAAGTACTATGGAGTTGAATGGAGTAGCAGCCAAAAACGGCACACATAAGAAATCACTTAACAACTATCCTGAATTTTCTTTAGGAGATGTTTTGACAGACGAACAGAAAGAGTTCTTTGAAAAAAATGGATTCATCCATTTCAAGAA
>JABFSO010000348.1 GCA_013140555.1 Cyclobacteriaceae bacterium | reverse complement strand
ATGCCAGATGCTCTTTTATAAAGAGTTTCTTGTCTGACTTTACTTCCTCTTGGTTTGACAGCGCTACTAATTCGTCGATAAAACTTTCGGAAGCATACTGCATCCACAGTAGAAATAAAAGAGTGCCAAGTACCGTAAATGCAGCCCAGCCAAAACCTTGCTGCCAAATGACCAGGGATAAAACGACTGTATTCACAGTCAAAAAAAACCAGAAGACAAATTTACTTTTCATTTTCTACTATATAATCGGTTTTGTCTTGATGGACTCAAACACGCTACTATCCAACACCCAAACAAAAACCGGCTTTATTTCAGGATGCCCCGTGACGGAAAAGGAAATCACGTTGATATAAATGGTTTCGGTTTGCTCGCTGAAATCGTCTTCGATGGTATCTTCTATCTTGGCCAATGTCTTTCCTTGCAAGAGCGGTATATCGCCATACATTTTTGCTTTCAATTCATTGGACAGCTTGGTGATGACCGAAGCGGATAGGATATTATCCACTTCTTTCAGAAACTCTTCTTTCAAATTAATGCTGGAATCTTTGCTTACCGGAATGCCGGCTGTGAGCAACTCCACTTCTTTGTCGGAAAGAAACAAATAACTTTTTCCGGTGATGTCGCCAAATATTTCCGTTGTCAACAGCAGTCGACCTTGATTTAGAAAGATGGGATCCTCCACTTGTGCTTCGCCCACGCGATGAAAGCGCGCGTGGATTTGGTTAAATCCAATTTGCTGCGCGGTCATGCGCGCAAGTGATGAAGCTGCGTTGGCGTATCCGGCATCAAACGACCTATTTAATTTCTCTGCCGTATTTTGATTCAGTGCTTCGAGCATACGTGTTATGCATTTATCGTTCTGGATACCTGATTTCCTAACAGTGCATTGAGTATGCCGGGGATACTTAATGCCAAGCACACATTGCCATTACCCAAAATGGTCACTCCGCTTAAATAGGAAATGGAGTCAAACGGCTTGCGTAGTGGTTTCTCTACAATTTCTTTTTGCTGTAATAGTTTATCTACGATAAAGCCAATTCTCTTTCCGTTGAATGACACCACCACGATTTCCAATTTTTGCTCCGGATGCAGTTGATCAAAGGAAGTATACTTCTCTTTCGACTTGCCGATGCTTTGGGCAAATAAATCAGACAGAAATACAATGTGAATAGTATTGCCCAGATGAACGGCAATCAACCCATTAGCTGCTTTATGTATTTCGCTTTTGTAAATGGAAATAACTGACTCGGTATATGACAGTGGAATAGCGTAGGTCTGATTATCTAAATCAAAAAGCAATGTAGACTTCACCGCCATCGATGATGGAAGGCTGAGTGTAAAGATCGAACCTTCGCCCAGCATCGTATCTACCTGCACGGTGCCACCAATGGAATCGAGTGCTTTTTTCACCACGTCCATTCCCACGCCTCTACCGGAAATAGCCGTTACGGAATCCATGGTAGAAAAGCCTGGCTCAAAAATGAGCATCGTCAAGTCGCGGTCGCTCATCTGGCTGGCATCTTGCGTTGTGATCAATCCCTTCTCGATTGCCTTTTGTTTGATGCGCTCAGGATTAATGCCCGCACCATCGTCTTTTATTTTAATGATGACAGTGTCTGACTCACTGCTTGCAGAAAGTGTTACGGTTCCTTCTTCTACCTTTCCTTTTTGTTTACGCACTTCCGGTTTTTCAACACCGTGCCCTACTGAGTTACGAATGAGGTGAATAAGTGAATCGCTGATGACCTGTAAGATGTTGCGATCAATTTCAGTTTCTGTTCCTTCTAGCTTGAGCGATACTTTCTTTCCTTCTTTCGAAGAGGCATCGCGCACGATGCGATGAAATTTATTGAACAAAAAACCTACTTGCACCAACCGCACATCCATGACGGAGTATTGCAAGTCGGATGAAATACGATTTAATCTGGAATATTCATTGGAGGAGTGCGTACTGGCTCCATTAGCAATGATGCGGTCGCGCTCAATGATAAGTTCGCCTACTAAGTTTAACAGGTTATCTAATTTTTTTACCGGCACCTGCACCAGGTCAGAAAAAGAAACATTGGTGGTTTCTACGTCTGATTCATCGTTGTCTTCATCTTCCGGAACTGCAATGGAAGCCAGATTGGACGTAAGTGTTTGTGCGCCTGTAGTCTCTTGCGCTGTTGGCTGTTGTGGTGCTTGCCCCACAGCAGGAGCCTGCTTGGCATTTCTGATAAAAACTTCGAGCTTGGTTTTGATGCCTCTATATTTTACGTCTTTAGGTGTTTTGATGGCATCAATTAATTCTCCTAACACATCGGCTGCTTTAAAAACGGAAGTAAATATTTCACTTCCCAATTCCAATCTGCCTTCTCTTACTTCGCCAAAAAAATCTTCGAGCACGTGTGCCATCTCCGCAATTTTATCGAAGCCCATGCCGGTGGCGTTGCCTTTGAGCGTATGCGTAATTCGAAACAATGCCTGCACGGCTTTGCCATCGTTCACATTTTTTTCTAACACCGTGAGCAACCGATTCATCTCGGTATAATTTTCCAGTGCTTCCGCTAAAAATATTTCGCGGTATTCGTTGTCTTTCTCGTTACTCATAATGCGCTGATTATAAAGTTTGGAATTTCTGTTAATGGTATTTGATGTTTAGCCGCGCCTGTTTCAAAAGCTACCATGGGCATGCCATACACTACGGAGGAGAGTTTATCTTGTGCGATGGTTAATCCACCAGCTTTGCAGATTTTGCCAAGCCCCATAGCACCATCTTTACCCATGCCGGTAAGAATAACACCGATGGCTCTACTGCCGTAAATGTTGGCCACCGATTCGAACAAACAATCGATGGAAGGGTGATTAAATTC
>JABFSO010000189.1 GCA_013140555.1 Cyclobacteriaceae bacterium | reverse complement strand
GTGTGTTCGTGCGCAAAACCACCGATGCTTCTTCATTCAATGCTTCCAGTTCGGTGGTCCAGTTGGCGCCAACCTCCTTTTCACCTAGTTCATCCATCCAGTCCGGAATTGACTCGCGAATTTTGCGTTCGCTTTTTACTTCTTCATAGCGCGCCAGTACTTTCTTCCGGTCCACACCTTTCATCTCCTCCCAATCCGGAAATTCGGTTTTGTTCCACAAGCACCAAACAGCTAATAGCTTCCAATATTCATTTTCTTCGGCATTTGCCAACTCTCTAAACAGGCGATACCAGCGCACAATGTCGTAAATCGTTTCCGCAATAAAACGTCTGTCGCGGGCACCCCAGCGCGGGTTGCTCTTCAGAATCTTCTCAATTACTTTGTCGGCATACTTCTTTTCGTCAAATATCTCTTGCAATCCTGCAATCACCGCTTCACACAAGTTTCTGTAGAGTTTCACCTTTGGCTTTTTTTGTGGAAATTTAACCACGTTTTACTACAATACCTCACACCCTTATGAAGTACCTACCTATCATTTTAAGCCTCACGGCCATTTCGTATTGCGCTAGCGGACAAGGATGGCTTGAAAACGCATTAAAAAAAGCAGTGAAGGAGACGGTTACCGAGTCTTCTGAATCTAAAATGGCTCGGCTCGATTCGTTGGATTTTCAGTTTGCGATGTCCATCAACGAGGGTTCGAATCTCTTTGAAGTAGAGCAAAAAGGTGAAACGCTGACCAAAGTGAGTTCAAAAGGAGTGAAAGCATTATTTGATGAAGAAGATACCAAGAAGCCGGTTGATGTTGCACGTGATACATTGGGCTCTGCCATCACCTTTTACGAACTACGTCAATATGAATTGGCTGAATCGGGTTTTAAAAATGCCAAGAGTTATATGGAAGAGAATAGCCTTACTAATGGGCTTACCTATTTGCGATGTGTCTCCAGCATTGGTGTGATGTACATGGTGCAAGGCCGTAACGAAGAAGCCGAGAATTATATCTCGGAAGCACTCACAAAGAGTGATTCCGTATTGGGTAAGAAAAGCGCAGGCTACGCATCGAACTTAAATAGCTTTGCCAAACTCAATCAGTTGCTCGGAAAATACAATGAAGCCGAACAACAATTTGATGAAGCACTACCCATTGTTCAAAAAGTATTTGGTGAGAAAAGTATGCAGTATGCTATTCTGCAAAACAACAAAGCCATGCTTTACCAGGCCATGGGCCGCAATGCAGATGCATTAGCATTGATGAAGAAAGCAGTGGCCAGTGCCGAGAGTGCACCAAAGAAAGTAACCAATAACTCATTTGATAGCCGCAAGTTTCAGCTGAATCAGGCATTGATGTATCAACTCAATGGAAATTTACCCGAGGCTGAAACTGCCTTTACCGCTATCAAAAAAGTATTTGAATCCAAAGGACAAGTGAACAACCCTGAGTATGCCAGTTTGCTCAATCAATTGGGCGTGCTCTATATTCAAATGAATAAGTCGGACCAAGTGGAGTCGCTTTTGAAAAAATCACTTGATGTGTATAAACGCAAATTTGGCGAAGAGAATATTTCTTATGCCAAAGTGCAAAACGACTTAGGAAACTTTTACCGCATGCAAGGTCGCTTTGCCGATGCCGAAGTTGCATTGAAGAAAGCAGTTGACATTCGCAAAAATGTATTGGGCGAGTCACATCCCGACTACGTCAAGTCAATTGAAAATCTGGGCATTCTCTATTGGAAAAAAGGAGACCTCGCTGCTGCCTATCAACCTTTAAAAGAAGCCGCAGATAAATCGTTGGATTTCATCAGTCATTATTTTCCGCCCATGAGCGAGGCTGAGAAAACAAAATACTGGGATATTCTCCATCCACGCTTTCAGCGTTTTTACAATTATGCCATCGAAGCAAGCGCCACAAATCCGGAATTGTTAAAAGTTATTTTTGATTATCAGATTGCCACCAAAGCATTGTTGCTAAGCTCTACTAACAAAATCAAAAAATCCATTTTGCAAAGTGGCGATAAGGCTTTGATAGCCGAGTACACCTCGTGGCTTACACAAAAAGAAAATCTGTCGCGCTATTATTCCATGTCCAAAGAAGATTTGCTGCGCCAGAAGATAGACATTGCAGAGCTATAGAAAGCCGCCAATGCAACCGAGCGGTCGCTCTCCAAAAAATCGTCCGCATTCTCTCAGGCATTTGCGGCCGAGCGAATTACACTTCCACAAGTAACAGCGCAGTTAACCGACCTCGAAGCATTAGTAGAAGTAATTCGAATTCGTGCGTTCGATAAAGACTTCACAGCCGATTCTCGCTATGTGGTATTGGTCGTTTCAAAATCTTCACCACAACCTAAGATGGTGGCATTAGAAAATGGCACCCAATTAGAAACACGATATGCCAAGTATTATAAAAATACAATTCAGCAAAAAATGTCAGACGAATTTTCGTACGATCAATATTGGGCTAAAATCGAGCCTCTCTTAGCTGGGAAAAAAACAATCTACCTTTCGCCCGATGGTGTTTACAATCAAATTAACATCAACACCCTAAAAAAGAAAGACGGTGATTATGTATTAAGTCGTTTCGAGGTAGTCATCATTGGCAATTCCAAAGATTTAATTTCAATCAAACAGCGCAAACCAGTAGTTGCCAAAAAGAATGCGTTCATTCTAGGGTTCCCAGATTATGCGGGTGCTGCCGTGCCGCTTCCCGGCACCAAAGTAGAGATTGATGCAATCAATAAAATTTTAACGGTAGCCGGTTTCAAAACTTCTATCAAGCAAGGCACCGAGGCATCCGAAACTAATTTTAAATCAGTGAAAGGTCCTCAACTGATGCACATTGCCACACACGGTTATTTTCTGGCCGATGCTGATCTACAAGGTGGAGATGCACTAGGCGTTAATGGCGAGAGCGCGAAAAATAATCCTTTGTTGCGCTCGGGTTTGATTTTGGCCGGAGCCAAGTCCAAAGAAAATACCGATGTCAATCTCTCGGCCAATGACAATGGTATACTCACTGCCTACGAGGCAATGAATCTGGATTTAGTGGGCACCGATTTAATTGTAATGAGTGCCTGCGAAACTGGACTTGGTGATGTGAAATCCGGAGAAGGCGTGTATGGCTTGCAGCGCGCATTTTTAGTAGCCGGTGCCAATGCCATGATCATGAGCTTGTGGAAAGTAGACGATGCAGCTACGCAACAACTCATGACCAACTTCTACACCAACTGGACAAAATCCGGTAACAAACAAAAAGCATTCAAGCAAGCGCAACAGCAACTCATGCTTAAATACAAAGAGCCCTACTATTGGGGCGCGTTTGTTATGATGGGGATGTAATTTTTTACTTGCCTTCCGTAAATTTTATTGAAAGAGTGGCTTGCTCTTTATTGAAGGAGTGGCTCGCCCTCCGAAAATTTATTGACCGAGAGGATTGCCCTCTGAAAATTTATTGAAGGAGTGGCTTGCCCTCCGAAAATTTATTGAAGGAGTGGCTTGTCCTCCGAAAATTTATTGTAGGAGTGGCTTGCCCTCCGAAAATTTATTGTAGGAGCGGCTTGCCCTCTGAAAATTTATTGAAGGAGGGCTGGAGTTTATCCCGCCACAGCGGGAGCCTTCCCACTTCACTGCCGCACGCACAGCACGAAGGATATCGCTTTAGATAGATTATCGCTAAGTGCAATACTTCAGCTAAATCCTTATGAATATACCCGCAGAGAATTATTCGTCAGTTGGGTATTGTATTTTCTAAGGGAAGTAGTTGCCGGGCCTTTTGTTACGTTGCCATTAATATCAAAAGTGGCTCCGTGGTTGGGGCACACAAATTTGTTTGATTGATAGTTCACGGCCGTTCCCTCGTGCGTGCAAGAGCGGTAAACAGCTGTAAAACTACCAGCCGAAATTCGTACAATCAAAATACCCTGGCTGGTCAGCGATCCACCATCTACGGTCAATGCCGAATTGACAGATTGCGAAAGATCAAGCGTGAAATCAATATTGGTGGGCGCTGGGTCTTGCGATTTATTGCCACAAGATACGAGGCTGCCGCAAGCGCATGCTACTGCACCTACGCCAGCTACTTTCAAAAATTCAAATCGGTTCATAGAAATGGCGTTGTTGATATACTAACAACGCCATTTCGTTTTGGTTTATTATTGATCCAAACCAATCATCATAAATGGTCCCCAATAATAGGGTTCCGGATATTCCACCCGAAGTTCCTTCTTGGCATCGATAAAACTCTGGCGCATGTTGTTTGTGGTGAGCCATTTTTTATAGAAGTTGAGAACCAGTTTTTGCGTAGCCTCGTCATCAACTTTAAACATACTCATGATGAGTACCTTTGCGCCAGCTACCAAAAACGCTCTTTGTAAACCATACACACCTTCTCCATTGGCAATTTCTCCTAAACCTGTTTCGCAGGCACTCAGCACCACCAAGTCTGTTTTATCTAGGTTCAAACTCATCGCTTCATAGGCAGTTAATATGCCGTTCTCGATGTTGTAGTTGTAATTGGTTTTATCTAGGATGTCTCCAGCTCCTTTTAATAACAATCCGGTTTTCATTAACGGATTTTCAGCCAGTTGAGCTTCGCTGCTCGTTAACTCACTGTTGTCTTTTGCTTCTGCGGGGCGTGTAAATCCATGTGTGGCAATGTGAAATATTTTAGGACTCTCCAATAACTTCGCCTGGTCTTCTGTTGCTTCGCCTTCTACAAATTCGTTCGTCTTCCATCCCTTTTGTTTTAATAACTCTTCCAACTCAGCGATTTCTTTTTGAGTTCCCGGGAGTGACGAAATACGCTGGGAGTTAGAGGCAGTCATATAAAAAGTGGGGTTACCAAACATAGTAGCGGTATTGCTCGGCACGCCTCCTTTCGATTTCACTTTTCGTAAATACAAATCCTTTGTATTGCTTACCAACACAATATTCGAATTGTCAATTACATATTTTCCATCGGGAGTAGGGATTGCTTCAAGGTTCAATTGATTATAAACACCGTCAGGTGAAAGATAGATAGATGTATTTAACCCGAGTTCTTTCTGAATGGGCTCCCAAAACACCTTGTAAGAATACTTATCTTCGGTTTTGCTGATAATGCTATTTCTAAAATATTTGAAATAGCGTGTTTCCATCCGATATCCTTCCGGTAATTGAATGGCCTTCGGGCGGGCATTGTCATTCTTTACATACAAGGCCACATACATTATAGAATCGGTGAATGTGTGATTGAAATAGCGGTAGCGCACCATTTCAATGGCTACCTCATTTTTGCTAATCGACTTCTGCACATTTTCGTAAGTGATTTTTTTATTTTCGAAGCTCTGACCAAACAACTCGGATTTTTCACTCAACGTACGCTCGAGTTTCTCTACTTCCTGTGTCAGTAAATTAGGATCGATTCCATTCAGTGTTAATTGTTCAGTGCTCATGGAAAGCGCGTTTGTTAAAAATTCTTTTTTGTTGACCCAGTCAGTAAATAGTTTTTTCAATGCTTCATCATTGCTATTCAAAATCCGTTCCTTGATTTTAATTGAAGTGCTTAGTAGTAATGCCTTCGTAAGCAATTGGTAATTATACACTTTTCCGGTGAGGTCTTTGAAGTCTTCTAGTTGTGAAAATGCCAACGTATTGTAAAATTCAAAATCACCTTTGATGGTGTTCCAATACTTTGCTTTCTTGCGTTCGGGCAGGGCCGGGAAAAATTGTTTAATAAAGCTTTCATAATTAGTCAGCGCCTCCTCGATGTTTTTCTTTGAGCGCTTAAAGTCTTTTTCCATGTAATACACTTTCGCTTGTTTGGAAAGTATTTTCACGTACTCAGGATGGTTTTTGTTGAAATACTTTTCATAAATATTCTTTGCTTGGATGTAATACTCTTCTGCTTTCTTGTAATTCTTAATTTGGTAGAATACATCGCCCGTTAGTGTAAAGATGTCAGCAGCGTTGATGTTATTTTTAGAGCCGGTTTTCGTGCGCCAGATGCCTTCGGCTTGTGTGAGTGAAGAGAATGCGGCATTGTACTTCTTTGAAGCAATGTTGATCACCGCCACATTTTTTAAAATGTCCGCGTATTGTGGATTTTCTTTCCCCAACCGACTGCCCATAATTTCCTGCGCTTCAATCATTAGTTTTTCGACTTTATCGAACGGCTCTCCTTTGTGAAATTTAATCAACGATAATTGTGCCAGCGACTTCGCTACTTCAATGTGATTGCGGCCAAATTGCTTCTCCTGACTGGCCATCGCTTTCGTTATGCTTTCATCAGCTCGGTCATAGTCCCCGATTGTGTAATCTATATCAGCTAATAATTTTTCAGTACTTGCAGTCTTGGATGACTTAGATCCATAAACAGCTACTGCAATTTGATTGGCACGCTGCGCAGTTTTATCAGCTTCCGTGTAATCACCCGCTGCGAGTGAAATTCTACCTTTGTTTACCAGTGGCTCCACCAGACGCAACGAATTTTTTCCGTAGAGCTTCTCATACTCTTCAATCAATTTTTCGAGAAGATCTTCTGTTTCTGCATAGCGACCCAATTGAATGAATAAGCTTGACAATTGTTGAGCAGTATTTAATTCATCTATTCCAATGATTGGTTGATCCGCCTTCTTTAGTATTCTTTCCGATTTATCCAGTTTATCTTCTGCCTCATCGAAAAGACCCTTCAAGCCTAATAGTGTTGCTTGTGTTTCTAACGTATTAATGATGTAGATTTTTTTATCATCGTCATTACGATAGTCATTCAGGATTTTCGCTGCTTCATCCAGATTGGTTTCTGCTTTTTCGTACTGTCCCAGTTTTAATTGTAAACGAGCAATTTGTGTGAGTTCATCGGCATACAATACATCTTTGAAATCGTATTTCATTCTGGAAGCCAGTAAAGCTGCATCGAGCGTTGTATTGGCATCCGCATACCGATCAGTAAGCTCATAAAAATGCGCTAGATGGTTAAGGATTTCTAAATTATCCTTGTGTCCGTAACTGATCTCTTTCGCTACAATTTTTTCGTAGCTGTTGCTGTAAATCTTGGAGGCTTCATTGATATTATTTGTATAATCCAAATAATAGTTGGCTAGTTTGAGAATAGCGAGATGCGTTTCAGGAGTGTCTTCGCCAAATAGATCTGACTTGATTTCGATAATAGTCTTTAGATACTTTTCTGCATTCGCATAATTCTTTTGGTAAAGTGCAAGCCCGGTTAGAAATTCAAGAACTTCAACAGTTACAATATTATTTTTGGGTAGTGCTTTTGTATTGGCTATTAAAGCATTTGCATCTTTTTCTAAATTCTTCGTTTTGTCTTTGCTTAACTTCGAATCAAATTCAATAGCTTTTAATCGTACGGGGTAGATGCTTCCCTCCTTATAATTACTTTTAATCATCTTTTCATATTCCAACTTCAGGTTGGCAAACTTGGATGTATTCTCTTGTGCAAGTAGTCGTTTGAGATTGCCTTCGTAGATAAAAGCAGCTAAGTAGTGAGAGTTTTTATGACTCCTTAACAAATTGCTCAGCGCTTTTGGATAGCCAGTTCCTTCTGGATAATCTTTATCTAAAAATAGACCAGCTTCAATTCGATCGTCTGTGTGCAATAACTGGTTTCTAACAAACGCTTCATCCTCTTTGCCTAAGTTTCGATCAATCCATCTAGCAGTAACGCTAAAGGCTGAGTCGGAACTTGTGTATTTGCCTTGTTTACTATAGGCATTACTAATATCGGTTAATAATCTAGCATATTCTCGAAACCGTACCTTCAACTCATCATCCGATAGTTTTCTACTTTTTAAATTCCCCTTGTCGTCTACAAATGTCTCTTGTTTGATGCCGCGCCCAGCAAAATATTTTTCGTTTTTCCGAAGTAATTCTATGGCACTATTGTAGAAGGCCTGTCCCGTCATTGCCTCTGCCATAATCACCTCCCATTTCGCGCGTGTTCCCTCTTGAAAGGTAGCACTGGCCTCTAAATTTTTCTTTGCATCGGATAAATAGTTTCGAGCTACACGATACGATCCATTCTGCACATATAACTCGGCCGCATTCATTAAAAGCAATCCATGCTTCTGACTGTTTTCTTTGTTAACTAACAAGCTACTGGAAATGGCCGCTTGCATACTCGTTTCAAATTCTAGAAAACGACCGGAGGCTAAATGCATTTTTGCACTCAGTTCATGGTATTTAACCAGATAGGGGTTATTGTCGCCCAGTTTTTTAAAATTCTTTTTCTTGAATTTTTCCAGCAGCGAAGTGGCTTTATCATAATCACCAATTTCATAGGCGGTTTCTACAGCCTTTATAGCTTTATCAAGCTTGCTTTGAGCCGTGGCGAGCGTTGCCATGAGGATTAGGCAAACGAAAATATTTACAGATTTCATACAGAGGGATTTAGTACTATAAAATTAGTCTTTTTTACGATGATGATAGCTACTCGTTTTTTTACTTACTGCAACCAATTTTGAAATTATTGTGGCATCAGTTTTTGTAAAATGCTTCGGGCAGCATCTGTTACCGGTGTACCGGGTCCGAATATTCCACTTACTCCGTGTTGATACAAGAAGTCATAATCTTTTTGAGGGATCACACCTCCGGCAACCACTAGAATATCCGGCCGGCCTATTTTACTTAAGGCTTCAATTAATTCGGGCACTAATGTTTTATGACCTGCTGCCAGGCTGGATGCACCCACTACATGCACATCATTTTCTGCGGCTTGTTGTGCCACTTCTTGTGGTGTTTGAAAGAGGGGACCAATATCTACATCGAAACCTAAATCTGCGAAAGCAGTAGCAATTACTTTCGCACCCCGATCGTGTCCGTCTTGTCCCATTTTAGCAATAAGTATGCGCGGCCTGCGCCCATCTAATTCGGCAAACTGATCTGCTAAACTGCGAACTTCAAGTAGTTCTTTTTTATTATTCATCTCACTGGAATAAACTCCTGAAATAGATTGTATCGTTGCCTTGTATCGACCAAATGATTTTTCTAAGGCAAGTGAAATTTCTCCTAATGTGGCTCTCTCTCTCGCTGCAACAACCGCTAGTTCCAACAGATTGCCTTCTCCACTGGCTGCAGCTTTTTCTAAATTTGACAACGCATCATTAACTGCCTCGGTATTTCTTTTTTCTTTTAATTCTTTGAGTCGTGCAATTTGTTCCAACCGAACCGCTGTGTTATCAATATCTAAAATTTCAAAATCCGGTTTTTCATCGGTGAGGTATTTGTTCACACCCACAATCACATCTTTGCCTGTATCAATGCGGGCTTGTTTACCCGCAGCCGACTCTTCAATACGCATTTTGGGTAAACCACTTTCGATGGCTTTCGTCATGCCACCTAATTTTTCTACTTCTTCAATCAGTGACCATGCTTTCTCTGCCAATTGTTCCGTCAAATATTCTACATAATAAGATCCTCCGAGTGGGTCTACCACTTGCGTGATGCCCGTTTCTTTTTGCAAATACAATTGCGTGTTCCTTGCAATGCGTGCCGAAAAATCCGTTGGCAATGCAATGGCTTCGTCCAGCGAATTAGTATGCAACGATTGCGTACCGCCCAATGCGGCTGCCATTGCTTCAATACACGTGCGCGCTACATTATTATAAGGATCTTGTTCTGTTAAACTCCATCCCGATGTCTGACAATGGGTGCGCAGTGCCATCGACTTGGGATTTGTTGGATTGAATTGCTTGACAATCTTAGCCCATAACAAACGCGCGGCACGCATCTTGGCCACCTCCATAAAGAAGTTCATACCAATGCCCCAAAAAAAAGAAAGTCGCGGGGCGAAATCATCAATAGCAATACCTGCTTTAATGC
>JABFSO010000490.1 GCA_013140555.1 Cyclobacteriaceae bacterium | reverse complement strand
CCTATAATGCGCAGGTAAAGATTACCACCGCCAAATATTATATCCCCAGCGGCCGCTGCATCCAAGCCCTCGATTATGCGCACCGCAAAAGCGATGGCAGTGTCGAAAAATTCCCCGATTCACTCAAGCGCGAGTTCAAAACCAAAGCAGGTCGTAAAGTATTTGATGGCGCAGGCCTCGATCCGGACGTAGCCATTAACACCGAAGAATTTAACAGCCTTCTGATTGAACTAGTCAACGAAGGCTACATCTTCGAGTATGCTAGCAAATACTGTGGCGAAAACCCAACACCACCCGCCTCGCTCAAAGACTTCAAAATCTCTGAAGCCGAATACAAAAAATTTACAGATTGGGTGAAAGAGCAACGCTTTATACACACCAGCGAAGTTGAGAAAAAAGCAAACGACCTTTTCGCATCCGCTAAAAATGAAAAATTCTACGATGCCATCAAAGCACCACTTACCGAACTACAAAATAAAATCACCCAAAACCGCGCCTCCGATTGGTCGCGCTATCGCCCCGAAATCACTTCAATTTTAGAAGAGCAAATCGGGTTTCACTACCACCTTACCGCTGGCCAATTCGAAGTGTCTTTGACCCACGACAAAGAAATCGCAGAAGCAAAAAAAATTCTGGCCGATCCCGCGCGCTACAAAAAATTGCTTTCTCCCAACTAATGGCGCTCCTGCTTAGCATCGAGTCATCCACCACCGTCTGTTCCGTGGCATTACATCAATCCGGTCAGTTGTTGGCGTCCAAAGAAAATCACATACCTCAATCAACAGCATCAGCACTCATGCCCATGATTGACGAAGTATGTAAGCAAGCCGAGAAAACTCCTTCCGATTTGCAAGGCGTCATCATCTCCGAAGGCCCCGGTTCATATACTGGTTTGCGCATTGGTGTAGCCACCGCCAAAGGCATCTGCTTCACCCTGCAAATTCCGCTGATAGCCATCAACACATTACATCTGCTCGCCTATCAATTCAAAAAGACCAATCCAGTTGCAGATAATGCGTTACTCTGCCCCATGCTCGATGCACGCAGAATGGAAGTCTACTGCATGCTGCTCGATCATCAACTGAATGTAGTTAAACCCACCGAAGCAAAAGTGATCGACACAACTAGCTTTCAAGAAGAGTTAGCAAATCATTCCATTCATTTTTTTGGTAACGGAGCCGCCAAGTGCAAAGAAACAATCAATCATCCCGATGCCCATTTTTACGAAGGCCTCATTCCGCTCGCACATAGCTTGGGCGAATTAGGCTTTCAGAAATTCACCTCCGGCCACACCGAAGACCTCGCTCATTTCGAGCCCTACTACCTCAAAGATTTTATGATCCGCAAACCAAATACAGTTTAATGCTGTTCACACATCAATGGCAACAGAAAACACACATTTGGAAACAGAAGGAATCGTCAACAAGGTAGCCGCCAGCTCCCTTGTCCTTTTCAATCTCGAAGAATACCACGATCCTTCCGAGCGCGTTCTCCTCGATATCAAAGGCTGGCTTTTTCAAGAGCTTATCCTCAAAGAAAAAGAATTCAGAAACTACGTCAAGCAACACAATTGGACGCAGTATAAAAATAAGAGCGTAGCCATCACTTGCACAGCCGATGCGATCGTGCCCACCTGGGCCTACATGCTCATCGCCATAGCCTTGCAGCCTTACGCTAAAAAGCAAGTCTTCGGCACCCTCACCGATTTAGAAACACAACTTTACCGCGATGCCCTCAGTCAAATCGACTGGCAAAAATTCAAAGGCAGCAAAGTAGTCGTCAAGGGCTGCAGCAAAGTAGAAGTTCCCATAGCCATCTACACCGAAGTAGCCGATCGCCTGCGCCCACTTGCCGCCAGCATCATGTTTGGCGAGCCCTGCAGCACCGTCCCCCTCTTCAAAGCAACCCCAATCTCAAACACCTAGTTTGTCAATTGCTTATTTGTCAACCGTCAACTTTATTTCCCAATTAACTCCCTCCATTGTCAATTGCCCATTTGTCAACTGTCAACCCATTTATCCATTTGTCTATTGCCTTATTGCCAACTGTCAACTGGTTTATTCATTTTGTCAATTGCCCATTGTCAACCGTCAACTGGTTTATCCATTTGTCAATTGCCCATTGTCAATTGTCAACTGGTTAATTTAACTGTCAACCGATTTAAAAAAATGCGGCCTGCCAAGCTGCGCAAGGCACCACGCTGTCGGCAGTCGCCTGCCATGATCCGGCTCCGTTAAACACGTACACTTAAATAAGCCCTACTTTTTCAGCAAAAATTCACCATGGCCGGGCTCCAACAATGCCTCCATCGTTGGCCGAACGCCCGCACGCAATTCCTGCTAAAACCTATCTTTTTGGCACTTTTTCAGCTCTTTTTGGCCTTCCGCGCAAACGCAAACTTTTTTAATGAAAAATATTCAACTTTTTTTTCGCTTATAACCAACTGATAATCAGGTAAACCAAGCCATATCGCACCAAAATCCAGAAAATCTTTTCCGCAACTATTTGCAGAAATACCTTCAACCGTTACCTTTGCACTCCCATTTAACGAAAAGGGGCTTTGAGAGGCAGAAACGCAAGCTCAACGAAGGATGAAAATCCACACTTGATTTTGAAGAAGTAAAATTCTCAAACATCAAAACGTTCATTGAACAAGATGGAGAAAAAGGGCAAGGAAACAGATTCTTTATGGTCGGGATAGACTGATCATGGAGGGTCTGTATACTAGAGCGTACTTGAGAGAGTATGAGAAATAGGACAGACCGGTGCCGGGACAAACAAATTATGAAGTAAGCTGACTGCGAGGTTAGCGAGCTTTAAAGAACATACTATGGAGAGTTTGATCCTGGCTCAGGA
>JABFSO010000127.1 GCA_013140555.1 Cyclobacteriaceae bacterium | reverse complement strand
ACGATTTGGCGATCATGCGAAGTATGGGTGCTTCACGTTTCAAACTGTGGAGCAGCATGGTACTCGAAGGAGTAAGTCTGACGCTTTTAGGAACCATCGGTGGATTATTCCTTGCGCATATCATGCTGTTTGTCTTTATTCAAAGCATTGGTGACAAAACCGGTTTGATTGCTTTTGAATTTTATGTAGAAGAATTGTATTTGCTGTTCAGCGGAGTGTTGCTCGGATTGATTTGTTCGTTGCTACCCGCCTGGCAAGCTTACCGAACCGACATACACAAAGTATTGGCAGGAAATTGAAGTTAACAAGTTGATAGATATGAAAACGGATATATTCAAAAGCATTACCATCGGAATCTTACTTCTGATCTCTTCGTATGCCTGGGCGCAGCCCGAAGGCTGGTCGCTCTTTGCCAAGACCAAATTTGAAACGAAGTACAACGAGAAAGCAGCAGAGTATTTTTTGGTTCCCGTTTTTACCCCCGAACTCAAGACCATGGTAGGAAAAGAAATTAGTTTAGAAGGCTATTACATGCCTATCGATGTGGAAGGAAATGCCTACATCATCTTGTCCAAATTTCCTTATAGTCAATGTTTCTTTTGCGGTGCTGCCGGACCGGAATCAATTGCCGAAGTGACATTCAAAGTAAAACCCACCACAAAGTTTGAATCCGATCAATTCATTCGGATCAAAGGAAAAGTAAAACTCAATGAAACTGATTTAGAGCACGGCAATTTTCTGGTCACCGATGCCGTGTTGATTTCAAAGTAGAACGGCCCGATTTAGTTTGACCCATCTGCTCCGCAGAGACTATCTGAATAACGCATTGGCTTTAGGAGACTCCTCTGGAGTATCGTATCCTATAGGCAGGCTGCCCCGCTGGGGCTTTCCAATGATAATGTGTTCGATTAATGCCTTTGAGGTCTAGTTAATGCTCCGTTGGAGCATCCTGTTTATAGAAAAACAATCTAGTTAATATGGGCTCCGTAGGAGCCACCTGAACAAACCGATTTTTTTCAGATGACTCCCACTATTCGCCACATTATTTATTCGTACTCAACTTCGCTTTACTGAATAACATGTAGTTCTGCTTCTTCGTGCTCCAGTGGTAGCCCAGCGAAAAAGGCAAGTCTTTTTTGCCACCCGCTTTGTAGGCCGAATCCAAATCTGCCTGATACAACTCCGAACTAAAATCGCTCACCGGTTTAATGTAGTCGCCATAGAACACGCCCGACCATTCTAATTTATTCTTAAAGTTCTTGTAAGGTATGCCCGTGTCATCTTGAAACACATGATTACTGTTAGCGATAATCAACTTTTTGATTTCCGTAAACACATCTTTGTGCATCAGATACGATGCCGACTTCACAAACGTATTGAAAGGCGCACGATTCTTGACAAACGAAATGAAGTTGGGGCGTTCCTTCAACCCGCCATTGGAAATACTCACCGAGAAATAATACAATGTCTTCACTTCCTGAGTTGCCCGATCTCTGAAAACCAATTTCACAGCAGGTGTTTTCTTCCAGTGAATCTGACTTCCTTTAATCTCCACTTCATTACGGGCATCATCCAGCGTAATGAATTTCTGGCTCAACAATTCATGTCCCGAACGCTCAATGAAGAAATAAAGCGGAGGTAACACACCCTTTACCTGCTTCAAATCTTTCTCCATGTGTGTGGTAATGAAATAACTTTTGTTGAAGATGTCGCGCAGCGATACACCCAAACTATCTAAGAAAGCATCCCGGTTCTTTTCTGAAATAGTATCCAACGGAACTACTTCGCGAATCGGCTCGAGCGCTGCCAACACATACGTTTTAGCTCTCGGAAACAAATAGAATGCATGTAAAAAATCGGGGCCTGAAAATGGATAAAACAATGTCAGCGAATCATGAATCGATTTAGAGAAGGTGTTTTCCTCCCACGCCTTCATTTTGCTCAGTCGCGAATCATACATTTTTTTCCAGTTGGCATCCATCGAAGCCTGATACTCCTTCCAGTATTTATCTTCCTGCAGTTTTTTGAAAGAACTTTCCGATAGTTGGGGCAAACCGGCAATAAAGCGAGCGGCATTATCCAGCACCGTATCTTTTTCAATAGCAGCAACAGGTGCAGCAACACTTTCTTTCACGGCAGGCACTTCCGCAAGCGTATCGACTTTTTCAACAACAGAATCTTTTGTTGATTCTTCCGTGGTCTCTTTAGGACTACCACACGACCAAATAAAACATACGCCAACGACAATGACAAAAAGGATTTTTTTCACAGCAATTACTTTTTAGAAACCACAAAATAAATGATTATTCCCGGAACCACCGTGCCGAGCGAGTACAGAATGATTTTCGGATCATTCACCGTTACATAATAAATCATCCAACAGGTACACACGGTAAACAAAATGGGCGGCAACGGGTAAAACGGAACCTGAAACGGTCTTTTTTCTTTCGGATATTTCCTCCTTAAAACAAAAATACCTAACACCGTTGCCATCGAAAAAATCGACAAGCTGATGGAGATATATTGAATAATCTCTTTGAAAGAACTCACCAACACCAAAAAGATCGACCATGCCGCCTGCACCAATATCGCCAGGTACGGCATATCAAATTTATTTTTGGAGGCCATCACCTTCAGTCGCGGGTAGTCATCACCCATAGCTTCCAGCACCCGAGGCCCGGCAATCGTCATCGCGCTAAGCGTAGATAACAAAGCCACACTAAACAAAGTGGAAAACAACAAGCCAACTTTATCGCCAAACAATTTAAATGCCACTACATTTCCAATGTCATTTTTCCCGTTCAGCTCATCCATCGGGGCCGAATACAAAAACATGGCATTTAACGAGAGATAAACGATAGTTACCGTCAGCGTGCCGATGATGAGCGAGCGAGGTAAATTTTTAGTAGGGTTTTCCAAATTACCCGCAATGTAGGCCACCGCATTCCAGCCGGTGTACGCATACACCACATACACTAATGACACGGCAAAGCTGGCACTCAAAATCAAATCAAAATCTCCCGACTTTGGCATAAAGCTAATTCCCGAAGTAATTCCCTCCGCTACAAAAAACGGAGCGATGCAGAAGAACAAAATCAGCAAAAGCTTTAATGAGGTAAGCAGGTTTTGCACACGCCCTCCCGTCTTTACACCGAACCAATGCACAGCCGATACCAGCACAATCGCTGCAATGGCCACCACCTTATTCGATATACCCAAAAAAGTAGAAGAGTACTCACCAATCGCGAGTGCCACGGCAGAAATCGCCCCGGCAAAACCTACCAGCAAACTCATCCATCCTCCGGCAAAACCAAAGGCCGGATGAAAGATCTTTCCTAAGTAATTGTATTCGCCACCCGACTTCTGCAACGTAGTCGAAATTTCGGCATACGTAAATGCACCCGACAACGCCACCACACCGCCCACTGCCCACAACACCAGAATGGCAAAGCCCGAAGGAATCGGCCCCACCTGATACCCCAACGAAGTAAAAACACCGGTGCCAATCATATTGGCAATCACTAGTGTGATACCCACTGTGAGCGTATATTTCTTTTGACCCGTCATCAAGCAATTTAATCAACCCGAAAGATGAACATATTTTATTGTATCGCCAACGACCAATCGATCAGATGAATTTCCTTTTTGGGGCCTGCCCTTGCTGGCGCGCCACGCAAGGACACCAGGCTTTTCGTTCCAATCCTGATAGCTATCGTTCCACTTCAATCCTTTGCCCGCGCCAGCACTAAGCTCATCTATATTCTGTCATTTGGAGGCTCGAGGAATCTTCTTGAACTTTCTTCCCAAAGAAGCCTCGTTCCTCGGCATGACAAGACTATTTTAGTAATTCTGTTATTCCTCGGCACGAGGAATCTTCATTCTGTCATTGGCAGGTACGAGGAATCTTCTTGAACATTCTTTCCAAAGATGCCTCATTCCTCGGCATGCCAAGAGTATTTTAGTAATTCTGTTTTTCCGCAGCACGAGGAATCTTAATTCTATCATTCCGAGGTACGAGGAATCTTCTTGAACATTCTTTCCAAAGATGCCTCGTTCCTCGGCATGCCAAGAGTATTTTAGTAATTCTGTTATTCCGCGGCACGAGGAATCTTAATTCTGTCATTTGAAGGCTCGAGGAATCTTCTTGAACATTCTTTCCAAAGATGCCTCGTTCCTCGGCATGCCAAGAGTATTTTAGTAATTCTGTTATTCCGCGGCACGAGGAATCTTAATTCTGTCATTCCGAGGTACGAGGAATCTTCTTGAACTTTCTTTCCAAAGATGCCTCGTTCCTCGGCATGACAAGACTATTTTAGTAATTCTGTTATTCCGCGGCACGAGGAATCTTAATTCTGTCATTGGCAGGTACGAGGAATCTTCTTGAACATTCTTTCCAAAGATGCCTCGTTCCTCGGCATGACAAGACTATTTTAGTAATTCTGTTATTCCGCGGCACGAGGAATCTTAATTCTGTCATTTGAAGGCTCGAGGAATCTTCTTGAACATTCTTTCCAAAGATGCCTCGTTCCTCGGCATGCCAAGAGTATTTTAGTAATTCTGTTATTCCGCGGCTCGAGGAATATTCATTCTGTTCCCAAAGATGTCTTCGTACCTCGGCTGGACAGGAGTGGGGCAACGAGATCTTACCGATATAAATTAAAATCTAATATGTATTCAGCATAAGATGCCTTTGCCAAACCACGCACCTGCATCGTTACTTTCGGTTCCTTGCCCGTCCAGTTGATTTTAAGTAGGCCAAACGTTTTTTGAATTACTAAATCGCCAACCCGGTACTTGTTCAACTCCACCCACGATTCCGACCACGTATGAGTAATGCCACTCGAAGTAAAATCAATCAACGGGTATTTCATGCCGGGTAATTCAATTTTCGAAAACTCAGCTATGTGCCGATCGCCACTTACAATGACTACTCTCTTTTTTGAGGCGGCAATTACATCCAGAAATCTTTTTCGGGCAGCCGGAAAGTTGGCCCACTTTTCAAAACGATGCTCCGCAGCAATCACTTGAATGCTCGAGTTGATTATAAACAACCCAACACTGGCATCGCTCAACTCTTCACTCAGCCATTGCCATTGTGCATCGCCCAGCACATCGCCCGACAGGTTCTTTTCATAATGCGTCATTTTCTTATTCGTAAGCGAATCAATATAGAATACTTTAATAACCGTGTCGCGAAAAGAACGCGTGTCCAAATTGATGATTTTGATTTTTTGATTACCCTTGCCAATGGTAAGCGAATTGTACACCCCTTCATGTTCATACACAGGGCTTGGTTCGGCAATACCCAAAAAGTCCAGCAGGTATTTTTTGCTGTCATTTTTCTTGCCGTACAATTTGCCACCGTCATTCACACCAAAATCATGATCGTCCCATGTGCCTGTGATGGTGCACATACGCATCAACTTTTGATAATCCGGATTTGATTTTTGTTTATCGTATTTGGCTTTCAATAAAATCATGTCATGTGTATCTGCATACACATTATCGCCACCCCAAATCCACATACTGGGTTTTTGGGCAATCACTTCTTTCCACATCTCCTGCGGTTCGTCTTCATCATCGCACGATCCAAACGCAATAATGGTTTCTTTTGATTGCGCCCATAGGTTGGTAGAGCAAAATAGCAAAGCCAGGGCTAGCCACAATGATTTCATAAGATAGGTATAGGTTGTGCAAGTATAACACGATTCCCTCATCTATACATTACCGGCTGATGAAATTTTCATAGCCGACCATTGAGATACGCCATTTGCCATTGCTCCTCAAACTGCGAGGGGTTGCCATTACCATTGGTTATTCTTACTTTTCTAATCGATCCATTTAATATGAATAATATGAAATATCTCGGCTGTCTTTTATTGCTCTGCAGTTTTGGTTTTACCTCAGCACAACTGACTGACTCGGCTTATGTGCGCCAAAACTATGACAAAACGGAAGTGCAGATACCCATGCGTGATGGTATCAAATTATTTACCACCATCTACACACCCAAAGATAAAAGCAAAGTCTATCCCATCATGATGCAGCGCACGTGCTACAGTGTGGAGCCCTATGGAAAAGATAAATTTGAACGATCACTCGGCCCCTCCAAATACCTCATGCGCGATGGATACATTTTTGTGTATCAGGATGTGCGTGGTCGCTGGATGAGCGAAGGCGTATTCAACAACATGACTCCCAATATTCCCGGCAACGACCGGAAAAATAAAACGGCTATTGATGAAGCTTCCGATACATGGGATACAATCGATTGGCTGATCAAAAACGTAAAAGGCAATAATGGTCGGGTAGGGCAGTGGGGAATTTCGTATCCCGGCTTCTATACCGCAGCCGCCATTCCTGATGCACACCCTGCCCTCAAAGCTTCCTCACCACAGGCACCCATCTCCGATTTTTTCTTTGACGACTTCCATCATCAAGGCGCGTTTCTGCAAAGCTACTTAGCTGCGTTTGCTGTGTTTGGTTATCAGCACGATGGCCCCACCGACAAGAGTTGGTATGACGACAAGATTCAACGCTTCTATTCACAACAACCCAAAGATGGATATGATTTTAATTTGCGCATCGGCTCGTTGAAGAATGCAACCGAAAAATACCACAAAGACAATTTCTTCTGGCAGGAAATCATTGATCATCCGAATTATGATGAGTTCTGGCAAAAGCGAAATTTGTTACCACACCTCACCAATGTGAAGCACGCTATCATGACGGTGGGTGGTTGGTATGATGCCGAAGATTTATACGGCCCGCTGAACATCTACAAGAAAATTGAGAACAGCAGCCCATCTACATACAACACGATTGTGATGGGCCCGTGGAGTCATGGTGACTGGGCACGCGAGCGCGGCTATCAGCAAATCAATCACATTTATTTTGGCGATAGTATTTCAACTTTCTATCAGCGTGAGATTGAGCGTAAATTTTTCACAGCTACTTTAAAAGACGGAGCGCAACCAAAATTGCCCGAAGCCTACATGTACGATTGCGGTTTGAAAACATGGAAGCAGTTTACCGAATGGCCGCCCCGCGAAATTCAACCGTTCAAATTATACTTTGGTGAGAATGGTAAACTCTCCGTCAATCAACCAACGAAAGCCGAAGCCGTGTTTGAATACATCAGCGACCCGGCAAAACCGGTACCATACACTTCGCAAACAGAAGGTTTGGTGTTTACACCCCGCAGATTTATGACAGACGATCAACGTCACGCGGCTCATCGCCCGGATGTAATTACGTTTGAAACGGACCCGCTGACGGAAGATGTGACATTGGCCGGTGAGATCATGGCGAAATTGAAAGTAAGCATGACCGGCACGGATGCTGATTTTATTGTGAAGTTGATTGATGTCTATCCCGACAATGAACCCAACGATATAAAACATAATCCAGCCAACATACTCATGGGCGGCTATCAGCAGTTGGTGCGCCACGAAACGTTCCGTGGCCGCTTCCGCAATAGTTATGAAAAACCGGAGGCCTTCAAGCCGAATGAGGTGACTGATGTGAACGTGCAGTTGCAGGATATTTTACACACCTTCAAGAAAGGCCATCGGGTGATGGTGCAAATACACAGCACGTGGTTTCCGTACATCGATCGCAATCCGCAGAAATATGTAGATAATATTTACAAGGCAAACGATGAGGATTTTATAAAGTCTACCATTCGAGTATATGGATCTTCTGTGATTGAAATTGGTGGAGGCCCGAAGGCAAAAGTAGAGTTGAAGAAGTAAAAGTTCACCACGAAGGCACGCTGACACTGAGTTACCTTCAGGTTTTCTTTGTGATCTTATGTGAAACTTTGCGGAAGCAGAATTCACTTCGTGCCTCTGTGCCTTAGTGGTGGTAATATTCAGAAAGAAAAAATCCGTACCTTGTTACGTTGGTTTAGCCCAAGTTTTATGTTTCCACGCTTTTTAGTTGCCTTATTTTTCATGCTGAGAATGAGTTCTGAATTGTCAGCCCAAACAAGAACTTACGATACACTTCCTAACCTGCCTGAGCATTATGTAAAACGCATGTCTCTTTTTAAAGCCGAGCCGGTAAAAACGGGCGCCATCGTCATGTTAGGCAACAGCATTACCGAAGGTGGTAACTGGAAAAATTTGTTAGGCGATAGTTCGGTGTTGAATCGTGGCATTTCCGGAGACGTAACGTTTGGTGTGCTCAACCGTTTGGAAGAAGTGTTGCGACACAAACCTTCCAAAATCTTTTTGCTGATTGGTATCAACGACCTCTCGCGCAATACACCTGATGAAGTGATCATAGAGAATTTATTTACCATCGCCAAACGAATTAAAACCAGTTCTCCCAAAACAGAGTTGTTCATTCTAAGCATTTTACCAATAAATGAATCGTTCAAGAATTACCCGAATGCTTTCCGGGGAAAGGGACTGCACATCGCAGCTATCAACACACAAATGGCTCGCTATGCTGGTAAAATGAACTATCACTTCATTGATTTGTACACACCCTTTTTAGGCACCGATGGAACAATGGATGCCAAGTATGCCACCGATGGACTGCACCTTTCTGCCTTGGGTTATCAGCATTGGATACGTATTTTGCGTTCGGATTCTAAAGTAAACTTAAAATGATCAACGTATCACTCACTGCTGCCACCTCCAAAGAAGAGGTGATGAAGTCCGTACAAAATTATCTGACGGAAGTAAACCTTTCGGTAGCCTCACACGATTTCTCACGCCCATGGGGTGGATTCTTTGTGATCGATGAAAATCAAGCCGATCGGTTTATACAATTGTATTTTCCGCACCTAAAAAAAGAAGACCTGACTATTTCAGGAAAGTTGAGTCCCAAGATATTGATTGTAGCACCCGGTCAACGTCTTTCATGGCAGTATCACCACAGACGTGCAGAGATATGGAAACACATTGCCGGAGTGGCGGGAGTAATTACCAGTGACACGGATGTCGAAGGACCCTTGCATCCGTTTACCATTGGTGAGATTATCCAGTTGAAGCAAGGTCAGCGTCATCGGCTGATTGGCTTACCGGAAGGGTGGGGGATGATTGCCGAGATCTGGCGCCACACCGATGCGCAAAATCCCTCTGATGAAAACGACATCGTGCGCGTGCAGGATGATTTTGGAAGGTGAGATTAATTCACATTCCTCTTATAATATTCTTTGATCACTACCTTTTGCAACACCCGCTTAATGATTAGTTCAGCGATGGTGGTGAGATGATTTTCATTCGGGTGATTGGTTAAATGTTTCTTCAATTGCCCTTCGCTGATGTCGATGCGATAGAGTAGATTCATGAGATTGGCATCGGCTTTAGTTTCAGAGCGATGCAGTTCACTGATTATCTTTTCGAGAATGTAGGTGTAATCGGGAGGTAAGTCTTTGATGAAAAGCGATGAGAAATTACTCTGCTCAAAATCTTTGGTCAGTTGCAGCTTGAAGGCCTCAAAGAGGTTGCTACTGCTGAGTTGATCGTTCACAAATGATAAGCTTTCCATTTGTCAAAGCGAATTAGTTTTCACCTACTTTATTTTGGTTGTACATTTTACTTGAGACAACAGTTATCTATTGCTCGAACTCAATAATATATTCCGAACTGTATTCGTTTGCTTCGCTGTCTTTCACAAAAAGCCTCGCCTTTTTACCTAACTTCAGGCAGGTATTTTTGTTAGCAATATCTTCCGGAGTATTCATGGGCTGCAGCGAAGGATACCACAGTACCCTTCCTGGTTTTGTCAGTAGCAGTTGTGGTTTGCTCCATTGAATGGCATTGTCGCCAACACCGAAGTCTCTGTTTTTATTGAATGATATGTAG
>JABFSO010000026.1 GCA_013140555.1 Cyclobacteriaceae bacterium | reverse complement strand
GGATACGAGATTTTGATTTTTATCAACATACGATCCATACGTCATCAGCGTACCCATTCCTAGAGATAATGAAAAGAAAGCCTGACGTAAGCCATCGAACAAAGTTTGGGTATTGATTTCGCTCAGATTCGGAACGAGGTAAAACTTTACACCCTCAATCGCATTGGGTAATGTTAGACTATAAATAATTAGGCCAATCAAAATAAAGTACAGAGCGGGCATCATAATCTTATTAGCCGCCTCAATTCCCTTTTGAACTCCTTGTGATACGACCAAAGCGGTCAGCACCATGAATCCAATTGAAAATACGCTGATGATGCCAACATTATTGATGTAATCCCCGAAGAAAGCACCAAAGTCTTTTTCTCCTAAGAGGTTACCAAATGATATTTCTATAAAGTAGCCAAAAGCCCAACCAGCCACAACGTTGTAAAACGAGAGAATGAAAATCCCCGCTATAATTCCAAACAAGCCTAGATATCCCCACTTGCCGCCTCCCAGTTTTTGATACGATCCGTAAGCATCGCTTTGGGCTTTGCGCCCGATGGCAATCTCACCAATCATTACAGGAAAGCACAATGTGAAAATGCAAATGAGGTAGATCACCAAAAAGGCAGCACCACCATTTTGTCCGGCCAGATACGGAAAGCGCCAGATGTTACCCAAGCCAACAGCCGAACCAGCTGCTGCTAAAATGAATCCGATTTTGCCGGAAAAACTTCCTCTATTTGCCATAGACTTACAATTGTTTGGCAAAATAGCACGTTAAACCCATAGCATCAAAAAAACGTTGTAAATCGCATCTATTAAGGAGATATTTAAGCACGAATTAGATCATGGAAGAGCGCAAGAAGTTGACTACACAGGAGAAGGCATTAAGTATTAACCTCAGCAAATCAATTTATGGTTCATTTGCAGAAATCGGAGCAGGGCAAGAAGTAGCGGCAAACTTTTTTAAAGTAGGAGGTGCATCCGGTACCATTGCCAAAACCATGTCGGCTTATGACATGAAATTCTCTGATGCCATTTACGGAGTTGGAGATCGCTATGTGTGCGAAGATCGCTTGATGCGGATGCTCGCCCATGAATATCCGTTGTTGCCGGAACGCCTGCCTCATCGAATCAATGAAACCCGTTTTTTCGCTTTCGCGGATACAGTGGAGGTTCTCAATTTCGAACGGACCAACCAAGGGCATGGCTGGATCGGTCTGAGGTTTCAATTGTCGCCCAACTCAACACCCAATGATTGCGTGATCCATGTGAAAATGCATGACAACGATCCGCTTCAGCAACAAGTGTCTCTGGGCATTGTGGGTGTTAATTTGTTGCATGCATGTATGTTCTTAACAGACCCGGAACAAATCATCTTATCGCTATTAGACGGACTGACCACCAGACGAATTGAAGTCGATATGTTCAGAATTCACGGTCCAGATTTTCAACATGTCGATAATCGGTTGATGGCTTTGAAACTCGTGAAGAATGGATTAACGAAAGCCGCCATGTTTGGCCCCGATGGGCAAGTGATGCAGCCATCTGAATATTTATACAAGAAAAACGTATTGGTGTTGCGCGGTCGTTTCCGTCCGGTTACTCACGTAAATGTCGACATGCTTCTTTCTTCGCTCCGTCTTTTCAAAAAAGAATCGGATGTAGAAAGAGCGAAAATTGTAACACTTACTGAGCTTACGCTGAATGATTTGAGTTTGGATGGATCGATCGATGAAAAAGACTTTTTGAATCGGGCGGATATTATCTGTTCGCTTGGGCAAAATGTATTGATCTCCAACTACTTTGAGTATTACAAGTTGGTAGATTATCTATCCAAAATTACCAAAGGCAAGAAAATTGCGATGGTGATGGGTGTTTATGCACTTCAAAAAGTATTTGACGAAAAAACGTATGAGAAAATTTGGGGTGGAATATTAGAATGCTTTGCTTCTTTGTTCGGCTCGAACATCAAACTTTACATTTATCCGGCTCTTCGTAAGGATGATTCACTCTTTACACTCGAGAATTTTGAAAGTGAGCTACCTGATAATTTGAAAAACCTCTTTCGCTACCTGATGGACAACAACAAAATGGAAGATATTCACGATGCCAACGTGGGCAATCTGAATATCATTTCAGATAATGTGCTTGCCATGATCCGGAAAGGAGAGAGCGGTTGGGAAAAGTTTGTACCTCACAAAGTGGAAGAAGCCATTAAAGAAAATGGATTGTTTGATTATCCAAAAACAATAGCTAATCCACTTCCGGCTTAGTTACAAATTTCCTTCTTCCTTCATTCGTCTGAAGTACGATTTGGCTTCCGCCAATACTTTGGGAGCCAAAATAAATCCTGACACCATGGTTGGGATTGCCATCAACGCGTATGCAATGTCAATTACATTCATTACATCTGTCATCGATGCAACTGCACCAAAAATGATGGTAGCTAAGTAGAAGTAATCATAATACCGACCGGCTTTTACTCCAATCAGAAATGACAAGGCTTTATTGCCATAGTAGGAGTAGGAGAACAAAGAAGTAATGGCGAAAAAGAATGCACAAATCAACAACAGATATTTTCCTACGCCTGGTAGTGAAGTTTGAAATGCAGTAGCTGTTAAAGTAACACCGCTAGCTCCGGATGTTTGCCACACCCCAGTAACCAAAATGGCTAGAGCTGTAAGTGTACAAACTAATAATGTATCAATTGCTGGGCTTATCATCGATACCAATCCTTCACGAATCGGTTCCGTGCTTTGTGATGCTCCTAATGCCATCGGAGCTGTTCCGATTCCTGCTTCATTCGAGAATGAAGCTCTACGAACACCGGCAACAATCAAACCACCAACCACACCACCTAATAAAGGATCGCCATGGAAATGGGTTGCAGTGAATGCATCAGTAATGATCATCCACAGATAGTGGGGCACTTCGGTGATGTTGACAACGAGTATCGCGATCACTGAAAAGAAATAAATCACAATCATCAGCGGCACCATTTTACCTGCCCAGCTCCCAATGCGTTGAATACCACCGATAATAACTATCGCAGAGATAATCATCAGAATAGTTCCGATGATGAATTTCAATGAGTTGATTTCAAAGCCAATAAAATTGAATGTGGAAGTTCTGAATTCAAATGATGAGAAGCCAATGTCGATAATGGCTTGTGTTAATTGATTTGCCTGAAAGATGGGTAAACAACCGATCATCGCGCACAAGCAGAACAATACCGCCAAAGGATAGAATGGTTTTCCAAGCGCTTCGCGAATTACGTACATCGGTCCGCCTTGAATGGTTCCGGCCGAATCTTTTCCGCGGTACATAACCGATAACGTGCTGGTAAAGAAGTTGGTAGACATACCCACGAAGGCAGTCACCCACATCCAAAACAAAGCACCAGGCCCGCCAATGCTGATAGCCGCAGCGACACCCGCAATATTGCCCATGACTACAGTAGAGGCGAGTGCGGTTGATAAAGCTTCGTATGGACTGATTTGTCCTGGATCATTTGGGTTATGAAACTTGCCCTTCAATATGGCGATGGAATGAAAGAAGTATTTATAATGTATGAAGCCGGAATAGAAGAAGAAATAGAGTCCGCCCAGAATCAATAAGAAAAGAATGGGAGTCCACACTCCGGTTGCAATGGTACTGATAAGTTCGCTCACGCCAGTTTGGTTTAGATTCGAGCTAAAAATAGACAAAATAGTTTATAGTGTTGACAAAGAGCATGTTGATAAATTGAATGGTGATTTCCGGTTGGTTGCCTAAAATGTTATCCACAATTCAACATGGATAACTTGTATATTGAAGTTAAATGAGTTGATGTAGGTTTGTCCTCCCAATTAAAAAGCAACTCAATACCAACAACCACAAAGTATGGAGCAGCGGTCAACGCCAACGAGGTTAAGTTCTGTGATGAGCGGAACCGGTAACAGATCTAAACTCTTAGCGAGAGATATCTCCGAGAGTTTAGGTAAGTTACCTCCTCAGGCCGTTGATTTGGAGGAAGCCATTTTAGGTGCCCTGATGCTGGAGAAGAACGCACTCACCGCTGTCGTGGAGTTTCTTCGTCCCGATCATTTCTACAAAGAGCAGCACAAAGAGATTTTTAACGCCATCATTGACTTGTTCAAGGCTTCCGAGCCGGTGGACATGCGTACGGTGGTGGCGCAGTTGCGGAAGAATGCTAAGCTCGAATTAGTAGGTGGCGCTTACTACATTGCTGAGCTCACTTCCAAAGTCAGTTCGGCTGCGAATATTGAATACCACGCTCGTATCATCATCGAGATGGCAATCAAGCGCGACTTGATTCAGATTGCTTCGCAAATGCATCAAGATGCGTATGAAGACACGACCGATGTTTTTGAATTATTAGATAAGACAGAGCAATCCATTTTTCAAATTTCCGATTCGAACCTGCGCAAGAACTACGACAACATGAAGTCGTTGATGTACCGCGCTATTCAGGAATTGCAGGAGAAGAAAAATCACAAAGATGGCCTTACGGGAATACCGAGCGGTTTCTCGCGACTGGATCGTGTGACTTCTGGTTGGCAGAAGTCGGATTTGGTGATTATCGCAGCGCGGCCCGGTATGGGAAAAACTGCGTTTGTAGTTTCTGCCTTGCGCAATGCTGCTGTGGAGTTCAATCACGCGGTGGCAATCTTCTCTTTAGAGATGGCGTCACTTCAATTGGTAAATCGTTTGATCTCCGCAGAAGCTGAATTGGAATCAGAGAAAATTAAGAAAGGAAACTTAGCCGAGTTTGAATGGCAACAGTTGGTACACAAAACTAACCGACTTTCCAGCGCACCGATCTTTATTGACGATACACCGGCATTATCCATTCTGGAATTACGTGCCAAGTGTCGTAGATTAAAAGCAGAGCATAACATTCAATTAGTTGTAATCGATTATTTGCAATTGATGAAAGGCGAGGCCAGCGGTAACCGCGAACAGGAAATTGCTTCGATTTCGCGCGCACTGAAAGGTATAGCCAAAGAACTTTCCATTCCGGTGATCGCACTTTCACAGTTGAGTCGTGGTGTGGAAACTCGTGGTGGTGATAAGCGCCCGCAGCTTTCTGACTTACGTGAATCGGGATCTATCGAACAGGACGCGGATATTGTAATGTTTTTATATCGCCCTGAATATTATAAAATTACAGTCGATGAGGAAGGACTACCTACCCAAGGTATGGCTGAGGTAATCATTGCAAAACATCGAAACGGTTCGCTTGAAAATGTGAAACTGAAGTTCATCGGTAAGTATACCAAGTTTGCCGATTATGATGCTCCGGATGGCTTTACACCGATGAGCAGCATTACCCGCGAAAGCCGGTTGAACACCTTCCGCGATGAGCCGCCCGCATTACCGCCTGGTGGTGATGATGAAACTCCATTCTAGATTTTTGATTTCACAATTTTGATTTTAGTTTTGAGTGTAATACTACTTTACACCCCTAAATCAATTATTGCTTGAAAGCTCTTGTTCTTACCAGCCCCGGTCAAATTGAATTGAAAGAGGTGCCAACGCCTACGCTATCTGCCGGCAAGGCACTTGTCAAAATCAAAGCCACTGCACTGAATCGCAGAGACGATTGGATTCGCGAAGGAAAATATCCCAACATTAAATTTGGAGGCATTCTAGGTTCCGATGGGGCGGGCGTTGTGGAGTCCGTTCACGAAGACAGCGATCAGTCGTGGGTGGGCAAAGATGTTATCATCAATCCGAATATTGATTGGGGCCCTGACTTGGATATACAATCCGGCAAATACACCATTCTGGGTATGCCGGTGAATGGCACGTTTGCCGAATACGTGGTGGTTCCGGTAGACCGTCTTCATCACAAGCCATTTCATTTAGATTTCCTTCAAGCTTCTGCCTTGCCTTTAGGTGGACTTACTGCGTTTCGTGCGTTGTTCCGCAAAGGTGGATTGAGAGCAGGGCAAAATGTACTCATCTCCGGTTTTGGTGGAGGAGTAGCGCAGTTCGCGTTTTTGTTTGCCAAAGCAGCCGGAGCCAATGTCTATGTTTCTTCAGGTAGCGATGAAAAGATAGAAAAGGCATTGAAGCTTGGTGCGAAAGGAGCTTACAATTATAAGAAGCATGTAAACTACGAAGAGCTGTGGAAAACAAAAGGCGGCTTTGACTTGGTGATTGACAGTGCCGGTGGCGATCAATTGAATAACTTCATTAAAATGCTTCGCCCGCAAGGGAAGATCGTTTTCTACGGAGCCACCAATGGCTTGCCTTCCAAGATTGATTTGTATCGCATGTTCTGGAATCAACTTTCACTAGTTGGTACCACGATGGGTAGCGATCATGAGTTCAACGAGATGCTGGCTTTTGTATCTCAGCATCAAATTCGCCCATTGGTAGATTCGATTCGTCCTTTCTCACGTATTGTTGAATCATTTGGAGACATTACCAGACCTAATAAAGTGGGTAAGATTGTGTTTCAAGTTGGGTAAGGTCAAAACATCAACTCATCCAATGCCGATTGAATTTCGCGCTGCGCTTTGGCATTTTGTTGTGCTTTAGCCAGTTCAAATCCGGCCTCTAAAATCGCAATCGCTCGCTCGGAGTTACTGATGCTGAATAGTTTAGCTGCGGTGTAGTAGGTGGGCAGATAATCCGGATGTGTTTGAAGTAAGCTCTCCAGCAGTTCAACCGCTTTTTGCGGATCTAAAACTATGTATTCTAAGGCGAGACCGTATGGATAAAACGGATCATTCGGTTCTTCTTTAACTCCCGCTAGCAGCATTTTTATCCGTTCGTTATCCATTCTACTTTTTTAGGTTTCTGACGGTTTTTATTAGAATTTTATGCTTTATCTTGAGCCAAATTTAGGTTTTGCTTGTTAATTTTCTGTAAATCATTTTGCTACTCAATAATATGAAGATCTTAGTTTGTGTTTCTCACGTTCCCGACACCACCTCCAAAATCAACTTTACGGATGGTGGCACCAAATTCGATACCAATGGAGTTCAATTCATCATCGGACCTTATGATGACTATGCCTTGGCGCGCGCTATCGAATTAAAAGAATCCATTTCCGGCACTACGGTTACCGTTCTGAATGTTGGCCTGGCTGATACCGAGCCCACGATTCGCAAAGCACTGGCGATTGGTGCAGACGATGCCATTCGCGTAAACGCAGAACCTACCGACTCCTTTTTCGTGGCCAGCCAAATTGCGGCCAATGCGCAAGGGTATGATTTAATTTTAATGGGCCGCGAGTCCATCGACTATAATGGTGGGGTTGTTCATGCCATGGTAGGCGAGTTATTGGGAATGCCGTCTTTGTCTCCAGTGATGAAGCTGGACATCGAAGGCACCAAAGTAAAAATGTCGCGCGAAATTGAAGGCGGAAAAGAGGCAGTAGAAGCAAACTTACCATTAGTAGCCGGTTGCCAGGAGCCCATCGCAGAATGGAAGATTCCGAACATGCGTGGTATCATGTCGGCACGTACTAAGCCTTTGAAAGTAGTGGAAGCTACTTCTTCCGACAAATCAGTTGTTACTCAGAAATATGAATTGCCTGCCCCGAAAGGAGCGGTGAAAATGATCAGTGCCGACAACGTAGCGGAGTTGGTAAACCTCTTAAAAACCGAGGCAAAAGTTTTATAAGTTTAGATAATTGAACATTTAATCAATAACGATATGGCAGTTTTAGTATTTGTTGAAGTAGGAGAGGGTAAAGTGAGAAAGTCATCTTTAGAAGCTGTGGCCTATGCGCACTTGATGGGCGGTGGCGTTACCGCGATTGCGTTAGGCACGGTAGCAGCTTCTGAATTAGAATCACTCGGAAAATATGGAGCTCAAAAGGTGCTTCATGTGGCAGATAGTAAGTTAGATCAGCCTGTTATTCAGGCGTATGCTTCGGTTTTGGCGAAAGCCATGCAAGATGAAAATGCCGATGTGTTGGTGTTGGCCAATTCTTCGCTCGCCACACCGGTTGGTGCGAAGGTAGCTATCAAAGCCAAGGCAAGTTTTGCTTCGAATGTGGTAGAATTGCCGTCTACATCATCCGGTTTTGTTGTAAAGCGCAGCATCTATACCGGCAAAGCTTTCTCGTTTGTAGAAATGAAGGATCAGAAGAAAGTAATTGTACTTAAAAAGAACGCAGCTGAAGCCAAAGAAGTAGGAGGCACTGCTCAAATCGTTCCTTATGCTGTGTCGCTGAGCGATGCCGACTTTACAACGACCATTACAGCTACCGAAAAAGCTACCGGTGAAATCTTGTTGCCGGAAGCAGAGATTGTAGTTTCAGGTGGAAGAGGTTTGAAAGGACCGGAGCATTGGGGCATTTTGGAAGATTTAGCAAAGGCTTTGCACGCAGCTACCGGCTGTAGCAAACCGGTTTCAGATATGAACTGGAGACCACACCATGAGCACGTAGGCCAAACCGGTGTAAAGGTGGCGCCTCAGCTTTATATTGCTATTGGTATTTCAGGAGCTATTCAGCATTTGGCGGGAGTGAACTCCTCTAAATGTATCGTGGTAATTAACAAAGATCCGGAAGCTCCTTTCTTTAAAGCAGCGGATTACGGAATTGTGGGCGATGCTTTTGACGTATTGCCAAAATTGACCGAGGCTGTAAAATCAATGAAATAGAATTTAGAATAATAATTCCTAGATTGAACATTGATTAGGAGTTTTAGCAATTGTTTGTAAGTGAAGAAAATTAAACTAGAAATACTCGGCCTTTCATCAAGTCAATCGCAAACGGGTTCATTTGCATTGGTATTAGGAGAAGTATCCGGCAACCGCAGGCTGCCTATCATCATTGGTATGTTTGAGGCGCAGGCCATCGCCATTGAGATTGAGAAGATCATTCCCAATCGCCCGATGACGCATGATTTATTCAAGTCGTTCGCGAGCTCCTTTCATTTTTCTGTGGAGGAAATCGTCATCTCTGATTTAAAGGAAGGTGTATTTTTTGCTAAGATCGTTTGCAGCGATGGCTTGAATAAAACGGAGATTGATGCACGTCCTTCAGATGCGATTGCTATCGGTTTACGATTTGATGCGACCATTTCCACCTATGAAAATATCCTGGCCGAAGCGGGGATCGTGTTGACCGATCAGGAAGACGAAGAGAAGGCAGAGACCAAACCTGAGCCAAAAGCGAAAGCAAAGAAAGAATCTAAGAAAGCTGCCGGAGAAGAGCACAAAAATGTAAGTATTGAAAAACTGAAAGAGCAACTGAAGGAAGCGTTGGATAGGGAAGATTACGAGAAGGCCGCTAAAATCAGAGACGAACTCGAAAAAAGAAACTAACGCTAAACTACTCTCATGGATTATTTGCGCGGCATCATTGGACTTGCCTTTATTATTGGCGTTGCCTTTTTACTCTCAGGCAATAAACGCAAAATTGATTGGCGACTAGTAGCCATAGGCTTGACACTGCAAATCATCATCGGCTTGGCCATTGCCAAAGTAGGTTTTGTGCGCTACATGTTTGAATTTGTCAGCGAGAAATTCGTGTTGTTTCTCGGCTTTGCCAAAGAAGGCAGCAAGTTTGTATTTGGATCACTTGCCACCGATACTTCCAGCACCGGTTTCATCTTTGCTTTTCAGGCACTACCTACCGTTATTTTCTTTTCCGCAGTTACGGCCGGTTTGTATTACCTCGGCATTCTCCAAAAGATTGTATTTGGCTTTGCCTGGCTCATGACCAAAACCATGCGCCTCTCCGGTAGCGAAAGTTTATCGGCAGCCGCCAACATTTTCATGGGACAAACCGAAGCTCCGCTACTCGTTCGTCCTTTCATTGCCGGCATGACACGCTCTGAGTTGTTCTGTTTAATGGTCGGAGG
>JABFSO010000359.1 GCA_013140555.1 Cyclobacteriaceae bacterium | reverse complement strand
GTATACAATCATTATTCGCTGAAACAGGCGGAAGGTTTTGTGTACCGGCCGCTGACATTCAGCGCAAGCTGAAAAACATCAAAGCATTTATTTTTGATTGGGATGGAGTTTTCAATGATGGCTCCAAACGAGACCTGACCGGTAGCGGATTTTCAGAGCCCGATGCCATGGGAACCAACATGCTGCGCTTCAGCTATTGGCTGCAAAACAAATCATTGCCATTAACAGCTATCATCACTGGAGAGGAAAACGAATCGGCTGGATTCTTAGGAAAGCGTGAACATTTTACGTCTATCTATTTCAAGGCTTCGAATAAAATTAAATCGTTTCATCATTTTTTAAATGCACATCAACTGAAAGGCGAGGAGGTAGCTTTTGTATTTGATGATGTGTTGGATTTGGCCGTAGCTCATGAATGTGGAATTCGCATTGCATGCCATCGAAAAGCAAATCCTCTTTTTAATCAACATCTGGTTCAATTTCAACTTAGTGATTATTTCACGTCAGGTTCTTCCTATCAGGTGCGCGAAGCGAGTGAATTGCTGATTGGCTTGCGCGGCAACTATGACGAAGCTATTCAGCACCGCATGAATTTTACAGAAACGTATCAAACCTATCTGGCGCAACGCCAGCAAGTGGTGACAGACGTATTCGTTGGAATCAGCTAATTAGATTTTGGTAACGAAAAGCTGAAGGTAGTGCCTTTACCCAGCGTACTTTCGCACCATATTTTTCCACCATTTTGTTCCACAAATTCTTTGCACAATACCAGGCCAATACCGGTTCCTTTTTCTTCGCGCGTGCCAAGTGTGGAGATACCTTTCAATGAAAAAATATTTTCTAAATACTTTGGTGGAATGCCGGTGCCGGAATCAACAACGGATACAACCCAAAGATTTTCCTTCGGTTGAATGATGCATTTCACAGAGCCACCCGCGTTGGTAAATTTAATAGCATTGGAAAGTAAATTTCGAATGACGGTGAGGATCATATTTTTGACACCAAACGCAGCACTATTTTCATCTGCTAGCAAACTTACCTGAATATTTTTCTGTTCGATTTCTCCTTGCAAGAGATCGATGGTGTTTTTGGTCAACTCATCTAAGCGAATGGGTTGAGGAGAGTACAGCTCGCCTTGTATTTGCGTGCGTCCCCATTGCAATAAGTTTTCGAGGAAATAGGTAGTCTGGTTTAGTTGTGTATCCAGACTTTTGGCCAAATCATTAAACTCGTCTTTTGAAAGAGCCCCCATTCGTAAAATCGAGAGTGTTCCTTTCAATGAATTAAGCGGACCTTTTAAATCGTGGGCAACCACTGAAAACAATTTGTCCTTAACTTCATTCAGTTCTTCCAACTGCTCGTTTTTCTTTTGTATCTCAAGGGTGCGCTCTTTTACTTCTAGTTCTAGTTTTTCTTTCGCCAAGTGCTCTAGTTGTAGTTCTTTTTCTTTGGCCTCCTGATTTTCTTTTACCAAAAGATTGATTCGATCGCCCAAAGCAAATGAAATGAAAAGCGTTTGTAAAATTCCACCGATATAGAGCGCCATGTCCGTTAACCAATTGGCAGGGATGAATCCTAAATTACGTAAAGAGAATAGAGCGGCTGCCAGCAATAGCGCCACCCACGCCAAAAGGAAGTAGCGTGCAGGTCGATATTTTTTATAGAAGCAATAAATGGCGCAAATTAGAATCAAAAAACAATTTAAAAAGGTAAGTACATGCAGGGCTTTAAACGAGATTGGGAATAACAAAATAATTACTACAGCCCCGATTGTAACAATAATGTTCGCTTTCAGAATGGAATCGAGTGCTGGGTTGAACGATTTTAAATTTAAAAACGATCGAGTAAGCACCGCTGAGCAGATAACAAAGAGTGGCCCACTAATAATGGTGAACAAATGTTCCGTGATAATGTAATCTCCATACACATAAAAAAATCCATAGCCTTGAAAAAAGGCAATTACATTGGTGCCGGAGGCTAGTGTGAAAACATAATAAAGTGTGGTTTTATCGCGAATGGAGAAGTAAAGAAAGAGATTATAGAAAATCATAATCAGCATCATACCATAAAAGATGCCATTCATAAATTGTATGCGGTACTGGCCATTTCCAAATTCTTCTCTACTCCAAACCGAAATGGGCACCTGCATAGAAGAGGTTGATCGAATTTTTAAATAGAGAGTTACGGTTTCTTCTTTGCTAAGTGCAAGGGGAAAGGTGACATGCCGATGTTTTATCTCTCTGGATGCCATCGTGTAATGATCGCCACCCGATTTGTGATGCCATCCGGAAGCATCTTGGTAGAATAGATCAATGCTATCCAGTGGGGGATAAGCGATTTCTACTAGCCAATCTTGAATAGAAGATTGATTATGAAGCTTGATTTTAAACCAATGAGTTGCTTTATCAAACCCAAAAGAAGGCGCGCGTTTTTCGTGTAGCGAATTAAATGGTTTGGTTTTTACTACTTCAAGAGTAAGTTCGTTTTTGGGATCGCTTAAATGCTCCATTCTACCCAAAATTTCCACCGATTGATCGGCTTCGCTCAAAACAATCACCGGAGTCTGACCTTGTGCATAGATGTATCTTCCGGAAAGGAGAACAATGCAAAAGAATACCAAGCGCAGCGGGGAATGACTCATTCTTTAGGGAGATATTCGCCTGCGAAGATAAGTATTTACACCACCTTTTTCCGAATCTGTTTAGCGTAAGTGCGGCTTACGGGAAAGCTTTTACCGCTTAGCATTTTTACCACCATGCCTCCATTGAAGTGACGCTCAATTTCTTTCAGGTAATTAACATTAACAATGCAGGATCGGTGAACACGAATAAAAATATCCGGATTCATCATTCCTTCTAAT
>JABFSO010000273.1 GCA_013140555.1 Cyclobacteriaceae bacterium | reverse complement strand
GTAAATGACAAAGAAGATATTTGGTTCTCTACATTGGATGCCCACGGCAAGTGGACTTTAGCCCAAAATATGGGACCTAAGTTTAACAACGAATACCCCAACTTCATCAACGCCATCACTTCCGTAACAACCGATGGAAAAGCCGCTGTGATGGAGCTTGGAAACCAATATTTAAATGGCGGTAAAAAAATGCTGGCAGGTATGTCGATTAGTAACAATGTGAATGGCGAATGGACCGCTCCAAAAGCTGTTAAGATTGAAAACGACTACAACTACAGCGAAAAATCGCATTACTTCTTAGCCAATTCGCGCAAAGCGCTTTTGATGTCAGTAGAAAGAGATGATTCTTTTGGTGACCGTGATATCTATGTAAGCTTTGCCAAAAACGATTCAGCATGGTCTGAGCCACTTAACTTGGGCAAAAATGTGAATACCGCAGCAGAAGATGCATCACCATTCTTAGCTGCAGATGACAAAACCCTTTACTTCTCTTCCCGCGGATTTAGCGGATATGGAGGCTCTGATATTTACCGCAGTGTGCGCTTAGATGAAACTTGGACAAACTGGAGCGAACCTGAAAACCTAGGCCCCGAGGTAAACTCAAAATTTGATGACCTGTTCTTCAACATTCCTTCCAGCAGCGAGTATGCATATTTTTCGAAAGGAATTGCTGACAATAATGCAGACATTTTCCGTTTGAAGCTGCCGGTGTTTATGATGCCTGACCCGGTTGTTGTAGTGAAAGGAAAACTAATCGATGCCAAAACTGGAAAGCCACTGGGTTCAAAAGTAGTGTATGAAGATTTAGCTACTGGCAAGGAAGTGGGTGTAGCCCAATCCAATCCTGAAACCGGTGAATACGAAATTTCATTGCCTGTTGGCAAACAATACGGTGTGCGCGCAGAAGCGAAAGACCATATTTCTTCCAGCCAAAATTTAGATTTAAGAAAGGTGACTTACGGCCCGGTGAAACAAGATATGCAATTGAAGCCGGAGGAAATGAAACCGATCGAGGTTACACCAATTGCTGAGAATGCAGTTATTCCTTTGAATAATATCTTCTTCGAATTTGATAAAGCCGTGTTGACATCTGCATCCTTTCCTGAATTAGATCGCATTGTTACTTTAATGAATGAGCGCAAAGCAATGACTGTTGAAATTGCCGGACACACGGATCAAGTGGGCGCTGAAGAATATAACCTAAAATTATCCGAACGCAGAGCGAAAGCAGTATCTCAATATTTAATTAATAAGGGAATTACGAAAGAACGCATTTCGACTACCTTCTTTGGCGAAACCAAGCCAGTAGATACCAGCAATACCAAAGATGGTAATGCTAAAAATCGCAGAGTTGAATTCAAAATTATTAAGCTCTAATTCTGTATGAAGAAGTTACTTTTTACCCTCTCTGTTTGTTTAGCAACGAGTGCTGCTTTTGCACAGGAAACGGATACGCTCATATATGCCCAAGGCAAAATTGTGAGTGCCACTACTAAAGAGCCCATTAATGCAAAAATTTCTTTTCAAAGCGAGCCATATGGCAATCGCACGGGCTTATTGAATGGCACAACCTATTCTTTTCCTTTGTTTGATGGAGAGAAATATTCCATCGTAGTAGAAGCTCCTGGATTTGCGGTAGCTAAATATTTGTTGGATCCGGCTGTTGCCAATGCAGAAAGAAGAGTGATTAAAGATATTGAGTTAGCATTGCCGGGCACGGTAGCCAAAACAGCTGAAACTACTCCACACACCGTAGGTCATACCATGCGGTTGGACAATTTGATTTTTGCGGTAGGTACAGCGCGCATTTCTTCAGAGTCGCATGAGGAATTGGATGAGGTAGTAAAAATGTTGAAAGACTACCCACGTATGGTTATTCAGTTGGAAGGACACACTGACATAAAGGGTGATCCTAAATTGAACATGAAACTATCACAAGAACGTGTGGATGCTGTAAAGACTTATCTAGTAAGTAAAGGCGCAAGCAAAAACCGAATTAAGACAAAGGCATTCGGTGGAACATCGCCATTAAGCAAAGAAAACACAGAGGCTGCTCACAAGATGAACCGAAGAGTAGAACTCAGGGTGTTGGAAAACTAACGAGAAGCTACTAGAGGAGAAGTTTTTACAAAAGGCTTGAGTTGTTGCAAAAGTTCTTTTTTTACAGTTTGCTCCATTTCACTTAGCACAATTGACTTAAACAAAATCTCGGAAAGTTCTTCTACGCGCGGATTATCATAAACCTTGCGGGCTTTGGCCAATTGGTTCGCACACAGTGACCATTTTTGCTGATTATAAGCAACAACCGCCTGATTAAAATAAAGCAATCCACTTAATTGAATCGCATCAACTTCGCGGAACAGTTGAGTTTGGTAGAGATAATAGTTCGCTTCGGCTACACTCGCAGAAAGCCGGTTTTGCTTATAGATGGCAAGTGTTTGATTAATCTCTTGCGCGCTGGTTTTTAATCCGGCAAGCCGATCGGTGGTTTCCAATAGCACTTCTCCTTGTTCCGTAGAAACCAGTAAGAAAATATGGTAGTTGGTTTCAATGATTTTATAGGAATAGCCCAACTGATCGAGCACTACGCTGAAAAAGGCAGTGCCACTCAGGCAGTCGTATGTTCCGGTTTCAAAAACCTGATTGAATTGCGCATACGCTTGGTAATGCTTTAAGAATTTGCGGTGGCTCTTATTAACCAGACTTCTTAAAAAGCGAACCTCATTTTTTGTATCGTTTTTCTTTTCCTGAAGGGCTAGTATAAATCCATTCATCTCTTTTTGAATGGTTTCTTTCGAAGATTGCGCTGTTGTTTCGAGCAAAGCCGATAAAATGCTTCCCTGAGCCTGCGAAAACAAGCTTGCAC
>JABFSO010000320.1 GCA_013140555.1 Cyclobacteriaceae bacterium | reverse complement strand
TTTCATTGATGGAGCCATTTCCGGCAGGTAAGGCTACGGGAGCAGCAACCTCCACTTCCAATTTATCCTCCGATGGCGTGTCGCTTAATAAAGCACTCAAACCACGACCCAGGGCTTTCTTTTTACTCATTTGGATAAACCGTTTTTATTTAAAATTTCGTGCGCCAGATTCAAATAACTAATTGCGCCTTTACTTTCCGCATCATGCACAATGGCCGGCAATCCAAAGCTGGGCGATTCACTTAACTTCACGTTGCGTGGAATGATGGTGTTGAATGCAATGTTTTTGAAGTGTGTTTTTACTTCTTCCACCACTTGATTTCCGAGTGAAGTTCTGGAGTCGTAAAGTGTTAGTAAAATACCTTCTATTTCCAATTTTGGGTTCAAGCGGGTTTGAATGATTTTGATGGTATTCAACAACTTTCCTAATCCTTCCAAAGCGAAGTACTCGCATTGCACCGGGATGAGCACCGAATCGGCAGCGGTTAACGAGTTGATAGTGATAAGGCCTAATGAAGGAGAACAATCGATGATGATAAAATCATATTGATTCTTAATCTGCCCGAGTGCGTTGCGCATCTTTTCTTCGCGATGTTCAATATTCACCATTTCTACCTCGGCACCAACCAAGTCGATATGAGAGGGTAGGATGTCCAAAAACTTAAGCTCGTTTTTTACGATGGCATCGATGGGAGGAACGCCATCGACCATACATTCATAAATGCTTTTCTTTATTTCCTTCGGGTTCATTCCCAATCCGGAAGTAGAGTTGGCCTGTGGATCGGCATCTACCAAAAGTGTTTTAAACTCCAGTACGGCCAAACTTGCAGCTAGATTGATGGCAGTAGTTGTTTTTCCAACACCACCTTTTTGATTTGCTATGGCAATGATTTTACCCATGAATTAATTCGGTAATTAGTTGATTCGTTGATTCGATAAAGTACAGACTCGATAATTGAAATTTTGCTTAGAGTAATCTATCAAGCCAAATTAACAAATCACCGAATTAGCGAATCATCGAATTAGTTTTGGCAAATATAGGTCAATCCACTAATCGTGGAACGTTCGTGGAACACTACTTATCCACGTACTATCAACAAGGTAATGCACATTGAAAATGAATAGCCCTGGATCTAATCACATAATCGGCATTAAATCAAGGGATTATAAGAAAGGCTTATTTCTTCTTTTTACGTGACTCAGCTTGTTTCCTTGCTTCTTCGCTGGCTTTCATGGCTTCTTCCAGTTTGGTCATGAACTTCGATTTTTTGCCGGTGCCGGTTGCTGCCTTCTTTTTGTTTTCCTCCATGATGGCCTTAATCTTATCTTCATCTACAAAGCGTTTGATAACCGCTTGTTGCGTGAAAGTGATCAAGTTGGAAACGAAATAATAGAAGCTTAAACCAGCTGCAAATTTATTGAGTACAAATAGAAAGATAACCGGCATGATGTACGACAAGGACTTCATGGGGCCGGTTACAGAACTGATCTGATTATTTTGCCACGTATAGATTAAGGTCGATGCCGTCATCAATAACACAAACAAACTGACGTGTGCTCCATACTGAGGAATGTAGAAAGGCAAATTTAAAATCGAATCATAGGTAGACAAGTCCTCTGCCCATAAAAACGATTTCTGACGAAGTTCAATCGAAATCGGGAAGAAGTAAAACATGGCAAACAAAATCGGCATTTGAAGCAGTAATGGAATGCAACCTGCGAAAGGGTTCACACCCGCCTGACGATACAGCTTCATGGTGTCTTGTTGTGTTTGCGCCATGTTATCGCCATTCTTTTCTTTGATCACATCAATCTCCGGCTTCAACAATTTCATTTTGGCCATGCCCAAATACGAACTGTAGGAGAGGGGAAGTAAAACCAACTTTACAAAAAGCACCAACAGCACGATGATCAATCCATAGTTGCCGATAATGCCTTCCAGGAATTTAAAGATAGGAATGATTACAAAGCGGTTGATCCACGACATGGGAGGCCATCCCAACGAAAGGTTTTCGTTAAAGCCTTCGGTTACATCACTGATGATTTTATAATCATTAGGACCGAAATAGTAGCTGAAAGAAGCCTGCGACTTACTTACCTGTTCTGTTGGTATCTGCATTTCCAATTCCGCTCTTTTTACATAAGTTGAATCGAGCGTGTTGGGAATTGTTTTTACAGATCCGCTTGAAAAAGATTGATCGGCAATGATGGAGCTGATAAAAAACTTTTGACGGATCGAAACCCACTTTACAGGAGTTGTCAATGACTCTTCTTTTATATCCGTACCAGTTTCGCCTAAACCATCAAATTTCCCCTCAGCCAAGTAGTAGTTAACTGTTGTTTTGTTACGACTGTCTTCAATATCTTTTTCCTGAAGAGGAATATTGTCTGTCCATTGTAAAGCGATGGTTTTACCACCCAAGGCGATATTGTTTGATTCTAATCGATAACCAATTTTATAACCATTGGCCGGGATAGAGTAAACATGTTTAATAGAGGCATTGTCCGAAACAGCGGCAGTGAATGTAACGATAGTGGTGTCGTTTTTCTGGCTCTGGCTAGATTGATAGTGAAGTTGGTATAAGTCGATGTTCTTTCCTTCGAACTGTGTATTTAAATGAAACTGGTTGTTGCCGTCTTTAATGAGGAAGAGCGGCTTTTGAGTATACGTTTTGAATTTTTTTAGCTCAAGCTGATTGATAAAGCCTTTAGAAGAGAAACTGATTTTTAAGTCAGCATTTTCAACCTGAATAGAGTCTTCTGTGCCTTGCAATAAACTTCCCAAGCTTCCATACGCCCGAATGGTCGTGCTATCAATAGTTGCTGTCGTCTCACTTTGAGCCGCTTCTTTTTTATTTAGAACCGTTGCAACCGAATCTGCTTTTTTAGAAGGGGGTGGAACCGGTGGCGATGAGAAAAAATAAAAGTAAACCATCAACAGCACCGCAATCAATGTCATTCCAATGGCCGAGTTCCTATCCATAATATATTAGATAATAAAAAGTGTAATTCAATTTAATGACGGACGAATTGATTCTTTATTGTTTAGTTCGATTTATGCTCTAACGCTGCCGCTACGAATTTGACAAACAGCGGATGCGGATTGAGCACGGTGCTTCGCAGTTCCGGATGGTATTGCACACCAATGAACCAAGGGTGATCTTTTAATTCAACCACTTCCACCAAATTGGAATCTGGATTGATACCTACAGCTTTTAATCCGGCTTCTTCAATTTGTTCCAGATACTTGTTGTTAAATTCATAACGATGACGGTGACGCTCGTGAATGAGTGTGTCGCCATAAATATGATTGGCTTTCGATCCTTTTTTCAGTTTGCAAGCATAAGCACCCAAGCGCATGGTTCCGCCCTTGGTAGTGATTTTCTTCTGCTCTTCCATCATATCAATCACGGGGTGCTTCGACTTCGGATTGAGTTCGGTTGAACTGGCGTCTAACCCCAATACATTGCGGGCAAATTCTACCACGGCACATTGCATTCCCAAACAAATACCTAAGAATGGTATTTTGTTTTCGCGCACATATTTGATGGCTTCAATTTTACCTTCTAATCCACGCTCACCAAAACCAGGAGCCACTAGAACAGCATCCAGTTGACCGAGTACATTTTCAACTGTCTCTTTTGTGATTTCTTCGGATGAAATCCACTTCAAATTGACCTTGCAATCATTTTGTGCGCCTGCGTGAATGAAAGCTTCGGCAATGGATTTATACGCATCCGGTAATGATACATATTTACCCACCAAACCAATGTTTACCTCGCTGGTTGGGTTTTTTAGTTTACCTAAGAAACCTTTCCATTGCTCCAGATCGGGCTCGTGTTTGGTGGTAACTTTTAATTTTGCCAACACACGCTCATCCAGTTTCTCTTTTTTCATTAAGAGTGGAACATCATAAATCGTATCGGCATCCATAGCTTCGATTACCGAATTGAGGTTGACGTTACAGAACAAGGCCAACTTTTTCCGAATCTCCATCGAAAGTGGATGCTCCGTACGGCATACGAGAATATCCGGTTGAATACCGTAGGAGAGGAGCTCTTTTACAGAATGTTGGGTTGGTTTTGTTTTTAATTCTTTGGCGGCCTTGAGGTAGGGGATGAGTGTAAGGTGAATAACCATGGCATTGTTGGCCCCTAAATCCCACCGCACTTGGCGCACCGCTTCTACAAAAGGAAGAGATTCAATATCGCCTACGGACCCACCAATCTCTGTAATGATAAAATCGTATTGGCCGGTTTCACCCAATTGAAAGATATTTCTCTTAATCTCATCTGTGATATGAGGCACCACCTGTACAGTTTTGCCTAAATATTCGCCATGACGCTCTTTGGTAATGACATTATTATATATGCGGCCTGTGGTAATATTGTTGGCTTTGGTGGTGCGCACGTTTAAGAAGCGCTCGTAGTGACCAAGATCCAGATCGGTTTCCCCACCGTCATCGGTTACATAGCATTCGCCATGTTCATACGGGTTGAGAGTTCCCGGGTCGATATTAATATAAGGGTCAAATTTTTGAATGGTGACACTGAATCCTCTGGATTGAAGAAGCTTACCCAGGGAGGCGGAGATGATCCCTTTTCCTAAAGAAGAGGTAACACCACCGGTAACGAAAATGTACTTTGTTGTAGAAGACATGAACCCTTGAAATTTCGGGCGCAAAGGTAGCGGATTTGGTGGGTATCCCTAACCCTAAGTTTTTAAATTTATTTCGATTTTGGGGTTTTTTTGACTATTTTTGAACGCTACGTGTAAAAACGAAGCAAGGTTACAATCATTCTATTTGTAGTATTTAACTTTTGAACTAAAGACACTCCCCCACTGTCTACATGAGCCATCCCCAATCTAATTCAAAGCTTCTATTATCCTTTTCGGTTTCCATCATTCTGGTATTGTCTGCGTTTCAATCCAGTTTGTTCGCACAGGGTACAGTTGTACCTGCTGGTAATGTGCCGCCTGCTAGTTACGATGCCACCTATGCAGTTCAATATATTAGGCACGAAACAGATAATCAGAATCAGATTTTAGTGCCCCTCAGCACACCATTGACTGCCGCTGTCAGTTGTGTGGGTGCATGCCCCAACTGGACAGTAACAATTGGTGGAGTACCAGCGACCATCACCGCTGTGGGTGGTGCCTCAGGAGCTAACTCAGTTACTATATTATTTACACCAGCAGTTGGAATTGGACAGGCTGTATTGGTCAGCTATTCTGGAGGAGGAGGTTTAAACAATTTTACGAACCGAACCTCCTATAATGCTCGCCCCATTATTTGTTCCGATTTTAATTTTGCGGCATTCGTAGACGCCAGTTTGTCTTGCGCGCCTGTAACACCGAATAGCCAGATGGTTTATAGTGTAAAAACAGGTGCGAGAAACTCTCAAAGATGGGATTTGACAAAATCTACTGGTAGAACCCAATGGGTTACATATACAGCGGGCGGAACGGCTCCTTTTACAGTTATGACAGCTAAAGAGACCAATTTAGGAGGTGTTGTTACACCGAACTCCTATTATGTGGCTTTTAGCACAAATGATTTTACCGTTGGTTCAAATCCGGCAGGAAAATATACCTATCCAGCAGCAGATCCTGTTTGCGGATATTCATCAAATTGGAACGTTCGGTTGATCTATCCTGCAGGTCAAGGGCAAACAGCTAACTGCCCTCTTACTTCGGCCGCACAAACTCAATCTTATGCCTCCTATAATAATGATGCAACTGGGGTAGGTGCGGCAGTTCTAATGCCACCGACTGTTGCTAATTCTGACAAGGTTTGTTTAGGCACAAATGTTAATATGACTTTTACGGACAATACCGACCTAAACTGTAACCCAGCGGTTGCTCCGGCTCCGGTTAACGATAAAAACAGATGGGTAAGGGTGGTTTATGGTTCAACAGACTTGGGAGGTGGAAATACAGCAACTTCCAATATTCCCAACGTCCGCGTAGGAACCACAACGGTTACAGATGCTTCTGGTAATTTGCTATTTCCAGGCGGATATTTTCCTGTTTCACCGGCTACCACTACATTCGGATCGCCTGATGCATTCGGGGTTGTTTTGGTACCGGAACCTGTAACCACACCTCGAGGTATACTTGAACAAATTATCACCACATCGCCAATCGGTCAAGTGGTTGGGCAGCGATTTTGGGTGCGCCTTGACTATTGGAATACTTGTAATGCTTATGATGGAGCAGGTGATGTAGCCAATTTACGAAGATCGGTCTCTGCATTTGTCGAAATTATTGGAAGTCCGAATGCCCCAGTGATCACGGTTTCATCACCATTTTGTGAAACAGCAACAGATGGCTCTTTTAACGTGACGGCAACTGGCACTGGTTCTGGCGCACTTACTTACACTTGGTACAAGGAAGCCGCTTTGACTACTACCCTTCAAGCGATTAGCGCAGATAATACTTTCAATCCCGTTACCGAAGGACCAGCTCCGGATCGAATCACAAAAGCAGTTGCGGCAAGTACAACATTCAACAGATTTGTAACAGTTACTCAAGGAAGTAATAATTGTACAAGTCCCCCAGCTACAGTCACGATTCGAATAGATGATACGAATACCCCAGGAACAATTGCGCACCCACTTGGGGCAACGCCTATTATTTTCTGTAGTGGAACCGATCCGGCAGCTTTTACCAGCATAACAGATGCAACTGGGGGTGGACCAGGGGCAACCGTTACCTATCAATGGCAATCAGCAACAAACTCAGGCTTTACCGCTGGCTTAACTAATATTGGAACCAATAGTAATGTATTTGATCCGTCAGCAATCACGTCTAATATTTTCATTAGACGGCAAGCTTCATCAGGAGCTTGTGCAACAGTTAATTCTAATACAATAGAATTTAGAGTAGATACACCGGTAACAGGTGGTACTATCAATTCAGTGCCAACCATTTGCGAAACTCCCGGTGATCCTGCAAACATTACCAATGCTACTTTACCAACCGGTGGTAGCAACTCGGGCTCTTATACTTATCAATGGCAATCTTCTACTACTGCAGTTACCGGCCCATTTACTGACATTGGTGGAGCCACCAGCACATCTTATAATCCTCCCGCAGGTGTAGTTCAAACTACATTCTACAGAAGACGAGTAACAAGTGGTGTTTGTTCTTCAGATGCAAATACAGATGGTATTCCGGATAATGAAGCTTTTTCAAATGTGGTTACAGTAACGGTAAACAATGTTGTTAATGCCGGCATTATTGGCAATCCTCAAACCATTTGTGCTGGTCAAAATCCTTCAGTTCTTACGGCATCGGTTGCTTCCGGTGGCAATGGCACAACCTATACTTACTTGTGGAAGCAGTCAACAACAAGCAATACTGGACCATTTGCAAATGCTTCTGGTACCAATAATACACAAACCTATGACCCACCTGTTTTAACACAAACCACTTGGTACATTCGTAATACAACTTCAGGAGTCTGTTCATCGGTAGACTCCAATGTTATTGAGGTAACGGTAAATCCGTTGCCAACTGCCGCCAATCCAACAGGTGGCGGTGCGGTTTGCGGTGGAAATCCGGCACCAGATATTAACTGGACATTAACAGGTACACCTCCCTTTGATATTACATACACACAAACTCCCGGTGGCCCGGTAGTAGTGAGTGGCTGGCCATCAGCTACATTTACTATTTCTGCGCCTACACCGGGCGTAAGCACTACCTATCAAATTACTTCATTGACTGATTCCAAAGGGTGTGTTGCAACTTCGATGGGGTCAACTGCATCTGTAACGATAGGAGGAAATGCGCCTGCATTTGACACTCCTCTTTCATTGACACCGTTTATAACCTGCGATGCGGGTGCATCGACTTCCGATCCGTCATTGAATTTCAGCTTAACACCATTGTCGACAGGTGCGGGCAATTATACCCTGACTTATAAAATAAATGGTGGAAGCAATCAGACTAAAACTTTTACAGTAAATGTGGGTAATGGAGACCCAAGTTCTGCGATCACATTTACAGAAGCGGCTCTCAACGCTGTTGCAACTCATACCATCACCATTGTCTCAATTTTAACACCAACAGGATGTATTTCTACCTTCAATACTCCGCTCAGTTTTACAGTTCGATCTTTACCTACCATCAGTGTTCAACCTGCTAGTGCATCTATATGTAGTTTAACAAATACAAGTTTTTCTGTAACGGCTACAGGAACCGATTTGAGTTATCAATGGCAAGAAAAAGTAGGAGCTGGAGCTTTTACGAATTTAGCGGATGGCGGTGTTTATAGTGGAAGTAGTACTGCGACTTTAACACTTACGAGTGCTCCTGTTGCGATGAGTTCTAACCAATATCGTGTAATCGTTACAGCATATAATCCTCCAAGTTCAACTCCAACTTGCCCAGTTACGAGTAACGCAGCGACACTTACCGTTAATGCATTCGCGACCATCACCACACAACCTACCAATGCAGTGCAATGTGTTGGACTCAATACGTCATTTACGATCGCTTCTTCCGGTCCAGGCATCACAAGGCAATGGCAAGTGAGTACTAATGGAGGTGCAACTTTTACCGATTTAACCAATGTGGCTCCTTATAGTAATGTTACTACAGCTACCTTAAACATTACCGGAGTTACTGCAGGTTTGAATAATAATCAATATAGAGTTCGATTAACCACAACTGGTTCTTGCTCTATTAATAGCAATGCGGCAACGCTTACAGTCAATCCACTTCCGGCCGCACTAAATGCTGCACCCGCATTTTGTGAGGCTACTGCAGGAGGAGGATCAATCACCGGAAAATTGCTAACTGATCACAATGATGGTGTTACAGGAATTGTAGGCTCAGCGGATCGAACTGTGGCTTACTTTTCAGATGCAGGTCGTACGACAAATGTTACCGCAGCGCCTCAAACTATTACCAATGGGAAGACCTATTTTACGAGAGTTACCACCGTTAGTACCGGTTGCGTAACAGATGGAACAATTGTATTTACTATCAACTCTCTACCGACAGTTGTTAACCAAAACCTTTCTTTCTGTGAGGATGTGCAAGGAACCAATGTGCACGGTCCTTTCGATTTAACAACGAATAATCTTGCCATAGCAAATGGATCTTTGGTGAATCGATCAGTTGCGTGGTTTTCAGATGCGGGGTTGACAACTGCTGTGCCAACACCATCTGCCTATACGCTTACCGGAACGACCACATTGTTTGCACGCGTTACAAATACTGTAACTGGTTGTACAAATGTTGCCACAATAGCCTTAACTACTAAACCGAGACCTGCTCCAAACGCCATTCAAGGTAATGCATCTGTTTGTACAGGAAGTACTGTCATTCTCTATCAGCTCGATCCATCCTTGAACCCTGGTTCTACTTATACATGGACTGTAACAGGATCTCCTGCAGCAGCCGTGCAAGTGTTTGGAGGAGGAGGAACGAACTCAGCTAACTTCTTCGTGTTGTTGAAATTTCCTTCGGCTACGGGTACTGTCGATATTGATGTGTTTGAAACGCTGAATGGTTGTACGGGTGTTACCAACCACCTTACCGTAAATGTAAATTCAGCGCCTGCGGCAAATACCATCTCTGGTGTTTCTCAAGTATGCTCGGGTCAAACGGCTGTTAACTTTCAAGTGGCATCACCTAATGTAACCTCAACCTATACTTGGACTGTTTCAGGTGCGACAATCGCCAGCACGGCAGGCCCTTCATTGAACGTTGATTTTGGAGCCATCAGTCCGGTGACTATTCAAGTCACTGAAACCAGTGCTTCTGGTTGCGTAGGTTCGGCAGCTACGAAAAACGTAATTGTCAACTCAAGACCTAGCATGACTTCTAGTACTACCAATACAATTTGTAGTGGAGTAGCGCCCAGTCTGGTC
>JABFSO010000153.1 GCA_013140555.1 Cyclobacteriaceae bacterium | reverse complement strand
AGTTTGTAATCCGGTAATAATCTGACTTGAAATCATAATCGGATCGACACCATCCCACGGAGTAGCTCCATGTGCACCCTTGCCATTCACTTTAATGTTCAAGCCATCCACCGCTGCCATCAACCCTTCCGGCTTCAATGCAATTTTTCCACTAGGCGTTAGCGATTGAATGTGCAAACCAAACACCACATCTACCTTCGGGTTTTCCATCACGCCTTCTTTGATCATCAACTCTGCACCGGATAAACCATCACTGGGTAAACCACCCTCTTCAGCCGGCTGAAAGAAAAACTTCACAGTGCCTTTCAACTCGCTTTTATTTTTTGATAAGATTTCTGCCACCGCCATCAACATCGCCATGTGTGAGTCGTGTCCGCAGGCATGCATCACCCCGGTTTCTTGTCCGTTGAAAATAACTTTTTCTTTAGATGCAAAAGGCAATGAGCTTCGCTCTGTAACGGGAAGGCCATCCATATCGGCTCGTAAAGCAATCACTGGCCCAGGTTTGTCTCCCTTCAAAATTCCCACCACACCCGTTTTGGCTACCGGGTATTGCACTTCAATACCCAATGACTTTAAGTGTGCTACAATGTAAGCGCCTGTTTTTGTTTCACGATTGGAAAGTTCGGGAAACTGGTGCAAGTGCCTGCGCCAGCCAATCATCTTTTCTTCAATCTCCTTCGCCTGAAGATCCAGTTTTGCTTGTAGTTTTGGATTTACCTGAGCCTGGGTTCCGATAGAAACGAGCAATGTGAATACGAAAATGTAAAGCTTCTTCATTGTAATTTTGAGGGTTATCGACTTGAAGGTAAATAAAAGAAGCGCCCCGCCAAACTTAATTTTTATGGAGTGGATTAAGATTTTTGAATCGAACGATGAAATTCAAACAAAGCTGAATCAAAACACTCCCTTCCGTATGATTATACAAGGCAAATCAATTTGCATTGTCATGCGACAAAGCGTTCTCTACGCATTTGAAAACAAATGCCCACACAATGGAGAGACTCTAAGTAAAGGATCCATCAACTATCTAGGAGAAATCGTTTGCCCATGGCATGGCTATCGCTTCAATGTTAAGACAGGTCGGGAATGTGCTGAGCGCTGTCGTGATTTAGAAACATTTCCTGTTAAAGAAACTGAAGAAGGTGTCTTTATAGCAGTTACCTCACATACGCTCTGACAATACCATATTGTAATAAGCTGTCCCTTCTCGGTATGCAACCATGATGCGGCTATCGGAGAAACTCACCACCCGATATTGCAGCTTGCTTTTTTTGCCATCGATAGTCAGTGTGAGATAAATAAATCCTTTCTCTACCTGAACGGAATTGATATCCACATCTTCATTTGCAGTTTCAAAGGTGTGAATGTCTGCGTCATTATTCCGAAGTCCTAACTTACTGATCAATGTGTATTTGTTTCCTTCGGCAAGGGTTGCTTTAAATTTATTCTCATCCAATAACTCTGAACAATACGCAGTGCCCAGTAATTGAGCCCGCGAGGTTCTGGATCCAAGTTCGCTTCGAATGTTGCCTTCTAATGATTCGCTTTTGATATACACAAGATTGCCACCCATAATAGCTGCCGCCATCTTCAGTTTACTAAAAGCCCGATCTTGCACTTTGGTTACGCTGGAATACACCGTTGTGCCTGTTGCTTTGGTCGATATTAAATCAATTTTATACAGTCCTTTTGTTTCATACTCAGTAGTAGCAACATCTACTTGCGGCCAATCAAATGCACCATTTATCTTGGCTAATACTTTCATATCAGCAAATTTCTCCACACGGCCACTGGCAAACACTATTTTTGAAACAGCTCCGCGCTCAATTTTATAAATCACTGCTTCGTTAGGATTGGTATATGCGACCAATTCCGGGGTAATCTCTTTTACATGACCAACGATTTTACCGCGCATGGTCACAATCGTATCTGCATTTTGTGCCACCAAAGCAGTTGAAATTAATAAACCAACCACACTCATCCAGATTTTGCCATTATTCATATCAATATGTATTTGATGATACTGCTGCAAATATACTGCCAAAATCGAATTGGGTATTGAACAATAGTCCTTGTTATATTGCGTTCAAATTCATTGATAACAAATATTCGTGCGACATTTCTCCTTCTTATTTATTCTGTTCTTTGGGTACTCCTCTTTTGCTCAGTCGGTGGAAGAATCTGAATTGATGGCGCGCCTTAATTTTTCCACCACCATTCCAACTGAACTACTGACCACCCGGTCGGTTGTTTTATTTCAAAGCGCTATCCCCCAAAAAGATTTAGATGAGTGTCAAAGTTTTTTTCAACAATCGGGAATTGATGCCGTAGCCTATTTTGATATTCATCGAATGTTAGCGGGCCATGATGTGCGTAGGACTTATGCAAGCTATCTGGCAAACCGGGGCATTAAGTTTTTAATTCTTTTTCAAAAAGACGAAAAAGGTTATCGCTTAATTTTCTGTTCTTTTAACGGAAAGAAAGATTTAGTTGATATAAACAGTGCTGCTTGGAAACAAGAGAATGTTTCGTTGAATGAGTTACTTCGAACGGTTTATCGTTTTGCGGTAAGTAATTTGAAAAAGCAAAATTTTCTAATCAACGATCTACCGGAAATGGATATAACCATCAATCCTTTCACTGGCCGTATCAATGAAAGTTTTTCGATAGAAGTAAAATCATTTAAAACAGCGATCCCTAAGTTTGGTAATCCTGTTGATGATGCCGAACTGGAAGCCTACCTGAAAGCAAACTTTCCACTGAAGTATGAATTGGTAGATGCAGATGCTACTGAAGAATCTCTTTATGCGAAAGGCTTTCGCACGATTTTACGTTTTGTACATGCGCGGGGAATTGTAGCCAAAGAAATTTTAGGATACGATGTCACTCAAGTGGCGCGTTCGTTACCATCGGCCGTGTTTGTCAACAACGAAATTCAGATTAAAACAGTCCCTTCCTCAGAGGTGATTTATAAATTCTATTTTAAAAACATCGAATACGGCAATGTTTTTTTAGGCAACAAATGGGACGCTGACTTAACCTGGCAAGATGCACTACGCAATCATATTCAGGCGTATAAAATTAATCAGAAGATTAATTGAGTTGTGGCTTCTTTTGCGACACGAAGGCACTAAATCACAAAGTATTCTGAAACAAAATCTGACTATCTTCTCGCAGGAGATTTTCGCTTTTGTATTAATACGATCATAACAGCCACCAGAATTAAAACAAGAAAGCCGTTGTTCGTATGAAAGAATGGTAAGTCAATATCGGAATGCCATCCCCAATCATCGCCCCAGCCGAAAAGTAATTTGAAGGGCACCGCAATCACGGCAATGCAAATTCCTATAATAGCGACCAGCACGCCAAACAATGCGCCAATAATGCCCACGGCTGCTCCAAACAATCCAGCACCTACCGAAAACCAAATCGGAAAGGTGATGACTAATAAAATGATGGTGGCTAATGAGGTAGTGGTTGATGTGGAGCGGCTCATAGTAAGAATCTTTATGCCTCATTCCTCAAAAATCGTTCTCAACTAAAAAAGCTCGAAAACGCTTTGATTTCGCGTTCGCACAGTGCACTATTGTATAATAGTGAACAGATTTACTGGACGAAATTGAACATCGATCAGCTCCTCTTTTTGTAATTCACAATAGCCCACGAGTTGAGAACTACTGCAAAGGCAGCCGCGGCCAACAAATGAAAACGAATGTCGTACAAGGTGCTTCCTTTCAACACCACCATGCGAATGACTTCGATAAAATAGGAGACCGGATTGAATTTGGTAAACACCTGCGCCCACACAGGCATGCTCTCAATGGAAGTATACAACCCGCCCAGCAAGATAAAAATCATGATGAGGAAAAACGAGATGAGCATGGCTTGCTGTTGTGTTTGCGCATACGTGGAAATCAATAATCCCAGACCCAACACACCCAGCAAATAAACGGCAGCGAAAATGTAAATAGTAGACAGGTTGCCTACCGGAACAATGCCGTAAAAAATCCACTCTAAAGTTAAACCGATGCTGAGTGTGGTTAAACCCAACACCCAAAATGGAATAAGTTTGCCAAGAATAAATTGATACTTGTGAATAGGAGTCACGTTGATTTGCTCGATGGTTCCTACTTCCTTTTCTTTGACGATGTTGAGTGCGGTGAGGAACGAACCCACCATAGTTACGAGCACCACCAAAATACCCGGCACCATGAATATTTTATAATTCATCAGCGGGTTGAACCAATTGATGGATGAAATCTGAAACGTGGGCTGTGGATTGACACGCGGTAGTTGCACCCAATCGAGGCGCACCTCGCGATTAAAGTCGTTGATGATACTGCGCAGGTAGGCGCCACCTAGGTTTGCTTTCACTCCGTTGATGGCATTCAGTGCCATGAACAAAGTGGCTTTGTCTTCGCGCACTAAATCTTTTTCGAAGGAGGCCGGAATTTGCAAGACGATATCTGCCTGATCGTGTTCAACGTATTCCAAAGATTTCTCAAACGACTCGTTGTAATCGACCAGATTGAAATAGCCGGATGCTTTTACTTTGTTGACGAGTTGGATGGAGTAGGTCGAGTGATCTAAATCCACTACGGCCACATTCACATTTTTAATTTCATAGTCGGCAGCCATGGGCAACACAAGCAACTGAATCATGGGCATCATGAAGATGATTCGCAGGATGGCAGGGTCTCGAAATATTTGCCGAAATTCTTTCTCGAGTAAAATCCGCAGTATTCTCATACAGACCAATCGTTTAATGAACCGTCCCGATAGCTATCGGGAGTGCCGCCAAATAATTTCTCATCGTTTATCATTCGAGACGCGTTTTAAATTTTTTAATGCTGATCAACATGAGCACCGTGGTCATGCCTGCCAGAATAAGTGTCTCTTTCCAAATGCTGAAGAAGCCAAGGCCTTTGATCATGACGGCTTTGACGATGTAGTAAAACCATTTGGCGGGAACAATGTTCGAAATGATCTGCAACGGAAGCGGCATATTTTCCACCGGAAACATGAATCCGCTGAACATGATGGTGGGCAAAAACATGCCCATGAGTGAGATGAGCATGGCGGTTTGCTGCGAGTTGGTGACGGACGAAATGAAAAGTCCGAGTGCCAATGAAGTAATCGTAAACAGAAAACATTCAAACACCAACAAGAGCAAGCTGCCTTGAATGGGCACATCGAGTGCAAAGACGCTGAGCACCAAAATGCTGCCGATGTTGATCATGGAAAGCAAGAGATATGGAACCATTTTGGCAATGACTACACGCAATGGCACCATGGGTGAAACGAGAATCACTTCCATGGTTCCGATTTCTTTTTCGCGCACAATGGAAATGGACGTCATCATGGCGCAGACGAGCATGAGCACCATGGCCATTACACCGGGCACAAAATTGTACGAGCCTTTCATTTGCGGATTGTAGAGCATCCGCATTTCAGTTTGAATGGTGTACGGAAAATCCTGATTGCCTCGAATGTTGTTTTGGTAATCGAGAATGATGGCCGATGCATAGTTGGTAAGCGTATTGGCTACGTTGGGATCTGTTGCATCAGCAATGACTTGAATTGGCGCAGAGTTGGTGTGCAACAGGGTGCTTTGAAATTGCGAAGGGAATACAACTACCAGTTTGATTTTTCCTTCACGGAACGCAGGCTCGATGTCTGCTTCGCTTTGCAGATTTTTTTCAATGTCGAAGTACTGACTGGCTTCCAGTTGTTGGATAATGGAAGTGGTTACTTCATCTTTGGATTGATCGAGAATGGCGATACGTGAATTTTTTACTTCGTTGGTGAGCGCAAAGCCGAAAATGACGATTTGCACCACGGGCATGCCAAACAAAATGAAGAGCGTGCGCTTGTCGCGGAGCAAGTGATAAAATTCTTTTTGTATGAAAAATAAAAACTGCTTCATGCGTTAGTAATTTCTTTTGCGGTCGCATGGAATCGCCTTACAACCATCAAGCCTTTGATTGAAACTTTTTTTAATTGCGATTTCATAACCTCACCTCCAGCTCCTCTCCATTTGGAGAGGAGTGACTTTTTTAGTAAATACTTATTTTAACTTCATTTTGCGCATTCATTTACTATTTGCCTTTTCATTGTCACTCAGTTCGCTTTGCTTTTCGGGCCAGTTGCACAAATACTTCTTCCATGCTGGGGGCATTGAACTTTCTCTTGAGTTCCAGCGGTGTGTCGAGCGCATCGATTCGTCCATCGACCATAATGGAAACACGGTCGCAGTACTCAGCTTCGTCCATGTAGTGGGTGGTGACAAACACAGTAGTGCCCTGGCTGGCGGCTTCGTAAATCAACGTCCAGAATTCGCGCCTCGTAACGGGGTCTACCCCTCCTGTGGGTTCATCGAGAAAAACAATTTTGGGCTGATGAATCATAGCAACCGAAAACGAAAGTTTCTGTTTCCAACCCAATGGTAATGACTTCACCAACTTATTCAATTGTTCTTCTAAGTGAAGTTGATGAACGAGTGTTTCGGTTTTTGTTTTGATTTCGTGATCGCTCAATCCATAAATGCCACCATAGAACCGAATGTTTTCACGAATCGTCAAGTCTTCGTACAATGAAAATTTCTGACTCATGTAGCCGATGCTCTTTTTTATTTTCTCGGCATCCTGATACAAATCGTAGCCTGCCACCATGGCTTGTCCGCTGGTTGGAAAGGAAAGTCCGCAGAGCATTCGCATAGCCGTGGTTTTACCGGCACCATTGGCACCTAAAAAACCAAAGATCTCGCCTTGCTTTACATCAAACGTAATCGCATTCACGGCTGTGAAGTCGTTGAAACGTTTGGTGAGCTCGCGCACCGATATGGCAAAGTTCTCTTTCATTGGCGCATGAGTTCCATAAAACAATCTTCAATCGTGGCCGGAATTTTCTTCACTTCAGTCACAGGGGCAATTTTTGCCAACTCGCTGGCTACTTGCGAGTCGGGAATAGCATCAGTGAATGTGACGTGATGATATTGACCGAACGGATAACAACTGTCGATGACCTCACTTGCCTGAAGCGTTTGCATCAATTGATACATATTTTCTCCGCGCACGGCCCACAGTGGTTTTTTAAAATTCTCCGTAATTCCTTTCGGGGAATTGATCTCCATGATTTTTCCGTTTTGCATCAGCGCCACGCGATCGCACAAACTGGCTTCGTCCATGTAGGGTGTTGACACGATGATGGTTATTTGATGCTTCTGCAAATCGCGGAGCAGTTCCCAAAATTCTTTGCGCGATACAGCATCTACGCCTGTGGTGGGTTCATCTAAAAACAAAACACTGGGTCGGTGGATGAGCGCACAACTGAGCGCGAGCTTTTGTTTCATTCCTCCAGAGAGTGCACCGGCTCTTCGCTTTTTGAAAGGCTCAATTTGCTGGTAGATGGCTTTCACCAAATCGTAGTTTTCTTCCAGCGAGGTATTAAAAAGTGTGGCGAAAAAAGAAAGGTTTTCCTCCACGGTTAAATCCTGATACAGAGAAAAGCGACCTGGCATGTAGCCCACGCGTTTGCGAATTTCTTTGTAATCGCGAACGACATCAAATCCATCCACACTCGCAGTGCCTTCATCGGCCAACATGAGTGTTGTTAAAATTCGAAACAGTGTAGTCTTGCCAGCACCATCGGGGCCAATCAAACCAAACAACTCACCTTTGCTTACATCAAAATTGATTTGTTGCAAAGCAGTGACCACCGACTTCTCGGCTTTGAAGGTTTTTTTTACGCTATCGACTTTAACGGCAATCATGCAATTGTTACGGGTTGTACCAACATTAAAATGCTACTTCGCCAAACATGCCAATTTTTAAGAAGCCATCGTTTTTCACTTTTAGCTTGATGGCGTAAACCAAGTTGGCGCGTTCGTCTTTTGTTTGAATGGTTTTGGGTGTAAACTCCGCCCGATCGGACACCCACTCGAGTGTGCCTTCGTAAGTTTTGGTTCCTCCGTTCACATCATCTACCAATACTTTCACTTTCTGTCCGAGTTTTACAGCTGCTAACTGATCGCCTGTAATGTAGGCGCGGAATAAAATGGTGGAGAGGTTGGCAATTTTGTAAATCGCTTTGCCGCTGCCAATGATTTCATCTTGTTGTGCATACTTGGTGAGCACCGTTCCATCAATGGGATTAATGATCACTGATTTTTTTATCTGGTCATCGAGTTGTTCGATTTGCGCTTTGAGCGGAAGGGTTTCTGTTTTCAGCGAGCGATCAGTTATTGCCAATGAAGATTGCAGTGATTGGTATTGCTTTTTCAGCAAGTCTACCTGGGCGTTCAAATCATCCAATTGTTTTTTAGTAGCGGCATCATCTTTCAATAAGTTTTCGATGCGCTTCTTTTCAAACTCAGCCGTTTCAATTTGCTTTTGGATGGTCGCCAACTGACTGGCTGCATCGGGTTGCTTGGCCATGAGTGCCCGAATGGAATACAGCAATTGCTTTTTGCGCAAACTCAATTGTGTGCTATCGATATAACCTATGACATCACCCGCTTTCAGCGTTTGACCTTCCTGCAAATTGAGTTGCAAAATTTTTCCACTGGCCTCGGCCGATACAATGACTTCATCCGCCTCAAAGTTGCCGGAGGCATCGTATGTATTTTTTCCTTTTCCACAGGCTGCGAGTGCCAGAAATAGAACGAAGATTAGTTTGTAGTTCATAATATTAATTTCCAATGGTAGTTTGGTAGTTGTATTGTGCTAAGAGCAATTGAATTTCGTGAAGCAACAGATTTTGCTTGGCAGTATCTTCTGCGTTGATTTCGCGGAGCAAATCGTTGGTGGAGATAACACCATTCTCGTGCTGCGACTGCGCGGTAGTTTTTATCTTTGAGCGCAATGCGATGATTTGATCATCCACCTTCATAAGCGATTGCAGTTTTTGAACTTCTTTACTTTGTTGGCGAATAGATAGCTCGGTGTTAAATAGAAAAGTTTCTTTTTGCGTGTTTACTGATTGCGTATTGATTTCAAGCAATTGCTTGTCGCGTGTTGAATTATAGAGTCCCGACAGCGACCAATTCAGGCGTAAGCCACCGATGTAGAAAAAGTCGAATTCATTTTTCAAGGCATTCAAGGCCGGGCGACCATAGCCACCTTGTAGAAAGGCTCCCAGCTTGGGCGTATTGCGGGTAGTCGTAGAGCGGTATTGTGCACTCAGCAAATCACTTTGAAATTGATAGAGTGTTAACTCCGGACGTTTGATAGTTGTTTCTGCGGGTGCCGTGATCGAAGCGGGTCGCTCGAGTTGCGTATTCTCATTCAACGATTCGCGAATAAAGTACCCGAGCATATCCATATAGGCAGCACGGGCGGAATTCATTTCAATGGTTCTTTGGTCGGCTTTCAGCAACTCTGCCTGCAATACATCGGCATTGGATTTGAAAGCGATTCCATTACGAATAGCAGACTCTGTTTTGGTGAGGGAAGTTTGTAAATCTTTTTTGAGTAACTCGATTTGTTTCAACTGCGCATCCATCAGCAAAATGCCAAAGAAGAGTTGGTTGATGCGGTCTTTGATTTTGTATAAATCGATCTCCAACTTTTGCTGTTCAATTTGTGCGTTGGCTTCTTGAATTTTCACTTGCGATTTCACCGCACCTCCATCGTAAATGGTTTGATTGGCCTCGGCTGTAATTTTGTATTGATCCTTTGAAAGAGGTTTTATATCAACACCCGGGAACGAAATTGGTACTTGCGTTACATCGGACTGGTACGTTGCTTGCGCGCTCAATGTAAACTGCGGCAGGTGGGCCGACTGGGCATTGGCAATGGTGTACTCCGTGATTTTGCTGATTAATTCTTTCTGCTTGCTGAGTGGATAGTTTTGCTTTGCTTTTTCGTAGCAATCTTCCAGTCGCAGTTTGTTCTGTGCAAATGCAGACTGAGTAACCGCA
>JABFSO010000165.1 GCA_013140555.1 Cyclobacteriaceae bacterium | reverse complement strand
AATGGCTTAATCAAATCATTAAAAAAGCCAAGAAAAAATACTTCACAGAAACAAAGCCTCAAAAACCATTTGCTCTTGAAATCTTCAAAGAAATCTTAGCTTGACGGCTATGGATAGCTATCGGGAGGCTTTCCGCTTCAATCACTTGCCCGCGCCAGCACCACACTCATCATGCGAGATTTAATTCACCGCACGTTCTTTAGGCTTTGCTCATTCAAATAGGTGGAAGGTGATTTGCCAGTTACTTTCTTAAAGATCCGGTTGAAATTAGAAATATTAGTGAACCCCGATTGAAAACACACATCTTGTACCGACATCTCCTGATTCATCAACAAGCGACAGGCATTACTCACACGAACTTCATTTAAGAAAGTAGTGTATGTTTTCTGAGTTCGCATTTTAAAATAGCGACAAAATGCTTCGGTAGATAAATGAGCGATTTCTGCCACTTCTTCCAGATAAATTTTACGATGACTTTCTTTAAAAGTAAACTGAAGCACATCGTTCATGCGCTTACCTTCAATGGGTTGATTCGCACCATAGAGCGCTGTTACACTCAATGTTTTTAGATGGCGCGAACGGGTAAGCAATTGAAAAATTTCAATAAAAGTGGCAAGGCGATCCAACCCGGTTTTATGTTTTATAGAAAGAATGAGTGCAGTAAGTTTTTCTTTTGTTAGTCCTGTTACCCGATAGCCTCGAAGAGATGTCTTGAAAAAATCTCGGATGGCTTTCATATCCGTCAAATTCCAGAACCACTCGCCAACAAATTGCTGATGGAAGTACAACGAGATGGCATGTACTTTTTTCTTCGACTTCGTTTTTCGATAGTACACTTCATCATTGCGAAATACATGTGGCTGTTCACTACCAATAATAAATAAATCATTTGCTTCGAAGCGTCCCAGATAATCTCCTGCCACTAAAGTGCCTTCTCCTTTAAGTATCAGCATGATTTGCAGTTCCGGATGTTGATGGAGTTGATCATAAAAATGTTCTCGATTATCTTCTTGATAGCGAAAGGCTTCAGAAGCTGTTTTAGGAACATTAAAGGGAACTACTTTCATCTTTTTCCTAATCTGATTATATATTGATTGAATAGAATAGGCTAAAGCTACAAAATATGTCAAAATAGTACAGATACTAACTATATTTTGCAACTTCCTCCTTTAGGCTTCACTCTATATTTGTATTTAAAATATTAATAACCAGTTGTATGACTATTCAATGGCAAGGCGTTTTTCCGGCACTCACTACGAAGTTTACATCCGATGATCTATTAGACTTATCTCTGTTCGATAAGAATTTGCAGGCACAGTTAAAAGCGGGTGTGGATGGTGTAATTCTGGGGGGCACGTTGGGCGAAGCCAGTGTACTATCCAATGATGAAAAATTTGAATTGATGCGCTTTACAGTAGAAAAAGTAAATGACAAAGTCCCGGTGGTAATGAATATTGCCGAAGGCAGCACACGTGATGCGGTGAAACTAGCACACGAAGCGGAGCGCTGTGGTGCGAAGGGCTTAATGATGTTGCCTCCTATGCGTTACAAATCCGATCATCGCGAAACAGTGGCCTACTATAAAGCAGTTGCCGATTCCACCAGTCTGCCAATTATGGTTTACAACAATCCGGTGGATTATAAAATTGAAGTAACACTTGATATGTTTGGTGAATTAGCGGCTTGTAAAAATATTCAGGCAGTGAAAGAATCCACACGCGATGTATCGAATGTAACACGCATGATCAATCGCTTTGGCGATCGTTTCAAAATTTTATGTGGAGTGGATACGCTGGCCATGGAAGAATTAGTCTTAGGCGCGCATGGCTGGGTAGCTGGTTTAGTATGTGCTTTTCCGGCTGAGACTGTAGCAGTATATCGCCTAACCAAGGCCAACCGAATCGAAGAGGCACTGAAAATTTATCGTTGGTTTTTGCCTTTATTGGAATTAGATATTCATCCGAAGTTGGTGCAGTATATCAAGTTGGCAGAACAAGAAGTAGGTCTGGGCTCTGAAGATGTACGAGCCCCGCGTTTACCTTTGGTGGGTGAAGAGCGCGAACGAGTATTGGCGATCATCCGCGATGGAATTAAAAACAGACCTAGTTTGTAATCAGGTCGCGTTTATTAAAAAAATATGGAATACATCGACACTACCTTAGAAGATATAAATGCTGCGGTGCAACAATCGCAGGAGGCATTTATATCATACAAAAAAACGGACCCTAAAAAGAAAGCAGTATTTCTTCGTGCCATTGCCGATGAGATCGAAGCATTAGGCGCTGAATTAGTAAGCACTGCCATGCGAGAAACACATTTGCCGGAGGCGAGAATCATAGGTGAGCGTGGTAGAACCACCGGACATTGTCGCATGTTTGCCGATTTAGTAGAAGAGGGCTCATGGGTCGAGGCGCGCATAGATACCGCTTTACCAGATCGCACTCCTGCACCCAAGCCCGACATGCGAAAGATGTTAGTGCCAGTTGGGCCGATTGTTGTTTTTGGTGCAGCAAACTTCCCATTGGCATATTCAACAGCAGGAGGCGATACGATTTCAGCATTGGCTGCCGGATGCACCGTAATTGTAAAAGCTCATCCGGCACACGCAGACACGTCAACATTGGTAGCGCAGGCAATTAATCGCGCTGCAAAGAAAGTGAGAATTGAAGAAAATGTTTTTCAACATGTATATGGAAAGAGTTTTGAAGTAGGCAAAGCATTAGTCGAACATCCTTTGACGAAAGGAGTAGGCTTTACCGGATCGTTGGCCGGTGTATAAGCATTGTTTGATTTAGCGCAACTCAGACCCGAACCCATTCCGGTGTTTGCAGAAATGAGTAGTATTAATCCGGTAATTCTATTACCAGAATCGCTTTCACAGCAA
>JABFSO010000199.1 GCA_013140555.1 Cyclobacteriaceae bacterium | reverse complement strand
GGGATATATATAGATGCCACTAATAACACGCGAGCCCTCATGCAAGCCGTGCTGGACAGCAAAAATTACGATGCTGCAGACTTGTATTATGAAACGCGACTTCCGGCCACTGCCGATGGGTATAGCAACCAAAGCTTTCCTACCACCAACACCACCATAAATGGTACGAATTATTACGATGATTATGATTTTGATAATAATGGCTCACCTGATTATACTTACGCCAACCAAAGCCTGGGTGCCGAAGAACCGGTGCCTACTACACAAACGCGCGGAGCACTTACCGGCACACGCAAACGCATATTAGGTACGAACACGTGGTTGATTGAAGTGGTCTATTACGACCGTTATGGCCGGGTTGTGCAGAAACGTAACAACAATCAACTTAATACAACGGTGGAAGATGTTACTACTATTGTGCTCGATTTTGAGGGAAAAGTGCTGAAAAAGAAAACCTTTCAAAAAACTTCTCCTACCCAATCTATTACCTTAGTTGATTTATATGATTATGATGCTGCGGGGCGCGTACTCCTTGTAAAACAGAACATCAATCCCGCCCAAGGCGGGACGGCCACCAACAAAGTGATTGCGCAGTATAAATACAATGAACTGGGGCAACTAGTTGAGAAAAACCTGAGCGGCATGGGAGCCACCGGCACCGAAGGCTTTCTGCAATCGGTGGACTTAAAATACAACATTCGTGGATGGCTTACCCACATCAATAACAGCGAGCTGAAATATGATAAAGTGGCCAATGATGATAACGATGATGTGTTTGGTATGGAGCTTCTCTACGAAAAAACAGATGCTCCTTTAGCCAACGCAGCCAAGTTTAATGGTAACATCTCGTCAGTTAAATGGCAGCATAACGATGCGTTAACTTCCAGCCAGCCCAAGCGGCAGAGAGCCTATGCATTTGATTATTATAACAACGACCAGCTAAAACATGCCAACTACAAAGCTTGGAGTGGCACGGGCTGGACAGCAGAGGTAGGTGGTTTTGATATGAAAAATTTGAGTTACGACCACAACGGCAATATGCTGGGTTATGAGCGCTACAGCAAGGCGACCGATGCGGCTGCGAATACGAAAATAGATCAATTGACCTACACCTATACCGGCAATCTGTTGACAAAAGTGGAAGATGTGGCATCCACTGCCGGGTTTGCCAATGGATCTAATTTGGCTTCCGAATATACTTACGATGCTTCGGGCAACCTAACGGCCGACCAGAACAAGGGCATTACTCTTACCTACAATGAATTGAATAAAACGGTGAGTGTGGCTAAAGCAGGGCAAGGATCACTTACCTACGAGTACGATGCCAACGGCACCCGCCTGAGCACGACTACCGTACAAGGTGCCACCAGCTCAAAGCAATGTTTTATTGATGGATTTGTGTATCAAGATGGCACATTGCTTTATTATGGCATGGCAGAGGGCAAGGTAAATCGCAAAAGCGATGGCACCTTTGAGTATGAGTATATGGTTACCGACCACCAAGGCAATGTGCGGGTAACCTTCAAAGAGTTGGTGCAAACCACCACCTATACGGCCACGCTGGAAGATAATGGCACAGCCACCCCAACTAATCCGCGGGTGATAGAAATGCAAAACTACGAAAGCCTGTTTGATGTAGAGCAACCCCAGGTGGGCCCGTGGCTCAATAAAACAGCCGCGACTACGGCAGTGCCAAGTCCCAACCGGGCCGCCTACCTGACAGGGCTTGCTAACCGGAAGATAGGCCCCGGCATATCGCTGAAAGTGAAGCCGGGCGATGCGCTTCACATGGAAGCGTTTGGCAAGTTTTTGAAGCCAAGTGCCAACGCCAGCTTTGGCAACACCATTGTGACCGGATTGGCGGCAGCATTTGGCGGCAGCTTTGCCGGAGTGAACGGGTTGGAAGGCAGCAGCCCGGTGAGCGCGATCTATAACTCAGCCTCCGCTATTATAGGCACCAACTATGGCGGCAGCCAAACGGATCGCCCAAGAGCATACATCAACTACCTGCTATTCGACAGCGATTTTAATTTTGTGGATGCCGGGTGGGATCGCATTGATGCGGCATCCGGTTATCTGGTGAACCAGGAAAACACGGTGGCATGGGATAAAGTGCAGTTAGACATTACCGTGGCCAAGGCAGGGTATGTTTATATTTATCTGAGCAACGAGAGCGAAGGCACCAGTGTGTATTTTGACGACATGAGTGTAACCCACATTGCGCGCATTCCGCAGGTGACTACGGCCAACGATTATTATCCTTTTGGTATGCGGATGGAAGGTGTGGTGAATAACACCGCCATCAGCAATGCCACGGGGCAGTATACCTACAACGGGGGCAGCGCATGGCAAAACGGAGCAGGCAACTTTGCCAACTTTCTAAGCACGCCCTTAAGAGAGTACGACCCGGTGCTGGGCAGATTCAATGGTATTGATGTGATGGCTACTAAGTATGCTGGATTGAGTCCGTATGTGTATGCGCTGAACAACCCGGTTTATTGGAGTGACCCGAGTGGCGCGGATGTAACGTGGGATGATATATTTAGAGCGGTTCGCACTTTATTAGCAAGCGAGTATGGTGGCACTTGGAAAAACACCGAACTAGCTGATGGTGGTGGAGGAGGCGGTGGCGGAGAGTTGACCTTATTTACTTCCGCACCCGTGGTGGTAAACAACGGTGCAGGAAGTTATACTGTTTATACAACCATGGGTCAGGCATATTATTCAAATAAAGGAAATTATTCGGGTGGTATAGAAACCGTAATTTTCGAGTTCAATAAAATGAGCGTTGATGTCACCAGTTTAAACGCTAGTGGAACGCTTGATTTGAATAAGTTTGTAGAGGAAAGTCGTGACCCTCGCCTAGCTGCTGCTATCGGTACCACAGGTTTCTTTTTGAATGCCCTCCAAACAGCAACAGACTTGAGTTTATCTGGAGCGAAGCCTTTATATACAGGACCTCAGGCATGGGCCAATTTGAAAGCTACTGGTAGAACGGTCACACGTTATCTAGGTATTGTTGGCTTAGTTGTTACGATTTATGATGTTAAGACTGCACCAAAAGTTAGTTCAGCACACATACTTGATGGTGCTTTCGGAGTGATTGGGTTCATTCCTGGAGCTGGTTCAATAATTGCCGCAGGCTACTTTATTTCAAATACAATTACAATCATGACAACAGGGAAGAGTATTGGGCAGCACTTGGACGACTTTATTGAAGCAAAAGCCCGTGAGAACGCTGGTCTGAATTAGTAAATACATTTATTGCTAACGAAACTATGAATAATTTCTTCGATTATATCTTTATTAGAATCTTTATGTGGTATGAGAGCTTTAAAGACAATGCATCATTGGCCACTGCAAAATTGTTAGTTGTATTCTTGCAAGTAATGATGGTGTCAAATCTTGTTGCTGTGGCCAGCTACTTCTACCTTATAACCAATTTAATGTATAAATCGATTGGTCTATGTACAGCAGTTGTTTCTTTCTTTATCGCCAACAAAAGATATTCGGATAAAAAATTTATTGACGATTTGATTTTGAAATGGAAACATGAGAATAGAATGGTAAAAACTACAAGGGGTTATGGAATTGTTTTATTACTGATTGGGATTGTCGTAAGTTTTCTTTTAATCGGTAGATCAAGCCCGTAGTGGGGTAAACCCTCCTTCTATAATAAAAAAATATCGTACTCGTATACTTTGCCATATCATCCTATCTATTAACTTAGATATATGAGTGAAAAGTATAAAGTTCGAGATCAGTCAAAGTTACATTTTGTCACATTTACTGTAACCTATTGGATTGATGCTTTCAGTAGAGGTAATGTACCAGAAATGCTGATGGACAATTAAATCATTGAAAGTCAAGGAATAATAGTTTAAGGATAAGAAAAGCTGACCAAAAAGGATGGAATAATACCCATCCTTTTTTGCTTTAAGAGGTTTATAAATAACGTAATGTGCTGATATTGGCATTGGTGTTACAGAAATGCTGATATGGAATGTAAGAGATGCGGGAATGAGAGTGTCAAGAATGGAAAAGGTAAGACAGGTATCCAGCGTTATTTTTGCAAAGAGTGCAAGCGCTATTGGCAAAATGGCTATTTATATAAGGCGTGTAACCAAGAAACGGATCATTACATTGTTACCTTATGCAAGGAAAGCTGTGGAATCAGAAGCATCGCCCGCATTCTGAAAATATCGATAACAACGGTTATTAAACGATTGAGGCAGATAGCGCGAAACATCCAACGGCCATTTCCAATTCTACAAGGCAAAGAATACGAAGTAGATGAGGTGCGTACTTACATTGGCAATAAACAACGGCTTTATTGGATTGTCTATGCCTTACGAAGAGACACGAAGGATGTAATTGATTTTAAAGTGGGCAAACGTAACTTGAAGACATTAGGCAGAGTAATCGATACTGTCATATTATCAGAAGCCAAACGAGTATTTACCGATGGCTATGAACTTTACAAAAGCTTGGTGCCAACAGATCAACATTGTAAAAAGAAGTATAGTATCAACCACATCGAGCGAAAGAATCTGAGCATCCGAACGCACTTGAAAAGACTCTCTCGCAAAACGATTTGTTTTTCAAGAAGTAAAGAGCTTCTGGAGGCATGTTTGAAGATTTACTTTTGGCACAAGAGAGAAGGGTTAAGTTTAGTGTATAATCATTAGTTAGAGAGCAAATACCTTCCTAATTCTCCTAGTAAAAGTTATCTTTACCCAATGAAAACCGCATTGCTTTCTTTCCTGTTTTTGTGGCTCGGCATGGGTGCCGTGGCACAGGTAAAGGACAGCGTGCAAATTTCAACGGAGGCAGCGCGCAAGAAAATCAAAAACTTAGATTCCGCACAAAACCAACTCAAAACAAAGCTGGATAGTTTGCAACTGCCGGGAGATAGCACCGCACATTCGGCAGCCCGCAAAGCCGAAGCCATCCGAACAGATTTTCAAACCAAGACCGATAGCTTACAGCGCGTCTACCAACAGCCCATTAATCAACTGAATGAACGCAAGGCGAGTCTTCAACAAAAGATTGATAGTCTCCATCGCTTGAAGTTGCCTACGGACAAATACACTTCTAAATTGGATAGTGTCAGTCGCCTGAGTACCGCAAAGACTGCCGAGCTCTCCCAAAAAGTAAATGCACTCAAAGACAAGGCCACCAAAAACTTAAAGGACTTGCAATTGCCTACCGAACTGCAAGGTCAAATCGCACCACTCGAGCAAGCCATAAGCAAGTTTAACATACCCATGGTGAATGGAAAAATTCCGGATGTTGGAATCAACAATCCGATTCCCGGAGTTCAAATCCCTGGTATGAGTGGTTTGTCTTCGGGCACATCAAGCATTCCCGGTGTAACTGGAGTAGGAGGGAATCCGGTGAACATACCTGGAGTTCCGGCAGGACAATCTATACCAGATGTGAATCAGGCCATCAACCCAACGCAGCAGCTAGGTGAGTATGGAAAGGATGTTCAAGCTATATCAAAAGGCGAATTACCGGATGCTAAAAGTCTAGAGAAAACAGCCGAGAACGAGTTGAACAAATCGGGGCAGATGAAAGAAATCACCGGCCAAAATACGGAGCTAGACAAATACAAAAAGCAATTGGGCAGTCGTCCGGATAGTGCCATGATCAATATGGCCAAAGATCAAGTGAAGATGGAGGCCGTCAATCATTTTGCAGGCAAAGAAGAAGTGCTGAAAGGCGCGATGGAAAAAATGGCGAAGCTCAAGAGTCGCTACAGCGAAGTAAAAAGCATGGCGGATTTACCAAAGCGTTTGCCCAATCCTTTGAAAGGAAAACCATTGATCGAGCGATTGGTACCGGCTCTGACTTTTCAAATCATCAATGAGAAAAGTATTCTGTTGGATATCAATCCGTCCATCGCTTATAAAATTTACCCCAAATGGAAAGCGGGTCTCGGTTGGGTAGAGCGCATCACGTTTAATCAATGGACTCCCAAAGTTTCCGAGCGCGTGTATGGCTTCCGTAGCTACAATGAAGTATCGCTGCCCAAGGGATTTCAGGTGCGAGGTGATATTGAGTTTGTCAATGCTTTGATACCACCGTTGTTGTTAAATCAAACGGAGTTTGCCAAGCGCGATTGGGAGTGGACTGTCATCGTGGGTTTCAAGAAAGATTTTAAAGTTTATAAGTCCGTCATGGGCAATGTGCAAACCATGTATCGTGTTTGGAGTAATCACGACAAAGCACCATATCCCGACCGCCTGATGGTGCGCATTGGATTTGAATTTCCCATGCGGAAGAAGGTGAAACAAGTGAAGAAGTAAAATACTTCAAAACATTTATAATAAGTCTACTGAAAATTGGCAATCAATACTCTCGCCTGCACAAGTAGACGCTTAGCTCTTATTAGGTTATGTTCTTACTATCGAAGCCCATGCGGCCTCTTCCTAGGCTGAAGCTTCGGAAGACAAAGGGATTGAAGCGGCACTCCGAAGTAGCGTTGGTGGAAGGCACGAGGAGTATAGCAGCCTCCCGCTATGGCGAAACTGTAGCCGCCCAAAAAGAACCTACACAACAATTTTTACTGTATCTTGTAACATCTACCTAACCGTGCCGTCTAGCTATTGAAACGATGAATTTCGAATCTTTTGAAACCCGGGTATTGCCAACGAAAAACAAGCTTTTTCGCTTTGCATTCAGGTTGTTGGGCAGCCAAGAGGAGGCCCGCGATGTGGTGCAGGAGGTAATGATTAAAGTGTGGAATGGACGGGAGCAATGGGCCACGATTGAAAACATGGAAGCTTGGTGTATGCGCATCACCAAAAATCTGTCGCTCGATCGGCTTCGATCCAAACAACGCAAAATCACCGACCCTATTGAAGAAGGTTTTGAGGTGCGTCAGGAAGGTTTAACCCCGCTGGAGCGGACAGAGCTAGATGAAAGTATGGTACAAATTAACGACTTAATGACGGCCCTACCCGATAAGCAGCGACAAGTGATGCACTTGCGCGACATTGAAGGGTATAGCTACAATGAGATTTGCGAGATTTTGGAACTGGACATGAGCCAGGTAAAAGTGAATTTGTTTAGAGCAAGAAATGCGGTGCGCGAAAAGTTAGTAAAATTAAATGCTTATGGACTCTCTTGAATTGAACAACCTGCTGGAGAAGTATTGGAACTGCGATACTTCGCTGGAGGAAGAGCAAAAGCTGAAGGAGTACTTTCGAGGCAACGTGCCCGAATCGATGAAGGAAACAGCACAACTCTTCCGCTACTTTGAAGAGCAGCAGAAACTAAATGTGGGGCAGAGCAACTTTGAAGCGGAGGTGAAAAAGAAAATAGTGGCGCATCGCCCGAAAGGGAAATCGGTAGCCATGTATTTCAACATCGCTCGAATTGCAGCAGGTGTATTGGTGGTGGTGGCAGCGGGTTACTTTGTTCGCCAGGAAGTGCGCAAGGCGTATCCGGTAGAGCAGGAAGATACGTTTAGCGACCCTAAACTGGCGCTGGAAGAAACGAAGAAAGCGCTGATGATGATTTCGAATAGTTTTAACAAAGCACACAAGGAAGCCGGAAAAATAAACCTCTTCAACGAAGCCGAAGAGAAAATTCAAGGCAAACGAGTAGACGAAAAAAAAGTGAATATTTAAAAACGAATTAACAATCTTAAAATAACAGATATGAAAAAGTCAATGATCGTAGCAGCAATGGTGATGATGGCGGTAGCCGCACAAGCACAGAGTGATGCCATTGCTAAGTTTTTTTCGAAGTATCAAAACGATGAAAATTTCAGTCAGGTGAACATCAGCGGAAAGATGTTTAGCATGATGGCCAATTTAGATGGCAACACACCCGAAGAAAAGGCGATGATCAGCGCCATTAGCAAAATCAAAGGTTTGAAAATATTGAAAAGAGATGAGACTCGCATTTCGCGCGACTTGTACAAAGAGGCGATGGCGATGATCCCTGCCGGTGAGTTTGAAGAGCTGATGACCATTCGTGATAAAGACAAGGACATGAAGTTTTACACCAAAGAATCAGGTGGTAAAATCAGTGAGTTGGTAATGATAATGGGAGGTAATGATGAGTTTTTGTTGATGACCTTATTCGGTGAAATCGATTTGAAGGAGATGGGAAAGATTGGTCGCTCGGTAAACATCGATGGCTTACAGAATCTGGATAAGTTTAAGGACACCGACAAGAAGAAAGAAAAGAAAAACTAAGAAGATAGAGAATGATCACCCATGTGTTTTGAAAGAAGCGCATGGGTGATTTTATTTTTAAGAAATCACATCTTCTTTGACTAATAGCCGTTAAGCACACAAACCATTATCGAAATGAAAACTGTATTTCTACTTTGTCTTCTTCCCCTCATCGGTTTTTCACAAACTAAAACAACTGTAGACCTCGACAAAAAATACGATGGATTATCACTCTACTTTTACAAGAATACGCTGCGCATGCTGAATCAAAAAGATGATAAGGAGTTTGACGAGTTGATTAAAGACATTGAGAAGATGCGGTTTGTGATGATCAATAAGGCGAAATCAAAATTTGAAAAGCAGGAGTATGGCCGCCTGAAAAAAAACTATCAGGGAGAGAAGTATGAAGAAGTAATGACGGGTCGATTTGATGGCCGCCAGTTTGATGTTCTGTTGCGCGAAATCAATGGCGATGTAAAAGGCACCGTAATCTTAGCAAGTGATTCGAGTAGTTTATACGTGTTGGATATTTTGGGCAAAGTGGCTTTGAACAAAGTGTCATCTCTTTTTAAAGTGTTGGATAATAGTACAGACATTGGTGGAAAGGTGAAGGACTTTATGACAGGAGATGAAGAGAATCAGAAAAGGATTAAAGAGGCGATGGAGCAGGTAGAGGAAGCGAAGGCGGAGGAAAAGAAGGCCGCCAAAAAGAAGAGCAATAATTAGAAGGTTATTTAGCTTAGCGAATACAAATTCCGCGATCAAACTTTAATCTAGTACTATGAGTGAAGTAGTTCTTTCCACCCACCAGCTTACAAAAAATTACGGTAAACTGTGTGCGGTTAATCAACTGAATTTAGAAGTAAAGCGTGGCCAGATCTTTGGCATGCTAGGCCCCAATGGCAGTGGCAAAACAACTACACTCGGCATGTTGATGGGTGTGACGAACCCCAGCAGTGGTTCGTTTAGTTGGTTTGGCGAACCGGCTACACATCACACACGCAAAAAGATTGGAGCGGTATTGGAACATCCAATTTTTTACCCTTACCTAAGTGGGCAGAAAAATTTGGAGTTGAATGCGCTGATAAAAGGCGCTGATCCGAAAAATATTCCTAAAGTGTTGGACATCGTTGATCTTTCGCTGCGCAAAGATGATAAGTACCGCACCTATTCACTCGGTATGAAGCAGCGCCTCGCGATCGCTTCGGCATTGGTGAGTAACCCTATTATTTTGATTTTGGATGAACCGACCAACGGATTGGATCCGATGGGTATTGCCGAGATTCGAGAGATTGTAAGACGCATTGCCGATGATGGGAAAACCATTATTCTGGCTAGTCACCTGTTAGACGAAGTTCAGAAAGTGTGTACGCACTTTGCCGTTTTACGTAGAGGGCAACTGATGCATAGCGGCCCGGTTGATGAAGTTGGAAAAGGAGAGGAGACAGTAGAGGTAATGGCCTACCATGATGATCTCGGGGTGTTGCTGCAAGAGTTTATGGGCAGTGGCCCAATCAAAAAAGAGAATGGAGTTTTTCAGGTGATGATGAAAGATGGCTACCATAGCCAAGATTTAAATCGCTTTTTGTTCGAGAAGGGAATCATTACTTCTCACTTGATGACCAAGAAGAAATCGCTCGAGAAACAATTTTTGGAAATCCTAAACGAGGCCCATTAAATCATTACGAGACATTAGTTTAATCTGAAACAGAAATTTATTGTATGCTACACCTACTCCAAATCGACTTAAAGAAAATG
>JABFSO010000285.1 GCA_013140555.1 Cyclobacteriaceae bacterium | reverse complement strand
AGGTAAAGACTATAAAGTAGCCTCCAGCATGGGGCATATCCGCGATTTACAGAAAGGAAATGCGGCCATTGATGTGGAGAATGACTTCGAGCCGAAATATGAAGTTTCGCCCGATAAAAAGGAGATAATCAAGAACTTAAAGAGTCTCGCCAAAGCAGCTGATGTAGTTTATCTGGCGACTGACGAGGACCGTGAAGGAGAGGCCATTTCGTGGCACTTAAAAGAGGTTTTAGACCTTACTGATAAGAAAACCCGCAGGATCGTTTTTACCGAAATCACCAAAAATGCGATTCTGAATGCGATCAAAACCCCGCGTGGTATTGATATTAACTTGGTGAACGCCCAACAGGCACGCAGGGTACTCGACCGCCTCGTAGGTTTTGAACTTTCTCCTATATTATGGAAGAAAATCAGAACCGGGCTTTCAGCCGGACGCGTGCAGTCGGTGGCGGTGAAGTTGATTGTAGAGCGCGAGCGCGAAATCGAAAAATTCGAAACGAAGTCTTCCTTTCGCGTCAACGCGATTTTTGATTTAGGAAAAGGCAAACAACTGCTAGCCGAGCTTTCTGAAAAGTTTGCCAAAGAAGAAGATGCGATGGCCTTTTTAGAGACTTGCAAAGGAGCTGAGTTTTCTATTGGCGATTTGCAAAAGAAACCTGCAAAGAAAACACCGGCACCGCCATTTACCACATCTACCATGCAGCAGGAAGCTGGTAGGAAGTTGGGATTCTCGGTGTCACAAACTATGTTGGTAGCGCAGAAGTTATACGAGTCAGGTTTCATATCTTATATGCGTACTGACTCTGTAAATTTATCGACTGAAGCAGTGGATGGAGCCGTGAAGCAAATTGGTTCGGCATACGGCAAAGAGTTTATTCATACCCGCAAATTCAAAAGCAAATCGGACAATGCGCAAGAAGCTCACGAAGCTATTCGTCCGACCGATTTTTCGATGATGGATCCGGGCATGGATCGCAATGCCAAGCGTTTGTATGAATTGATTTGGAAACGCGCTATTGCTTCGCAGATGGCCGATGCCGAGTTGGAAAGAACGACAGCATCGATAACCATTTCTAAGAGTGATCGTAAACTGACTGCTTCGGGTGAAGTGGTGAAGTTTGAGGGATTCCTGAAAGTATACATGGAATCGAAAGATGATGAGGATGATGGGGATGGCGAAGATGAAGGAAGCAAAGTATTACCTCCATTAAAAGTAGGACAAAAACTAGATTTGGGCGAGTTGAATGCCACGCAGACATTCACCAGACATCCAGCACGTTACACCGAGCCAGCATTGGTTAAACGATTGGATGAACTGGGCATCGGCCGACCATCTACGTATGCGCCCACTATTTCAACGGTACAGAAGCGTGGGTATGTAGTGAAGGAAGCTCGTGAAGGAGTAGAGCGTTTGTACACAGTGCTTCAATTAAAGGGAAAGAAGATAACCAGCACAATCGAGAAGGAAATCACCGGTGCGGAAAGCAACAAGTTATTCCCGACCAATATTGCCATGATTGTGAATGACTTCCTGGTGGAGCATTTCCCGGACATCACCAATTATTCGTTCACAGCGGAGATCGAACAGGAGTTTGATGAGATCGCTAATGGTAATTTGAAATGGCAAAAAATGATTGGCAAGTTTTACAAGCCATTCCATAAGACAGTTACTAAAACAGGGTTAGTTGAACGCTCATCCGTTCAAAACAAAAGCCGTGAATTGGGTGTCGATCCGAAATCAGGTAAGAATGTATATGTGAAGTTGGGTAAGTTCGGAGCCTACATACAAGTAGGAGAGAACCCCGATGATAACGGTGGTGAGAAGCCAAAATTCGCCAGCTTGCGTCCGGGTCAGTTTATTGAAAATGTGACGCTGGCAGATGCACTTGAGTTGATCAAGATGCCACGTGATTTAGGGTTATTTGAAGAGAAACAAGTAGTTGCCAACATTGGACGTTTTGGCCCTTATGTGCTTCACGATAAGAAGTTTGTGTCCATCCCGAAAGGAGAAGATCCATACACCGTTACGCCTGAAAGAGCCGTGGAATTGATTCAAGCCAAACGCGAATCGGATGCCAACAAAACCATCAAATTGTTTGCGGAGAATGCTGATGTACAAATTCTAAATGGTCGCTTCGGACCTTATATAAAAGCGGGTAAAAAGAATGTCAAAATTCCGAAAGGAAAAGAGCCTGCCGAACTTACATTAGCCGAATGCTTGACTCTTGCTGAAAATGCACCTGAGAAAAAGGGACGGTTTTTTAAGAAGAAGAAGTAATTAGCTAATTCGATGATTCGATGATTAGTTAATTCGTTAATTTGGAAATTAGCTGATTCGGTGATTCGGTAATTTGCTAATTCGATAATTCGATGATTTGTTAGACATCGATCATTGGTCGAAACGGGTCATTTTACCAACTGTCAATTGCCTGTTGTCAACTGCTTTCTGCTCACTGCCTACTACCCACTAATTAATACCCCACAACGGACAGTTAATTGTCAACTGATCCTTACTCAAGAGCGATCTTATTGCCTATTGTCAATTGGCTGTTGTCAACTGATTTTTCAATAATCCCCCAGTGTTTCTTCCAGTTGGGCGAGGGCTTTTTTGAGTTCTTCGTCATTGGGAGCAACGCCATGCCACTTGTGTGAGCCCATCATATAGTCTACGCCAAAGCCCATTTCTGTTTTCATGATGTTCATCACCGGTTTGCCTTTGCCGGTCAATGATTTCGCTTTTTCAAGAGCTGTCACTGTTTGCTCCATGTTATTGCCATTGAACTCCAACACGGTCCAACCAAATGCTTCCCACTTCGCTTTTAAATCGATGAGCGAGAGAACCTTATCTACCGGTCCGTCAATCTGTTGTCCATTATAATCGATAGTAGCAATTACATTATCTACCTT
>JABFSO010000048.1 GCA_013140555.1 Cyclobacteriaceae bacterium | reverse complement strand
GGCCAATTCAACTTTGTGAAGATGCAAGGCGGCCAGTACGGTCCGGCAGCGAGTTATTATGCAGGCTTTGTGGAGTACAGCCAGGGCGATTTTGAAAATGCGTTGGTCGATCTGAAACGTGCCGAGCAAAACGAAGCGTACGCCACCATTGTGCCTTACCTGATCGCTAATGTTTATTACAAGAAGGGAGATTACGAATCCCTGTTAACCTACGCTACTTCGATTCAAAACAGGCAAGGTATTGCTAATGCCGATGAGATTGCCTTGTTGAAAGCGGAGGCTTACTATAAAAAGAAAGACTACACTTCGGCATTGACTGCCTACAACGCATTCTTGGAAGATAAGAAGGAGGGAGCTGACAAAGGGGTACTGCTGCGAGCCGGGTACTCGGCTTTCGTTACTCAACAGAATTCAGTGGCCTTACAATATCTGAAGCAGTCGTTCACCGATAAAGATTCCATCGGATATTATTCATCCTATTACTTGGGATTGATTTATCTAAAAAGTAATCAGAAACCGATGGCCTTAACTTCGTTTGATATTGCCCGCAAGTATAAAGCCGACCAGCAACTGGTAGAAGAATCTACTTTTCAGTTTGCCAAAGTTGCCTACGATATGGGTAGACCCGATCAGGCGATTACTGAATTCGAAAAGTTCTTAACTGCGTTTCCGCGAAGTGTTCATGTAAACGAAGTGAAGGAACTCCTTTCGCATGCCTATGTAAACGCAAATAACTTTAACCGGGCCATAGACTACATCGAGTCATTGCCTAAACGCAATGCCGCCATCGATCGGGCGTATCAGAAAGCCACTTTACTGAAAGGACTGGACTTCTTTAATAAGGACAATCACGAAGAAGCTGTTCAGGCTTTTGAGAAATCGTTGCAAACACCGGTGGACAATAACTATGTAGCCGAGGCGAGTTTCTGGAGTGGTGAAGCACTGTCTATTTTAAGGAAGTACGATCCCGCCATCAGTCATTACCAACGCATCGTGGGACTGACCGATGTATCTCCTCAATGGTTGGTAAAAGCAAGGTATGGAATCGGGTATTGCTTCTTCAATCAACAACAATACGATAAAGCGCTTTTCAATTTTAAAGACTTTAGCAACAAGGCAGCGGTCGGCACTACCCATTTGCCTGATGGCGTATTACGCTTGGCCGATTGCTACTATATTTCTAAAGCATACAACGATGCATTGGCTAATTACAAAAAGGCGATTGAGCTAAATACAGCTGATAAAGATTATGCACACCTTCAATCAGGGATTATTTTCGGGATTCAGCGAAAATACCCGGAGGCATCTCAAGAACTCGATATAGTGATTAAGAACTACGCCCAATCCAGTGTAATTGACGAAGCCATTTTTCAACGCGCGCAGCTAGACTTTGAGCAAGGCAACTATGCTCCGGCTGTGGTAAATTATTCCAAGTTATTACAAGAGCATCCCACTTCACGATTTGCACCTTATGCCTATACAAAACGTGCGGCCTCTAATTATAATCTGAAAGACTATAACAAAACCGCCAGCGACTACATTATTGTGCTCACGCAATATCCAACCCATCCAGGTACGAAAGATGTATTATTGCCTTTGCAGGAAGCGTTGAATCTGGCGGGACGCTCGGATGAATTTGATAAATACTTGGCAGCCTATCGCCAAAGCAATCCGGATGCCAAAGGAATTGAATCGGTGGAATTTGAGTCTGCTAAGAATCAATATTCTATCGAAGATTACAAGAGAGCGATTACCAGCTTAACCAATTATATCAGACAATATCCAACCAGTCCTCGCCTGACTTATGCGCAGTATTACTTAGCTGAATCTTACTACCGCACGCGTGACTTTAGTGGTGCTTTACAGGTCAATTATGGATTGGTGAACGAGAAAAGTTTTGAGTTTTTAAATCGGGTGGTTGGCCGAATTGCTGAATTGGAATTTAAGCAAGCCAAATACGATAAAGCAGTTGTTCAATTTCAGCAGCTGGCTAAATCAGCCAGTCTGAAGAAAGATTTGTACACCGCATGGAATGGCTTGATGGAGTCGTACTACTTGTTGGGTAAATACGATTCATCGAAGCTCTATGCTCAAACCATTTTGGAAAAAGGAAGCAACCAGGTAGGCGCAGCCAATAAGGCCACTCTTTATCTGGGTAAGAATGCACAAGCATTAGGAGATTTTGAAACTGCCAAAGATGAGTATCTGACTACGATCAATTCGGCACAAGATGAGTTTGGTGCTGAAGCCAAGTATCGTTTAGGTGAATTGTTTTATCAAAGTAAAGATCACAAGCAATGCTATGAAACGCTGGTAAGCCTCAATACCGATTTTGCATCGTATACCGAATGGGTAGGGAAGTCCTACTTATTATTGTCGGATAACTTTTTGGCAACTGGCGACTCATTTAATGCCAAAGCAGTATTGAAATCGCTGATCGATAATTTTCCCACGGAAGAAGTTAAGTCTGCAGCTAAGGCGAAACTCTTGCAGATCGATCAATCGGAGTTAAAACAAAAAGTAAAAGCTGATACAATTGATAATGATAAGTAGAAAAATGGATTTGCCAATCATGAAAAATTCTTTCGTAGTATTGACTGTGCTTTTATGTACCGTTAGTGCTTCGCTCTATGCACAAGATCAGGGTGAAATTCCGAATGTGGAGATTGTCATTCGAAAGGATCGGCAGATAACATTGCCACCTGCCACCCGTACTTTTGAAAAAGTGCCGCCACGTCCGGTAGAACCGATCAAGCCCGAAATCACGTACGATTTCAGAAATATTTCTTTCACCGCTTCGGATTACAATCCTTCTATTCGCCCGCATAAGTTAAAGTCGCCAACCATCGACAAACTGAATAATAACTATATCAGTGCCGGCTTTGGAAATTATACATCGCCTTATTTGGAAGGTTATATCACCAACAAGCGCGACAAGAACAAATACTACGGAGCGAAATTTTTTCATCGCAGTTTTGGAAGCGGTCCCGTAGGCGATGGCAATTCAGCTAGCGGAAATACAGAAGTGAGTGTATTCGGAAAAGCCTTCAGCAGGGTAGTGGCAGTAGGCGGAGCGATTGGGTATGAAAATCGGGCAGCTAAGTTTTATGGAGTCTTTCCGGGTGTAACAGCAGCACCTATTGTGTCGCAATCTTATTCCATCATCAATCTTTCAGCAAATGTGGAGAATGTGGTGGCCAAAGATTTTAACTACAACCTGACGGGCGGATTCTCTTACCTCAAGGATGATCTCCAATCTTCGGAAACGGAAATATCATTAGACTTAAAAAGTAACTTGAAAGTAGCGAATGATAAATTCATTGATCTGGCTGGAGATTACACTTTAATGAATCGCGATTTTTCTGGAAGCTCACGAGCACGCCATTTGTTCCGAGTGATGCCTTCGTATACTTTTTCTCCTATCGAAAACTTGCAATTAAAGGTGGGGCTTACGGCTGCATTTCAAAATGACACCATCGGTTCCGTGAAGAATGTCAACCTGTATCCGGATGTGCGTGCATCATACAATCTGACGGAAAACATTCAAGCGTATGCCGGGCTTACCGGAGGAATCGACCGCGTTTCATTGCATACGCTTTCGCGCAAAAATGCTTGGATTGCTCAAAACGTATTGCTGAATCACACCAATCGCACGTTTGAATTTCTAGGTGGTTTGAATGGCAAGTTGGGAAGCAATATTGCTTTTCAAACGGGCTTATCGTTTGCTACACTTAAGAATCTATACTTCTATCAAAATGATCTCTACAAAGGATTGGTAACTCCATCTACAACCAACCATCCCGAAAGGTTTTTAGTCACCTATGATGATGCCACCCGCACCAATCTGTTTGCCGAGTTAGCGTATTCAAAAACGGCTTTGGTGCGCCTATCTCTGCGCGGTGATTATTTTGCTTATTCTACCGATAAGATTCAGAAGGCATGGCACCGCCCGGCATACAAACTCAATTTCTCCGGATCATACAATATCTACAACAAGATTCAACTCATTGCCGACCTGACTGTGCAAGGAGGGATCAAAGCAAATTCAATGGAAAAAGATAATGCATCAAGCTATGTCAGTACCACTGTAGACTTACCAGTGGCCACGGATCTTAATTTGAAAGTAAGCTATTCCTTGTCTGAGCAGGTACATATGTTCATTCAAACCAACAATGTTTTGGGAAGTCAGTATCAAACGTATTTGTACTACCCGGTGCGAGGATTTCAGGCGTTGGCAGGTTTTAGTTGGAGCTTTTAGAATAGCTTTTTCAAAAGAATTTGCGTTATTTGTAAGTTAATATTGAGTTAAACTTCAACCTTAAGCTTATGTCGTTCAAGACCGAAGACGAAAACAAGAACAATCAAAACGAAGATAATTTTGGTTTGCCGGATTTAGACTATAAACCGCTCGATCAATTAGAAGAGAAGCAGGAAGAAACCAAAGTTGAATCGACCGAATTTGAGTCGGGTGATACAGTGGTATTGCACGAAGAGCCTGCCAGGGGAGAAGACGAAGTGAAGTACGATAAGCATGGATTTATCCCCGAGCCGGATGAGCCAAAATCCAATTCGAAGATAGTGATCTCATTGTTGATCGTTGTTGTCGTTGCTGTGGCTAGTTTTTTAGTTTGGAAGTACGTGATTAAACCAGCCAACGAGAAAACACAAATGGAGCGTTTGGCAAAGATTGAGAAAGATAAAAAGGCAAAAGAGGAAGAGGCTGCGCGCTTAGCAAAGCAGAAGGAAGATGAAGAAGCGGCTCGGTTGGCTGCAGAAGCGGCTGCTAAAGCAACCCCAGCAGAAGGTGCCATCGAAAAATTGACCGATAAGACAGGCAAATACTATGTAGTGGTGGCAAGTGCGGTAGATGCTGACTTATTGATGGATCATGCCAAAAAACTGAGTTCGAAAGGAGTGAGTTCCAAAATCATACCTCCATTTGGCAAATCAAAGTTTAACCGCTTGGCCATAGGTGATCATGATACGTTTGCAAGTGCTCAATCAGCTGCTGATGCATCAAAAGCCGACTATGGCGATGCGGTGTGGGTGATTAAGTACTAGGCTGTACTAGCGTTTGATTTTTTGCGTTATGCTGAGTGTTTGGCATAACTGTTAACACGTATATTTTTTAAACTCTATCTATTATGATTTTAGCGCAGATTCAACCTCAGGCAGATCAGTCGGTTTCTGTCATTGATTTGGCTTTGGCTGGAGGACCTTTAATGATTCCCATTTTGTTGTCTTCGTTTGTAGCGATCTACATTTTTGTCGAGCGCCTTCGAACGGTAAACAAAGCCAACGAAAGTCCCGATGCATTTATGGGCAAAATCAAAGAGCTTGTATTGAAAGGCGATATCGTGTCAGCGAAGATGCTCTGCAACCAACATGATACACCTGTAGCCCGTATGATCGAGAAAGGTGTAGCACGCATTGGAAGCCCACTCAAAAACATTGAAGCCTCTATTGAAAACGTAGGAAAGATTGAGCTCTTCAAATTAGAAAAGAATCTATCGGTACTCGCAACAGTTGCAGGTGCGGCCCCCATGATGGGTTTCTTAGGAACGGTAATCGGTATGGTGCAGGCTTTTATTGCGATTGCCCAAGAAGAAGGTTCAGTTAGTCCGAAGCTTTTAGCAGATGGTATTTATACAGCCATGATCACCACTGTAGCCGGTTTGTTGGTGGGCATTATTGCCTATCTGGGTTACAACTATCTCGTTACGCGAGTTTCTAAAGTGGTGCACAAAATGGAATACTCGGCCATCGAGTTTATTGATTTATTACAAGAGCCACGTTAAGTAGAAAACGAAATTTCAAGTAAATGAAACTTCAAACTCAAAACAAAGTAGATCCGGCTTTTAGCATGGCTTCCATGACGGACTTGATCTTTCTGTTGCTGATCTTTTTCATGCTTACCTCTTCGTTTGTTACAACATCTGGAATACCTGTGAACTTACCCACGAGTAAACCAAACATAATTCAGATTCAGAAAGTGTCTGTTACCATCACCAAAGACTTGCAGTTTTTAGTGAACGAAAAAAAGGTTACTAAAGCAACCTTGGAAGCTGAATTGAAAAGCAAGCTTGTTGGACCGAAAGGGGTGGTACTCTTAAGTATTGATGAAAGCGTACCTACTCGTGAATTGGTTTTTGTAGCAGGAATTGCTACTTCATTAAAGGCCAATGTCTCAATAGCTACCAAACCGAAATAGCCATGAACGCTGAGCTGGAAATAGAAAAAAAGAACAAGCGAATTGCTTTTCTTACTTCGTTGGCGATTCATGCCTCGTTGTTTCTAGTCTTGTTTTTTCTGGTTGCTTGGAGTCCACCCAATCCACCAATAGAATCGTTCGGAGAAATTAATCTGGGTTTTGATGATCAGGGTGGTGGAGATATTCAGCCAGAAGAACCTGTTCGTACCGAAGAACCAGCACAGGAAGAGAATACGCAGCAAGATCAGCCAAAAGAAGAAATAAAAGACACTTCCACTCCTCCGGAAGCAGTTGTTTCCAATGAAGAGAGTCCGGTGGTAGTAAAGGAACAGGAAAAGAAACCTGTGATCGAAAAGCCGAAAGAGAAAGTAGCCGAAGCCAAACCTGCTGAACCTGTTAAAGAACCAAAGAAAGATCCTAAGCCGGATCCTGCTACGCAAGTTCCTGTAGCAAACAAGGGCACCAAAGTTCCGAGCCAGGGAGATGATCCCGGCAAAGCAGGGGATAAGGGAAACCCCGAAGGTAAACCGGATGTCAATGCTCTTTATGGAAACTCTGGGGGTGGTGTAGGAGGAAAAGGTTTTGCGCTTGCAATGTCAGGTTGGGCATGGGCAGACGATCCAAAGATCCCTGAACTTCCAGATAATGAAGATGGCATGATCGAGTTTGAAATTGAATGCGATGAGAATGGAGACATCGTGAATATTTTTACGAAACATCGTGGACTCAGCCCGCGCGCAGAGCAACTGTTGAAAGATGAGATCCGCAAAAATTCATTGGTACCCACTTCTGGCGGTAAGAAGCCTGAGCGTTCCAAAGGCAAGGTGGTATTTATTCTGAAAACGAAATAACTTCAATCTACTAAAGTAAACGAAGCGCATCCAGCTTGTCCAAACCAAGTTGTGTTTTCAACGCTTCCAAATCCTGAAACTTCGAATCCAGGCGAATCAATTGGTGGAAATAGACAGTTAACGTCTCGCCATAAATTTCCTTCGAGAAATTAAACAGGTTCACCTCAATCACGCGTTTGCTTCCATCCACTGTCGGGCGATTGCCAATGTAAAGCATGCCTTTGTAAAGAGTGTGTTCGTACAAAATGGTAACTGCGTAAATCCCATCTGAAGGAATAAGCTTTAATCTCGAATCTAAGTCTATGTTGGCGGTTGGGTAGCCAAGCACTCTTCCCAGCTTGTCGCCCTTTACCACGCGGCCGCTCATGGAGTACTTTCTTCCTAATAGATGGGAGGCCGTATCCAAATCAGCCTCTTCCAATGCTTTTCGGATTTTTGAGGAACTCACCGTTACATGGTCCACATCTTGTCGTGCAATTTCTTCTACGTCAAATCCATAAGCTGGAGCGCTCAGTTTCAATTGCTCAAAACTACCTTCTCGGTTATTGCCAAACCGATGATCGTAGCCAATCACCAATTTCTTGGTTCCGATTTTATCGATCAGAATAGACGATATAAACTCTTTGGAGGTGAGTTGTGAAAACTCTTTTGTAAAGGGAATTCGAAGTAAGTGTTGAATGCCTTGCTCTTTTAAGAGTTCGGCTTTCTCTTCGAATGTATTCAAGAGTTTAAGCGAAGTATCTTCTGGTTTTAATAGCAATCGCGGGTGGGGCCAATAAGTAATCACTACGGTTTCGCCTCCACTTTTCTCAGCCACATCTTTCAGTCGGGCTAAAATCTTCTGGTGTCCCAGATGCACACCATCAAACGTGCCACTCGTAACCACCGCATTGGTCAGGCGGGTAAAGTCGTCTATTTGATGATAGATTCTCATGATACACTTGGTGGCACTTCTGGCCTTTCAACGGCTTCTACAGAAATGGAATCTTCCAGTCGGAATGCGCCAATGCGTGTACGCACGAGTTCACTCAAGTAGGCGCCAACCCCCAACTCTTTTCCAAAGTCGCGGGCAATGCTTCGAATGTAAGTGCCTTTCGAGCAAACGATTCGAAATCGCACCAATGGTTTTTCAATAGCAGTAATTGTAAACTCTGAAATGGAAACTTCCCGAGGTGGCAAAATCAATTCTTGTCCCTTACGGGCAAATTTATAAGCGCGCTTACCGTCTACCTTGATAGCAGAGTGAATAGGAGGTACTTGTTGAATGGTGCCGATGAATTTTTGAGTAGTCTCGCGGATTGCCATTTCGGTAATGCCGGATAAATCTACCGGTTCGGTAGGGGGTGTTTCCAGATCGCTTGAAGCAGTTGTTTGCCCAATGGTAAAAGAACCCGTGTATTCTTTTTCCTGTGCCTGAAACTCTTCAATGCGCTTGGTCATTTTTCCGGTACAGATAATGAGTAAGCCGGTCGCCAACGGATCTAAAGTTCCGGCATGACCTACCTTTTTGGTTTGAAGCCGATAGCGCAGTTTATTCACCACATCAAAGGAAGTCCACTTCAATGGCTTATTGATAAGTAATACACTGCCTTCTGCCGCTTCCATTATACGATCGACAATTGTATTCCCATCCATGAGAGAATCAACAAAATGGAGCCTAGAATAATCCGGTAATAACCGAATAGCTTAAAACCGTTTTTCGTAAGAAAAGAGATGAACGATTTGATGGCCAGCATTCCCACAATAAAGGCCACTACATTGCCAATTGCCAGCGTGGTAAGCTCTGCCGAACCAAAGGTGTTACCCTCTTTATAAAAGCTAAATAGCTTGTAGGCCGTAGCGGCAAACATGGTTGGAACCGCCAGAAAGAAGGAGAACTCGGCTGCCATCTTTTTGCTAAGACCTTGCGTCAATCCGCCAATGATGGTCGCTGCTGATCGCGAAACTCCGGGTATCATCGCGATGGTTTGAAAGAAACCAATTTTAAGAGCTACCGGATACGATACAGTTTGATCTCCGGTTTCCTCTGTTTTATTGAAGAGCTTGTCGAGGAATAAGAATAGAATTCCGCCAAGGATTAAGGTGATAGCGACTACATCCACCCGCTCTAATAAGGCATCGATTTTCTTGTTAAACAGAAATCCCAAAATAGCGGCCGGTATAAACGCAACAACTAGCTTGAAATAGAAATCGAAACTTTGAAAGAAACGTTTCCAGTAAAGAACTACCACCGAAGCAATAGCACCTAATTGAATAGCTACCGTGAATGTTTTCGTGAATGGGTCTGAAGCTATCCCCATCAATGAAGATGCGATGATCATGTGCCCGGTAGATGAAACGGGCAAAAACTCCGTGAGTCCCTCTACAATCGCGAGAATGATTGCCTCCCAATTCGACATGGGTTATTTGCTTTCTTTTGGCGTATGAAGAATAGCGAAGATTTCGATCACAAAACCCGTCAGCACGATGAGTGGCCCAAGTGTTAAGCCAAGAAATCCAAAGCCGTGGGTTTCATTATCCATCGCCATAATGGTAAAGCCGATGATCAGTGTAATGATTCCTGTAATCATCAACTGGTAATTCTTCTTACTGAAAGGTAGTTTGCTCATGTTAAAATAGTTCGTCTAAAGATAAGCGTAAATACTTCGCTACTGCGCGATACGTGCTGGCAACAGCCACCATCATACCTAAAACGAGCAGCGATCCTCCTAAAAGATAAAGTCGGTTGGTGTTTTGTATTAAGTTAAGATCTGCAATTCGCTGAGTAGTAAATGAAACCAATAAATAGAGTAGGAGGCAAGCAATGAGTCCGGCTAACGCTCCATGCCACATTGCCTGAAACAAGAAGGGGCGCTGAATAAACCATCTTTTGGCACCGACCAGTTGCATGCTTCGGATAATGAATCGCTGGGAGAAAAGAGCCAAGCGTACCGTGTTATTGATAAGGAGTACTACGGTTAACAACATCAGTGCCACCAATCCTATCAATATCAATCCAATTTTGGTCACGTTGTCATTG
>JABFSO010000327.1 GCA_013140555.1 Cyclobacteriaceae bacterium | reverse complement strand
ACTCAACACCAGCCACAGAGATTTAATCATTTTGCTGTCCGCAAAAGTGATGGCAATTAGCATGTTGCTGAGGAAAGTCTTGAATGAACGATCGGCTGGCTTCAATACCTTCTCTCCACACTCGTTGCAATAGTTTCCGTGAAAGGAATTTCCACAGCTTTTACAAACAATAAGAGGAGAAGCCTGATCTGACATGCTAAAATTTCGCGGTGCAAATTAGCTTTTAAACACTAATTATACATTAGTATTCCTAATATCATCGTGTAGCTAATTGTTTCAAAACCTTCGCACCCCGATTTCGAAAGCCGGCACTTCCAAAAGGCATCTGATCTTCGATGATGGGAATCAACTCGTTTTTTAGTTCGCTGTTTTCAATAGCAATGTTGGCCAATACCGTCATCGAAAAAGCTTTGACCGCGATTGATTCTTGATGACTGGTGAGAAACGAAAAGCAAATATCCGTTACCTTACCCTGCCATCGCTTGGGGATGGCGATGTCTTGCAAGAATCGAACGGAATTGCGTTTGATGGCTACCGAAGCGTGTGGATGTTCTAGATGCTTTAACAAAATGGAAAGTTGGCCGATGATTAACTCCGGCTGTTTCTTCGCAAAGTGAACGAGCAGGGTAGAAGCCCGTTGGGTAATGCGCTCGGGGCCCTTTAAATAGATTGAAATCAATTCAGAAAATCGCTGCTTGTCTGCACCGATGAATTCAATCATTTTTTTATACTGAGCAGGAGAAGGCGATTTTTTTAATGATTCTAATAAATTCATTGTCAATAAAATAGCTTTAATTTACAAATCATAACTAACTGAATAGTAGGATATTTGATGTCTTTACATTAAGTTTGGTTTAACATTAAACCCGATGCGTGCTATGATGCTATTTTTTACCATCGCCTCCGTTACATTATTTCAACTAGGTATGTGCTTGTTTTGCTTTTACAAAAAGCAGTACAACGTTGCTTAGAGCTGATACAATCTAACGATATTTTTGAAGTCTACGCGGCTGTGAAGTTTGCTTGTGCTAACTTGCGCACTTAAATTTTTTAAGTGAACTATCTTTCAGCAGAATCGCTCTCCAAATCCTTCAACGATCGTTGGCTTTTCAAAGACATTACCGTTGGCATTGGCCAGGGGGAAAAAGTGGCTATTGTTGGCGAAAACGGAACCGGCAAAACCACACTCATTAAAATTCTTACCGGACAAATCAAACCCGACAGCGGGGTTGTCTCTACCCGCGATGGAATCAAACTCGGATACCTCACGCAGCAACCCAACGTAGAAGGATCGCTCACGGTGAAGGAGATTCTGTTTGACGATAAAAACAAAATCGCCAAAGTAGTTCGCGAATACGAAGAATGCTTGCACGATCCTGCCGTTTCGCCCGAGCGCATGCAACATGCACTGGAGTGGATGGAAGAATTCAATGCGTGGGACTACGATGCGAAGGTTCAGGAGATCACCGGTAAACTCGGCATCACCGACTTAGACCAAAAGTTCGAAGAACTTTCCGGTGGTCAGCGTAAGCGCATCTTTCTGGCGCAGTTACTTTTAGCAGAGCCCGATCTCATCATCATGGATGAGCCCACTAACCACTTGGATTTAGAGGCCATCGAATGGTTGGAGTCCTACTTGGCAGGACAGAACGTAACGCTGTTGATGGTGACCCACGATCGCTACTTCCTTGACAACGTTTCAAAGGTAATATTAGAACTTGACCGCGGTAAGCTTTATCGCTATCAGGGTAACTATGCCTATTTTTTGGAGAAAAAGTCGGAGCGCGAAGAGATGCTGAAGACCGAGGTGACGAAGGCCAAGAACCTGATGAAAAAGGAATTGGAATGGATGCGAAAGCAGCCTCGCGCCCGTGGCACCAAAGCCAAATACCGTATCGAGGCATTCTACGAATTGCAGGAGAAGGCCACACAGAACATTAAGAAAGACAGATTAGAGTTAGATATCCAGGAAGCACGCCAGGGAGGGAAGATCATGGAACTGCACCATATCCGGAAGCAGTATGGCGATCGCAAGATGGTAGATGATTTCAATTATGTATTCAAGAAGAAAGACCGCATTGGCATTGTGGGTAAGAATGGAATTGGCAAATCCACCTTCCTCGATTTACTCACCGGCAAAACACAACCCGACAGTGGCGAGATCATTCCCGGTGTAACTACCAAGATCGGTTACTTTACCCAAGAGGTAGAAACACTCAACCTTTCCAACCGCGTGATCGAAGAGGTGAAAGAGATTGCTGAATTTATCACGATGGCGGATGGCTCGCAAATTTCGGCTTCCAAGTTTTTAGAGACTTTTTTATTCAGTCCCGAAAAGCAATACAATATTGTAGAAAAGTTGAGCGGTGGTGAAAAGAAGCGCCTGCAACTGTTGAAGATTTTGGTGACGAATCCTAACTTCCTGATCTTAGATGAGCCGACTAACGACTTTGACATTGACACGCTGAATGTGTTGGAAGACTTTTTGGAGAAATTCACCGGCTGTTTGTTGCTTGTTTCCCACGATCGTTATTTCATGGATCATTTGGTCGATCAGCTTTTCATATTTGAAGGCGATGGCGTGATCCGTCCGTTCAACGGAAACTACTCCGACTACCGTACATGGATCGAAGAGAAGGAGGAAATGGAAAAAGCCGCTCCGGCTGCCCCAAAGAAACAAGAAGTAGTCGTAGAAGCGCCTAAAGAACGAAAGAAACTGAACCTGACCGAGAAGTCGGAACTCGAAAAATTACCTGCCGAAATTGAACGCCTCGAAGCCAAGAAAACTGAAATCATCAATCTCTTAAATGCCGGCAGCACAGACCACAAGCAACTCAACGATTGGTCAAAGGAAATCGAAACACTCTCGTTGAAAATTGAGGAGAGCACATTACGGTGGCTGGAGTTGGAGGA
>JABFSO010000339.1 GCA_013140555.1 Cyclobacteriaceae bacterium | reverse complement strand
GATCATATTGACAATTTAAGGCTTACTAAAATTTTATCGTATGTAGTTCCCCCATTTTTGTTTCTCTTAGCAAGTTATCATTAAATTTGAATTCCCGCTTTTCAATTATAATGAACAACTGGGTCGAAAATCAAGTGATCAAAAATACATTTCGAAAGAAATCTCAACTCTGATGCGCACCCATACGTACTAAAGTCAATTTTTTTAATATCAAAAGATAATTACTTTCAATATGTTTAGATTCCTAGCTGTTGTGCTACTCCTTGCCTCTGCATCGACTTTCGTATTTTCTCAAACACAACAACCCTCACCATCCGATATCACCAAATCTTTTATTGCTGATTATAAAATTTGGAACGATCAGGCGCACTCTCTATATGAAAAGGAAAAGGAAAAAGCAGATAAAGCGGTTGAGGATACATATCAACAGCTCATCATAAAGTATTGTCAGACAGGTAAAAAACATCAGCCACTGGCTTTTGGAAGTGTGTCTATTCACCATCCGGAACATGAACAAATTATCAACGAAAAGAAAAAAGGCAACAAAGCAATTGTGAAAACCGAATACAAAAAATCAGAGCCTGTCAAAATCACTGATCATTACGAATACCACTTTATCAAAATCAATAACCAGTGGTATTTAGAAGAGGTGTATTATGTAGATGAGGATGGGAAGTATGAAGGGTTATAAGTAATAGCCTTGGTAAATGTCAGTATGTACCAAGGCTAAGCTCTAATGAAAGTAATTACTCCCCCTCCTCGCCAAAATTAGTTGCAGAGCTAATCATCGAACCAAAGTAAAGCGCATTCAAAAAGAGTTTGTTAGTGCCGTACCAAGTGCCTCGGAAATTTGGATTGTCGCTAAAGAGTATTACTCGACCTGCGCCATCCGTTGAAAACAAAATCGCAGCAGAGTTGGCTACATTTTTAATATCTGTTTTGTGAATGTATCCTCCGATCAATGGTGCAGGAGTGTATTGTGCCACCGTATTGTAAGGCACCTTGCTTGGCTTTAAAAACGTGCGCCCATTACGATAAATCGAAACCTTACGATCTGAAAATCCAAAACCTATTGGGTTGGTAATATCTAAATCCACTTGAAAAATGGAACCTCCAATTTGCTTCGCTCCTTCTGCATCCGGGCCATTTTCGTAATCAATTCGTTTGAGATTTTTCGCGGTATCTTGTTGTACTAATTTTTCTTTGACAATTCCATTTTTAATTGCCCACTCACTAGCCGTTTTGAATGTAATCAACGTACCACCGGCTTGCACCCAGCTCTTTATCTTATCGATGGTAGGTTTATCGGTAGGGTACATTCCACTCACCATCACAATGGTAGTGTAGTTGCTCAGATTCACGCGACCAAAATTTTGCAAGTCCACTTTCGACACCGGCAACCCGATTCGCTGATCCAATAAATGCCAAACCTCGCCTGCTTCGGCAGAAGTAACTCCATTGCCAATCGGCATCAGCACTTTGGGTGGTACTACCGTGCGCACTGAACCCGATCCCAAATCAATTCCTCTTCCTGTTAAACCAGTTTCTACTGATACAAATTCCAATCCGGTTTCGGCACTCACCTTTTGAATCGCTTCAAACAATTTTTCTTCACTGATCTTTTGCTGTTGCACCGACAGCACTAAACTTCCATGAGAAAAACTCCGATCGACTCCACCCACATTCATTCCAAAAGCGCGAGAGCTGCTGCGCACAATCACACCAAGCGATTGCAACTGCTGAATCGCCTTATGCGCATTGTAGTCAGAAATATCCGCCAGATAAGCATAACTGCTCTTCGCTACGGGTACACGTTGTTTCACTGGCGTTTCTTTGATCATGGTTCCCTTTACAAATGTACCACGCACTTCCGCATGTGGCATATTAAAAGCATGTACCAAAGACCACGTTGATGCATCATAAAAAGTACTATCGCGATAGGTGATGTCTTTTTCAAATGCCGAGCGAACCATAATGTAATTGGTTTGCTCCGTTGGAACGATGTATGTCTTTCCCTTTTCAAATGTTTTGTTGCCCGCTGTAATGGATTGACCTAACTCATACACTTCAACCTGATGCATTCGCAATAAGTTGATGAATGCGTTGGTGCGTGTTGCATCTTTCGGATCCCCAAAAACATACCCCTTGATCGGGCTAGCTTTTGCTTGTGCCATCGCAGAGCTATAAAAATTCTGACGCAGCTTCCTCAGCAAATCTTTTTCACCAATCGATCCGCGAATGGTTGCCAACGAAGCCGTGAATTGATTGCGTATGGTAAACCCAAAAGTAATTGGAATGGTAGTAGTTTCTTGTACATGCCCGCGCGAACTGGCTTGTTCAAAAAGAAAACCAATACCACCGTAAAAATTTACATAGCTACTTCCATAGCCGGGATATAATTTATCAAACGCCTCTTCGGTAAAATACATGGAGCCGATGGAGTTCATGCCTTTCGAAAAATATTCTGCGAAGCGTGGATGCACAACGTCATACAAGAAAGAAGGAACGATCGGGTTGTTGCTGGTATATTTTCCTGGATCAAAATAAAAGGTCGATGTGCTGCCCATCTCGTGGTGATCGGTCATCACATACGGGCGCCATTGGTGAAAGAATTGCATTCGGTTGCGACTTTCCGGATGCACGCCCAAAAACCAATCGCGATTTAAATCAAACCAATAGTGGTTGGTTCGACCTCCTGGCCAAGCCTCATTGTGTTCCCGATCGAGCGGATCTGAAACCATCGGTGATCCTTTATGCATATTTGCCCAATGCGTGTGGCGGTCGCGGCCATCGGGATTGTAAACCGGATCAACCAGAATTACCATCTCGTCCAGCCATTTCAATGTCTCTGCATCATCGCTCGCAGCCAGATAATAGGCCGTAAGCATGGCAGCTTCTGAACTGCTCGGCTCA
>JABFSO010000493.1 GCA_013140555.1 Cyclobacteriaceae bacterium | reverse complement strand
TTATTAAACCCTGCAATTGCCGGCGGGGCTATGGCTTTTTCCAGCGTAAGTGTGGTATTAAATGCATTACGACTCAAACGAGTAAAACTATAAACTCAAGTGTTTAAGGAGTTCTATGAATTTAATAAAGTGATCTATGGATCAATCATGTAATTTCTACTGGAATTATGCTGCCAATTCCCTATTTTTCGAATACTAATAAATCCACCAGTATGAGATATTTGTTTATCGTTTGCGCAATGGTTCTTTCATTGCCTCTTTTTTCACAAAACCCAGATTTGCCTTCTGATTTTCTCACCAAAGAATTTCACAAAGATCGAAGGGAAAAACTCCGTGCGAAGCTACCAGCCAACTCGGTAGCCGTATTTTTTGCAAGCCCCGTTCGCAACCGCGCGAATGATGTAGACTATGTTTATCATCAGGATCCCGACTTCTTTTACCTGAGCGGTTACAAAGAACCCGATGCGGTGCTCTTTATTTTTAAAGAAATGCAAACGGCCAACAACGGCACACAATACAATGAAATATTATTTGTTCAACCCCGTAGCGAACAACAAGAAATGTGGACAGGCCGCAGGTTGGGTGAAAAAGGTGTGAAAGATGTATTGGGCTTTTCACAAGCTTTTAACAATACCGAGTTTAAACGCTACGATGTTAACTTTTCAAAATTTGATAAGATACTTTTCACGGATTTTTTCAATGATGTGCGCAACGATCCACGCGATTCATCCGATCTCTTCGACCTTCAAGCACAATTCAAAGCCAAGGTAAATTATCCGGATAAAAAAGGAGTGACGCTGGCTGTTGAGCCATCTAAAAATAATTTAGACATGGCGGGCCTCGATCCAATCATGGATGATTTGCGGGGGATTAAGACACCAGAAGAATTAAGTATGGTAAAGCGCGCGGTCCAAATTTCATGCATGGGTCAGCTCGAAGTAATGAAGGCGATGAAGCCCGGCATGAGTGAGCGCGAAATTCAAGGTATACATGAGTTTGTGTTTAAAAAATACCAAGCGGAAGATTTAGGCTATCCTTCGATTGTCGGTGCCGGTCACAATGGATGTATCCTTCATTACATCGACAACTACAAACCGAATATTACCAACAAAGAATTAATTCTGATGGACTTAGGTGCAGAGTACCGTGGCTACACAGCTGATATCACTCGCACCATTCCGGTAAACGGGAAATTCTCACCTGAGCAAAAACTGATTTATGAATTGGTGTTGAAAGCACAGGAAGAAGCTATGAAAATTTGTAAACCAGGCGCTACCTTCCGCGAGTTGACTGCAGCCACACGCATCACTGTTAACAAGGGATTGGCTGAATTGGGCATCATTAAAAATCCGGATGAACGCAACACGTACTATCCGCATGGTTGCTGCCATCATATTGGCTTAGATGTTCATGATCGTGGAACGTACGACAAATTGCAAGAGAACATGATCATCACCATCGAGCCGGGTATTTATATTCCCGAAGGAGCTCCTTGTGATAAAAAATGGTGGGGCATCGCGGTGCGTATTGAAGATGATTACTTGATTACGAAAGATGGGTACGAGCATTTGTCGGCTCTTGCACCTCGCACCGTGAAAGACATTGAAGCCGCTATGAAGTTACCAAGTCCTTTGGACAGTTTCATTTTACCTGAATTAGGCAAAGAGAAAAAGAATTAATCGTGCAAAGCAACATCTTAACCACCACGCTACTACCCATAGCCCTTGGCATCATTATGCTGGGGCTGGGTTTGTCGCTTTCGATAGAAGATTTCAAGCGAGTTATCAAATACCCGAAAGCAGTGGCCATTGCATTGGTTTGCCAAATGGTGTTGCTGCCGCTAATTTGTTTTTTCATTGCAAAGATATTTGGGCTGGAGCCAGCACTGGCTGTTGGTTTAATGTTGTTGGCCGCTTCACCAGGTGGAGCTACTGCGAATTTATACAGTCATCTCTCGAATGGAGATGTGGCACTCAATATTACCTTAACGGCAGTGAATAGCGTACTCACGCTGTTCACCTTGCCGTTGGTTGTCAATCTTTCGCTCGCTCATTTCCTCACATCCGATCAGTATGTGCCCATGCAGTTTGCCAAAGTGATTGAAGTGTTTATGATTGTGCTGCTGCCTGTTACCATTGGCATGTTGATAAAGGGCAAGGCTCCTTCATTTGCGACTAAGATGGATAAGCCGGTAAAAATTCTCTCGGCTGTTTTTTTATTACTAATCATCATTGCGGCTGTGTATCGTGAGCGTGTTTTGCTCAGTACACATTTTCCATCGATCGGATTTCCCGTGCTGGTGTTCAATTTAGTGAGTATGGGTTTAGGATATTATTTGCCACAAGTTTGGAAAGTGGAGAAACGACAAGCAGTAGCGATTGGTATGGAAATAGGAATTCACAATGGCACGCTCGCTATTTTTATTGCACTCTCCGTTTTGAACAATTCGCTCATGAGTGTTCCGGCTGCTTTGTATAGTATCCTCATGTTTTTTACAGCTGCGTTATTTGGGTATTTGGTGAAGAAGGGAAAACTGTAAGGTAAAAGCGAAAAATATTTTAGCCACTTTCATCTTTGTGACTTAGGTGCCTTTGTGGTTTAATAAATTGTCTTTTTCACCTTTAGGACACAAAGTCAAAAAAGCGATTAGCCTAAGCTTTTAATATCAATCACAAAGCGATAGCGTACATCGTTTTTCACCATTCGTTCGTAAGCGTGGTTGATTTCTTGCATTGGAATCAACTCCACATCGGCAACAATATTTTTCTCTGCACAGTAGTCTAGCATCTCTTGCGTTTCTTTAATTCCACCAATAGAAGATCCAGTGATGCTTCTGCGATTGGTTAAAATATCAAAGGGCCTCACTACCGGAGCTTGTGCCGGAATACCCACGATCAGCATCGTGCCATCTAATCCTAATAACTTTAAGTAAGGCGAATAATCGTGATTGGCCGAAACGGTGTTGAGCAATACATCAAAATGCCCACGATGCTGACGCATTTGTTTTTCATCAGATGATAGTAGGAAATGATGTGCGCCTAATCGTTTGGCATCAGCTTCTTTAGAAGCAGAAGAACTAATGAGCGTAACTTCAGCACCAAAGCTAGCAGCGAATTTTAATCCCATGTGGCCAAGTCCGCCCAACCCGATGATTCCTACTTTTGTTCCTTTTTCTACTTTGGCATATCGCAGGGGTGAATAAGTCGTGATGCCCGCACACAATAACGGAGCCACTGCTTTTAAATCAAGTTTATCAGAAATGTGCAGCACATATTTTTTATCAACTACAATTTGCGAGGAGTAACCTCCTTGTGCTATGGTTTTGCCATCGCGCTCATACGCGTTGTACGTGCCGGTCATTCCTTCTTCACAATATTGCTCTAAGTCGTTCTGGCAGTTTTTACAAGTCCGGCAAGAATCTACCATCACACCAACACCCGCGAGTTCACCTACAACAAAATCTTTTACATTGTCACCTACGCGAGTTACTTTGCCTACAATCTCGTGACCGGGCACCATGGGGTACATGGAACCGCCCCATTCGTTGCGCGCCTGGTGTAAGTCGCTATGACAAACACCACAATACAGAATTTCTACTTGCACATCATCCGGACGAAGGTCTCTTCGTTCAAATTGAAATGGCACGAGAGGTGTGTTGGCACTGACGGCAGCATAGGCTTTGGTGGAGATCATAGCTTAATGTTTTACTTATCGTTTTAGCAAATGGATTCTAGTAATGTTACAGGTCATCGTTGTTTAAGGTGTATTCACTTCATGAAAACCTCCCTCGGTGTTATCCGTCCAGCTCATCGGATAATTTTTGTCAATAAATTCCAAGGATTGATCTGTTAAGTGAAGCGGATGAAACGTATCAATCATCACGGCCAACTCATGTGTTTCTTTGGCGCCAATACTTTTTTCTACTGTGCCCGGATGCGGGCCGTGCGGCAACCCACCGGGATGCAGCGTGAATGACCCTCGGTCAATTCCTCTGCGGCTCATAAAATTTCCTTCTGCATAGTAGAGCACTTCATCACTATCAATGTTGCTATGATTGTAAGGTGCCGGAATTGCGTGTGGGTGATAATCAAACAAGCGAGGTACAAATGAACACACTACAAAATTGCGCGCTTGAAATGTTTGATGCACGGGTGGTGGTTGATGAATGCGCCCGGTAATCGGTTCGAAGTCGTGGATGGAAAAAGCATAGGGCCACAAAAATCCATCCCAGCCAACGAGATCCAACGGACTGTAATCATAAACATAATTATGAAGGAAGCCCTGCTTTTTGATCTTCACCAAAAAATCTCCACGACTGGTATCCGTAATCAATTCATATGGTGCACGAATATCGCGCTCGCAATAAGGCGAATGCTCCAGCAACTGACCTAAATCATTGCGATAGCGTTTTACCGTTTCGATTGGTGATGCTGATTCCGTAATCAATAACCGAAGAGGTCCTTCTTCAAATTCAAATTTGTAAATCACCGTGCGCGGGATTACGATGTAGTCACCTTGGCGAACATCTAACTTTCCGAAAGGAGAAATTAGAACACCTTTGCCATCGTGTACAAAAATTAGTTCATCACCTTCTGCATTCTTATAGAAGTAATCCATCTTGCGCTGACGGGGCGAGCAAATGGAAATAGCACAGTCGTTATTCATCAGGAGCACTTTGCGTGCCGATAAATAGTCTTCACCAGTTGCGGTTACTTTGGATGTGTTTAAATGTGTTTGCCGAAGTGCGTAATCTTCTATTCGTTTCGCACCGTAGCGAGTAGGCTCGCCAATCGATTTGATGCGGGTTGGTGGATGAATGTGATATAAGTTGGAATAGATTCCTGAAAAACCTTCCGAACTCACTAATTCCTCTTTATACAAACTGCCATCCGGCTGGCGAAATTGAGTATGTCTTTTGGGCGGAATGTTGCCTAAGCGATGGTAATACATAACATCATGATTTGAAGTGACAAGTTACTGTACTTGAACAAGAAAAAAAATCAATTGAATTTCTTATGCCTACTGCACTTGATCAAATATAGCAAAGAAATAGAACCTGGGATCGCCTAAGAAACGATTGGCTTTTTTAACGTGCAGGCAACGGGTCGATAAAATTGCCTTTATAATTTCGCAAGCGATAAAAGAAAATATACCGCATGGGTTTATTGGCACGTGTGATGGTGACAGTGTCCATCGGTTCGATCCGCTCAAAATAGTTTCCGAAGAGCTCATGTGGATCGCGGTAAAAATTGCTGAGGGCCACGTGATAATAATCTTTTCCTTTTTCAAGGCCACTGCGTTTGCTGTTGAGCCATGCATACATGTGAATGTCGTCTAACGTTCCGATGCCAAACACTTTCCGGTGATTGTACTGCGCCACGTAAAAATCCAAATGGGCAGCCGGAAACATTTTATTTGATATCAGATCGGATTGTGGGGCCATGTGCCCTTGCGTTTCCTCACGCGCAATCACTTTTTTAAAAGCCTCATTCACCTGATGCCATCCGTACATATCCTGCGTGAAGTCATCTTCTCCAAATGTTTTCATCTCCGATGTTTTACCGAGTTGTAAGGGCGAGTAATTGATAAGCCACACCGCAATAACGAGTAGTACACCTAGAAACACAGGCCCTGCTTTCATCCAATACCAAGCCTTCACCTGATTTTCGTGCGATGCCCAATAAGCTGCCGCCAATACAATCAACGAAACGAAAGCTGGTGCCGACCAATGTGGTAACGTAGAACGAAATATGGAAAATGAAGTAAATACTGCCCAGAGCGGAAGCGCTTGGCAAAGCAGAATTTTTGCATACGCAGATGCGATAAAATCTTTTTTACGAAACCATGCAACTAAAGCAATCACGATCAATACATAAACGATTGGATTGTTGTAGGCAAATTGCCCAAGCACTTCGGTCAGAAAATAATCCGGGCGGATTTCCCACGCAGGCGTTACTCGACCTGAATGGTAGTTGAAGCTGATAAAATTATTTTGAATATTCCAGATTAATATGGGCAGTAGAAAAATGGCAGAAATCATTCCCGAGAGGTAAAAGGAAATTTCTTTCAGCCATTCACGATTGAATAAAAACACGTAAACAAAAACACCAATCCACAAGAATGCGCCTTGGTATTTCGACAGCATAGCCAAGCCGGCATAAATACCAAACAAAAGAATTTTCTTTCGGCTATGTTTATCGATGGGATGGGTCGGTAAAAAATCGATCATTACCTGAAGAGCCAACAGCCAGAATAAAATGAGCGGTGAGTCGGGGATGAAAGAAAAACCAGCAATGATAAAGCAGTAGATGGAGCCGGTATAAAGTAAAGCCGCATACAAACCGGTACGCTCATCTTTTACCTTTACTCCAATGCGATAGATAAGCCAGGTGCTGATGGCTGATAAGCAGATCGGGCCAAAACGCAGAAAGAAGTCATCCGTAAAAAAATGATGAAGCGAAAAAATGTCGCCAACAACTCCCACCATCAACGGATGATCAAAATAACTCCAGTCGGGAAAGAGCACAAAGTTCCAGTAGTAAACTTCATCAATGCCCAACTCCAGCGTAAGCGCTAAAATGATTCGTACAACAGAGCCTACGCCAATCAAGATTAGCACTTTTTTCTGAGTAGGTGATAAATCTTGCAAACGCTTGATCATGGTGAATTTGTTAAAGCACGAAACTATGCTTTAGCGGGCGATAAAGTCGAAGTTTCGTGAAGAAAATTTTTCAATCGGGTGGTAACCACTTTGGGAGAGATGCCGGTAATGCATGGCCTCGATTCGCAACTTGTTTTGCGATGGTTGGCAGCACTCACACACGGTGAGCAAGGCAGCCCGAGATAGAAGGGCTCTGCGTTTCCACCAATGGGTAAATAGAGAGCGGGAGTCTCGGGGCCGAATAACACAAAAACTTTGAGTGGCGTAACCGCAGCAAAATGGGCGGGGCCGGAATCATTGGTCAGCATGAAGGTGCTGATTTGATACAGCGGCACAAGTTCTTCAAATTGAAAAACCCCTGATGAATTAACACATCGGGCATGATTAATTTGATCGCTCACTTTTTGCACATAGTCGCGTTCGGCAGGTGAGCCGGTGAGCACAATTAGAATATTGGGAAATTCAGCCAACAGGTTTCTACCTACTTCTGCAAAGTTTTCTTGCATCCATCTGCGCTGTGGCAAAAGATCAGAAGCATTGACATTCAGAAGTACCACTGATTCATTACTCCACGTAGGGTACAATTTTTTTATTTTTTGACGCACGGTGGCAATGGCAGATTCTGAAACAGCAGCGCGTTCTAACTTTAAACTCTCGAAACTCACAGCTTCTGTAGGATAGGAATTCTCGAAATGCCCCATCGCTTTGTTGATCAACGAAACAAAGTTGACTGCAATGTGCACATGCGGGTTGTAGCGCACGGATTGGTTAATAATGTTTCCGCGAAACAAACCTTCATCGTGCAAATTGGTAAAACCCACACGGCTTCGTGCACCGCTGAAAAAGCTGAGCAAGGCCGTAAATCGTGAGAACAATTCAAGATCAATTACTGTGGTGATTTTATTTTTCCGGCACCAGATAATAAATCGAATCACTTCTCCTGTCAGTTGAAAGAGATTATCTGAATTCATTTTGAAAATATTTTCAGATGGAATGGTGTTGAGTAGAACTAGGCTTTTATAGTTTTTGGTGAAGATGGCAAAGTACAAAGTAGCATTGCTCTCTTTTTGCAGTTTGCGCATGGCCGGGTCGACAATGATGGAGCTACCCATTTCGGAAAGTTCAATAAAAAGCGTGCGGCTTACATCGTTTTTGATTTTGCTACCTCGGAATAAATCAAACAGCCAGACAACAGGCATGATTAGAAAACAAAGTACTACGCCCACATTCTGATCAATCTTCCGCATCGAATCTACCGTCATAGAAATAAAAAGTGTCTAAATGAATTAGTTATACAAGTTGATAGACGTTTTTACAGCAAAAATAACTTGTTGTTAATCAAGAAAAAAGATAGCTCGTGAATAGGAGTCTGATTCTATCTGGGGTATTAACAACAAATTGGATGATAAAAGTTCATCAGGTTTCTTGTGAGATTGGACAACCCAGTGCTATGAAAATCCTAGACGTTTTGCCTCAAATTACATTTTCCCTCTATTCAAATCGGGAATGCGGTCAAACAACTTAATCGCTTGCTGAAGCACTTCGTTGGTTTCGTTGAAAATCGGATAGAAGTGACTATTGTCCCACACGTGGCGCGCTACTTCGGCTTTAATGTAGACCTGAAAAAGTTTTTTGTTTTTGTTCAGATCCTTCAAGTCGGGAGGAATGTTGTTTTTCTTGCCCAATTCAACGACCTGATTGAGCATAGCATCGCTTACTAAGAAGTTTTGCTGGTAATCGCGGAAACCTTTGGCTTGTAAATTTTTAGCATTTACTTCAGCATAATTGAAGCAATACTCGCGCAACACGTTGGCAAAAGACAACTCATTGAAATATTTACTGCTAAGTGTAGTATCAAGCGGCACAAAGTAGTCGGGCATAATGCCACCACCACCATACACGGTACGGCCATTAAGAGTTTTGTATTTCAGTGAGTCGTTGAACTTAATACTATCGGCTGTAAAGAACTCACCATTTTTGTAACGCTTGGCAATATCACGATCATAGTCATCCGAATTTTCGTAGGGTTTTTGAATTGAGCGGCCACTGGGTGTGTAGTAGCGCGAGATGGTCAGGCGCACTTCGGAGCCATCATTTAAATCAAAAGGACGTTGAACTAATCCTTTTCCGAATGATCTGCGACCGACTACCAACGCGCGATCATTGTCTTGCAAAGCTCCGCTTACAATTTCAGAAGCAGACGCGCTGCCTTCGTTCACCAACACAATCAAGTCGCCTTGCTCAAAATCGCCCTCGTTGGTAGCTACGGCATTTTCGTTGTATCTTTTTTCTTGACCGTTGGTGAAGACAATTTTTTCTCCTGCTGGTAAAAATTCATCCGCTACCGCGATCGCCTGATCCATATATCCACCGGGGTTGCCTTGCAGATCCAGCACGAGTTTTTTCATACCTTCTTTGCGCAGCTTGGCCATAGCAGTTTTTACTTCTTCGTGTGTGGTTTGCGAAAAACGATTGACTTTGATGTATCCAATTTCGGGATCGATCATGTACGAGGCATCGACCGAGAATTGAGGAATTTTATCACGGATGATGATGAAGGTGATGGGTTCTTTTTTATTTTTTCGCAACACTTCAATTTTTACTTCGGTGCCTTTGGGACCTTTGAGGTGGCGTTGCACATCGCGGTTGGTAAGATTGACACCGGCAATGGTGGTATCATTTACTTTGATGATTTTATCGCCACTGCGCAAGCCCACTGCTTCAGAAGGACCACCGCTAAGGGCGGCAACGACAAATAGAGTGTCATGAAATATGTTGAACTCAATACCGATGCCTTCAAAATTTCCTTTTAAATCTTCATTGGCAGCGATGCGATCGCGAGCAGAAATGTAAGCCGAATGCGGATCGAGTTTGCTGAGCAAGTGTGCGATCGCGTCTTCTACGAGCGCATCGGTTTTAGTTTCATCTACATATTCTTTGTTAACGAGGTTGAGTACTTCGCGTAGTTTCTGGAGGTCTTTGTTTACTTCGCTGCTGCCGGTTGATTTGTTGCTAAGGCCCGCCCCGATAAGTACACCGAATGCGAGACCGACACATAAAACTAAAGGTAAACTGATTTGATGCTTGGAATTTTGGTTTTCCATTGAAGATTGTAAAGTTTAAATAAACACTTAACGCTCGTTTTACGCCAAGGTTATGTGCAAAAAAAGCAAATAAACGCAGGAGTAAAAAGTTCTGAATGATTTTGCGGTGCTGGACGTGGTAGTTGCGGTGTTAATCGTGCGTTAGCGGGCAAAGGATAGTAGCGGAAAGACAGCCTAAGTGGAAGCAAAATGGGGCTGGCTTGTAGCAGCCTGGTGCTCCCGATAGCTATCCATAGCCGTCAAGCTAAGGTGAAATGTATTGATTGACAGGAGCTTGAAATTGGAGATAGTGATCCCTTTGGGAACACTGAGTGTTTTTCTCCATATTTGATTTGTTATTTTA
>JABFSO010000373.1 GCA_013140555.1 Cyclobacteriaceae bacterium | reverse complement strand
CAGTTGTTGCTGGCCCTGCGGCTGGTGGTGCTGCTGGTGGTGCTGCTGTAGCTGAAAAAACCAACTTTGATGTTGTGTTGAAAGCAGCTGGTGCTAACAAATTACAAATCGTGAAATTGGTGAAAGAATTGACTGGTCTTGGCTTGAAAGAAGCGAAAGACATGGTTGACGGAGCTCCAAAAACAATCAAAGAAGGATTGCCAAAAGATGAGGCTGAAAACCTCAAGAAGCAACTTACTGAAGCTGGTGCTGAAGTAGAGTTGAAATAATTCTTGAAGTATCACGGTACCGTCTGAAAGGTATTTCAGGCCCCATTCCTATGAAAATAGGGTTGGGGTTTGCCTATTTATACTTGTACCTTTTTTGTAGTAGAATTTAGTTAGGTCTTAACCGGGAATTTTAAACTGTACGCACCTTGGCAAAGAAGACAACCAATAATCGAATTGATTTTTCATCGATAGAAAAAGTGCTGGAGTATCCGGATTTTCTGGATATACAACTTCAGTCGTTCAAAGATTTTTTGCAAATAGAGACAGCCGCTGAAAGAAGGCAGAACGAAGGTCTCTTTAAAGTATTTGCAGAAAACTTCCCCATTGCCGACTCACGCGAAAACTTCGTGCTTGAGTTTGTTGACTATACCATCGATCCACCAAAGTATGATGTGGATGAGTGTATTGACCGTGGATTAACCTTTTCGGTGCCTTTGAAAGCAAAACTTCGCTTAACGTGTAATGACGAAGACAACGAAGACTTTCAAACTATCGAGCAGGAAGTATTCCTCGGAAACATTCCGTACATGACGGAAAAAGGTTCTTTCGTGATCAATGGTGCCGAGCGCGTAATCGTTTCTCAGCTTCACCGATCTCCGGGCGTGTTTTTCGCCATGAGTAAACACACCAACGGAACGAAACTTTACTCTGCCCGCATTATTCCTTTCAAAGGTTCTTGGATTGAATTTGCTACGGACGTAAACGCGGTGATGTATGCGTACATCGATCGGAAGAAAAAATTCCCTGTAACCACATTGCTCCGCGCAATTGGTTATGGAACCGACAAAGATATTTTGGATTTGTTCGGCCTTTCTGAAGAAGTAGAGGCAAATAAAAATAACCTGAAAAAAGCAGTTGATAGAAAGTTAGCCGCAAGGGTTCTAAAAACCTGGACGGAAGACTTCGTGGATGAAGATACTGGTGAGGTAGTTTCAATCGACCGTAACGAAGTGTTGTTAGAGCGTGATCATGTAATCACAGCAGAAGACGTAGACACAATTATCGATTCTGGCGTAAAGTCAGTGATCCTACACCGTGTCGATGTAAACGTGGCTGATTATTATATCATCTTCAATACACTTGCGAAAGATAACTCCAACTCTGAAAAAGAAGCTGTGGAGCAAATCTATCGTCAATTAAGAAATACAGAAGCTCCGGATGAGCAAACTGCCCGCGATATCATTCAAAGCTTGTTCTTCAGTGAAAAGCGTTATGATTTAGGTGAGGTAGGTCGTTACCGGATCAATAAAAAATTAGGTCTGGATCTAAGCTTCGATCAACGCGTATTAACGACTGAGGACATCATTCTCATCGTAAAATATTTGATCGGTTTGATCAACTCAAAAGCGGTGGTGGATGATATTGACCACTTGAGCAACAGACGTGTAAGAACAGTAGGCGAGCAGTTGTATTCTCAATTTGGTGTAGGTCTTGCCCGTATGGCCAGAACTATCAAAGAAAGAATGAACGTTCGCGATAACGAAGACTTCAAGCCGGTTGATTTGATCAACGCGCGTACACTGTCTTCTGTAATCAACTCGTTCTTTGGTACCAACCAATTATCACAGTTCATGGATCAAACCAATCCATTGGCTGAGATTACTCACAAGCGCAGAATGTCGGCACTCGGTCCAGGTGGTCTCTCCAGAGAGCGCGCAGGTTTTGAGGTGCGAGATGTTCACTATACACACTACGGTCGCTTGTGTACCATTGAAACCCCTGAAGGTCCAAACATTGGTTTGATTTCTTCACTTTGCGTTCATGCAAAGGTGAATAAGATGGGATTCATCGAAACCCCTTATCGCAAGGTTGAAAATGGAAAAGTAAAAGGTAAAGATGTAATCTTCTTAACTGCAGAAGAAGAAGATACACACAACATCGCTCAGGCTAATGTGAAAATTAAGGCTGGTGGCGATTTAGAAAACGAAAAAGTAAAGGCACGTTTTGAAGGTGATTTCCCGGTAGTAGAACCGAAAGACATTCGCTACATGGACATTGCTCCGAACCAAATCGTTTCGATTGCAGCTTCGTTGATTCCATTCTTGGAACATGATGATGCGAACCGCGCTTTGATGGGATCGAACATGCAACGTCAGGCAGTGCCTTTGATCAGACCAGAAGCTCCTATTGTAGGAACAGGTTTGGAAGGAAGAATTGCCTTGGATTCACGCGCATTGGTTTTAGCAGAAAGCAGCGGAACAGTAGAGTTTGTGGATGCGAATAAAATCGTCATCAAATACGATGTTTCAGAAGATCAGCAATTGTTGCGCTTCGATGACGAATTCAAAACCTATAACCTGATTAAATTCAGAAGAACCAACCAAGACACTTGTATCAACTTAACTCCACTTGTTCGCAAGGGAGACAAAGTGGCAAAAGGTCAACCGCTTTGCCAAGGTTACGGAACCGCAAATGGCGAATTGGCATTGGGAAGAAACTTGCTCGTGGCCTACATGCCTTGGCAAGGATATAACTTCGAGGATGCGATTGTAATCTCTGAACGTGTGGTACGCGATGACGTGTACACCTCCATTCACATTGAAGAATTTGAATTGGAAGTTCGTGATACAAAGCGTGGAGAGGAAGAATTGACTTCTGAGATTCCGAACGTAAGTGAAGAAGCCATTAAGCACTTGGACGAGAATGGTATCATTCGCGTGGGTGCTGATGTGAAAGAAGGAGATATCCTGATCGGTAAAATCACTCCTAAAGGTGAAACTGATCCAACTCCGGAAGAGAAACTGTTACGTGCCATCTTTGGTGACAAAGCGGGTGACGTGAAAGATGCTTCGATGAAGGCACCTCCATCATTGAAAGGTGTGGTAATCGACACAAAATTGTTCTCTCGTCCGAAGAAGGATAAAGATTTGCGCACCAAGTCTAAGAAAGAATTGGATGCATTAAAGAGCCGTTATAGCAAGCAGCTTACTGATCTGAAGAACGAGATGATCAAAAAGCTGACAACCCTTTTGACTGGAAAAACTAGCCAGGGCGTGAAGCACAAGTTTGGTGATGAATTAATCAGCAAAGGCGTGAAGTTCACCAGCAAAGTGATCGAAAGCAATTTGTTCCCGGATAAGAACATCTACCGCGATGAAAGCAATTACAGTGTTCCTGAAGAAGTTAACTTGATTGTCGACATCAGCTTAGACAGCTGGACTACCGATGATGCAACCAACGATGCAGTAGCTGAATTGGTGAAAAACTACTTGAACAAGCGCAACGTGATCTCCGGAACATTCAAGAGAGAGCGTTTCACGTTGGAAGTAGGAGACGAATTGCCGACAGGTATTGTGCAGTTAGCGAAAGTTTACATTGCGAAGAAACGCAAATTGAAAGTAGGAGATAAGATGGCGGGTCGCCACGGTAATAAGGGTGTTGTAGCTCGTATTGTGCGTGAAGAAGACATGCCATTCCTGGAAGATGGAACTCCGGTAGATATTTGCTTGAACCCGCTGGGTGTACCTTCTCGTATGAACTTGGGTCAGATCTATGAAACCGTATTGGCGTGGGCCGGTAAGAGATTGGGTCGCAAGTATGCAACACCAATTTTTGATGGTGCATCGCTTGATCAGGTTTCCGCAGAATTGACAGAAGCAGGATTGCCTGAGTTTGGAAGAACGTACTTATTCGATGGATTGACCGGACAGAAGTTCGATCAACCAGTAACAGTAGGTATGGCCTACATGCTTAAGCTCGGCCACTTGGTAGACGATAAGATGCACGCACGTTCAATCGGACCGTATTCATTGATTACGCAACAACCATTGGGTGGTAAAGCTCAATTTGGTGGTCAGCGTTTCGGTGAGATGGAGGTGTGGGCGATTGAAGCATTCGGTGCTTCTCATATCCTGCAGGAGATTTTAACGATTAAGTCAGATGACGTAATCGGTCGAGCAAAAGCATACGAAGCCATTGTAAAAGGCGAAAATATGCGCAAGCCGAATATCCCTGAATCGTTCAACGTATTGGTACACGAATTGCGAGGTCTCGCATTAGAGATCACGATGGATTAAAGTTGTCGATGGTCGATAGTCACTGGTCATTAGTACCATTGACTATTGACTACTGACGATGGACTGATAAATGAAATACTTAACTGAAAACTCAATAAGCATGTCTTTCAGAAAAAATAAAAAGATCAACAACGACTTCTCTAAAATCACCATTAGCTTAGCTTCTCCAGAGTCAATTTTGGAAAGCTCGCACGGTGAGATCACCCAGCCCGAAACCATCAACTACAGAACCTACAAGCCTGAAATGGGTGGTTTGTTCTGCGAGCGGATTTTCGGACCGGTAAAGGATTGGGAATGTCATTGCGGAAAATATAAGCGTATTCGCTACAAAGGAATTATCTGCGATCGTTGCGGTGTAGAAGTTACCGAGAAGAAAGTAAGACGCGAACGCATGGGTCACATCGAATTGGTGGTGCCAGTTGCTCACATCTGGTATTTCCGTTCGTTGCCGAATAAAATCGGATACTTACTTGGTCTGCCAACGAAGAAGTTGGATCAAATCATTTACTACGAAAGATATGTGGTAATCGCTCCGGGTATTAAGGAAGAGGATGGTGTAAACCGTTTGGATTTCTTAACAGAAGAAGAATACCTCGACATCGTTGACAAACTTCCTCGCGAAAACCAATTGCTGGATGACAGCGATCCGAAGAAATTCATCGCGAAGATGGGTGCTGATGCTTTGGAAATGTTATTGAGCCGCGTGAAGTTGGACGAACTTTCATACGAACTTCGTCACCAGGCAGCTACCGATACATCACAACAACGTAAGGCAGAAGCCTTGAAGCGTTTGAAAGTGGTGGAAGCTTTCCGCGATGCGAATACGCGCGTAGAGAACAAACCACAGTGGATGACTATCAAGATGGTTCCTGTAATTCCACCAGAATTACGTCCCCTTGTGCCTTTGGATGGCGGTCGTTTTGCTACTTCTGATTTGAATGATCTTTATAGACGCGTTATTATCCGTAACAACCGTCTGAAGAGATTGATTGATATTAAAGCTCCTGAGGTGATTTTGCGTAATGAAAAACGCATGCTCCAGGAGGCCGTTGACTCCTTGTTCGACAACTCACGTAAAGTGAATGCAGTTCGTTCGGATGGTAACCGTGCATTGAAATCGTTGAGCGATATGCTCAAAGGTAAGCAAGGTCGTTTCCGTCAGAACTTGTTGGGTAAGCGTGTTGACTATTCTGGTCGTTCTGTAATTGTGGTAGGACCTGAATTGAAATTGCACGAGTGCGGTTTGCCAAAAGATATGGCGGCAGAATTGTTCAAGCCATTCATTATTCGCAAGCTGATCGAAAGAGGTATTGTTAAGACTGTAAAATCAGCGAAGAAAATCGTTGATAGAAAAGACCCCGTAGTTTGGGATATTTTGGAAAACGTATTGAAAGGACATCCTGTTCTTTTGAACCGTGCCCCAACTCTTCACAGATTAGGTATACAGGCGTTCCAACCAAAGTTGATTGAAGGAAAAGCGATTCAATTGCATCCGTTAGTTTGTACTGCGTTCAACGCGGACTTTGACGGTGACCAGATGGCCGTTCACATTCCTCTTGGTCAGGAAGCCATTTTGGAAGCTTCTTTATTGATGCTTTCATCACACAACATTTTGAACCCTGCCAACGGTGCTCCTATCACAGTACCTTCTCAGGACATGGTGTTGGGCTTGTATTATTTGACAAAAGGCAGAAAAGGCGAATTGGGTGAAGGAAAAACTTTCTACTCAGCCGAGGAAGTGGTAATTGCTTATAACGAAGGCAAACTTTCTAAGCATGCCATCATCAAAGTAAAAGCCAGTGTAAAAGATAAGAAGACGGGCGATGTTACCAGAAAGATGATTGAGACTGTAACAGGTCGCGTAATCTTCAATCAGGTTGTTCCCGAAGAAGTAGGTTTCGTAGATGAATTGTTGACCAAGAAAAAACTGCAAACCATCATCGCTGATGTGTTTAAGTATGCGGGTCAGGCAAAGACTGCGAAATTCTTAGATGAAATTAAAGAATTAGGATTCCAGATGGCTTACCGCGGAGGTTTGTCGATGGGATTAGGTGACGTGAAAGTACCTGCTGAAAAGAAGAAGTTGGTAGAAGATGCTCAGAAAGAAGTTGATTCTGTTTGGAACAACTACATGATGGGTCTTATCACCGATAACGAGCGTTACAATCAGGTAATTGATATCTGGACACGTACGAACACGTTGTTGACTAACACACTGATGAAGCAGTTGGAAGAAGATCAACAAGGCTTCAACTCGATCTACATGATGATGCACTCCGGTGCTCGTGGATCGCGCGAACAGATTCGTCAGTTGGGTGGTATGCGTGGTTTGATGGCGAAACCTCAAAAGAACCTTGCCGGTTCAGTAGGTTCGATCATCGAAAACCCGATCTTATCAAACTTCAAAGAAGGATTGGACGTGTTGGAGTACTTTATCTCTACACACGGTGCTCGTAAAGGTTTGGCCGATACAGCGTTGAAAACTGCTGATGCGGGTTACTTGACTCGTAGATTAGTAGACGTTGCCAATGACTTGGTGGTAACAGAAGATGATTGCGGCACATTGCGTGGATTGAAAGTAGCTGCTTTGAAAGACAACGAGGATATCGTTGAGCCTTTGTCAGAGCGTATTGTGGGACGCGTAACTGTTCATGATATCTATGATCCATTGACAGACGTATTAATTTGTGCTGCCAATCAGGAAATCACGGATGAAATCGCGAAACAAATTGAAGATACCAGCATTGAAGAAGTAGAGATTCGTTCTATTCTTACTTGCGAAACCAAATTTGGCGGATGTGCAAAATGCTACGGCCGCAACTTGGCTACCGGTAAAATGGTGCAACAAGGTGAAGCAGTAGGTGTAATTGCAGCTCAATCAATCGGTGAGCCAGGTACACAGTTGACACTTCGTACATTCCACGTGGGTGGTACAGCTTCTAACATTGCAGTTGATGCCAACATTAAAGCGAAGTTCACAGGAACTGTAGAATTCGAAGCCATCCGTACGGTTGACACAAGCGATAAGGATGATAACAAAGTGAAGGTGGTGATGGGTCGCACAGGTGAGATTCGTATTTTGGACGAAGAGAAGCGTGTGTTGATTTCCAACAACGTTCCTTATGGAGCTTACTTACGTGTGAAGGATGGTCAGAAAGTTGAAAAGGGAACCGAGCTTTGCTATTGGGATCCTTACAACGCGGTAATTCTTTCTGAATTTGATGGTGAAATTGAGTACGAAGCCATCATTGAAGGTATTACCTACAAAGAAGAATCAGATGAGCAGACTGGTCATAGAGAGAAAGTAATTACGGATACTCGTGATAAGACCAAGAACCCTTCAATTATTGTAAAAGGTAAGAATGACACGAAAGGGTATAACATTCCGGTAGGTGCTCACTTAGCGGTGGATGAAGGCGAGAAAATTCAAGCCGGCCAGGTAATGGCTAAGATTCCACGTACAATGGGTAAGTCACGCGATATTACAGGGGGTCTTCCTCGTGTAACGGAATTGTTTGAAGCACGTAACCCTTCAAATCCTGCTGTTGTCAGCGAGATTGATGGTGTGGTAACATATGGCGGTATCAAGCGTGGTAATCGCGAAATCTTTATTGAATCAAAAGACGGAGTTCAGAAGCGCTACTTAGTGCCTTTGTCTAAGCACATTTTGGTGCAGGACAATGACTTCGTAAAAGCTGGTCAGCCACTTTCTGACGGTGCGATTACTCCAAGCGATATCTTGTCAATCAAAGGCCCAACTGCGGTACAGGAATATTTAGTGAATGAAATTCAGGAAGTATACCGCCTGCAAGGTGTGAAGATCAACGACAAGCACATTGAGTGTATCGTAAGTCAGATGATGCAAAAAGTGGAGATCATTGATTCAGGTGATACGACCTTCTTGCCAGGAGAGTATGTTGATAAGTTCGAATTCCGTGAGGAAAATGACTTGATCTTGGATAAGAAAGTTGTAATGGATGCCGGAGATTCTGGCCGATTCAAAGTGGGACAGATCGTCACACCACGTGAATTGCGTGATGAGAATTCAGCTTTGAAGAGAAAAGACTTGCGCATTGTAGAAGTGAGAGATGCGTTATCCGCAGTATCACGTCCTACTTTGCAAGGTATCACACAGGCTTCCTTGAAGACTGAAAGCTGGTTGTCAGCTGCATCTTTCCAGGAAACGACCAAGGTGTTGAGCGAAGCTGCAATCCGCGGAAAGGCAGATCAGTTAATGGGCTTGAAAGAGAACGTAATTGTGGGTCATTTGATCCCTGCCGGTACAGGTCAACGCAGATTCGAAGACCTGATCGTAGGTTCGGAAGAAGAGTATCAGCGTTTGGTAGATGCACCTGAGCGTAAAAGCAAGGAGCGTGAACTGGCTGATTAATAACTTGAAAGTGTAGTAATTTGAAAATGTGCGGGTGTTTTAACATTCGCACATTTTTTTTGAACGCTTACAATTATCAAATTTTCAAATTGTATAATTTTCAAATTGATTTTTATGGCAGACGAAAAGAACATCCCACAACAAAATCAAATTAACATTGAGTTATCAGAAGAGATAGCCGAAGGCATTTATTCTAATCTGGCGATGATTGCTCACTCCAATAGTGAATTTGTAATTGATTTTATTCGTTTGATGCCCGGAGTTCCGAAAGCCAAGGTAAAGTCGAGAATTGTTATTACTCCTGAGCATGCAAAAAGACTGTTGGCAGCCTTGAAAGACAACATTAGTAAGTACGAGGCTACCTTTGGCCCGATAAAGCAAACGAATGACGTGCCTACTTTCCCGATGAATTTTGGGGGCACTATGGGTGAGGCGTAATGGTTTATTGGGAGCTTCTTTCAAAATACAGCCCTGTTCCGCATTCAAACGCTGATTTATTTGAAATTTCTTTTTGCCAACCTTTTGCATCCTATCTTTCTTTAAATACCTTTGCAGTCCTTATTTTTAAAAGGTTTTAAAAGAAAATATAAATGCCTACCATTCAGCAACTTGTGAGAAAAGGAAGGACGAAATTGACCTTCAAGTCAAAATCTCCAGCCCTTGATTCATCGCCTCAGCGCAGGGGCGTTTGTACACGTGTGTACACTACAACCCCTAAAAAGCCAAATTCTGCTATGAGAAAGGTAGCCCGTGTGCGCCTGACTAACCAGAAAGAGGTGAACGCCTACATCATGGGCGAAGGTCATAATTTACAAGAACACTCTATCGTACTGGTTAGAGGTGGTCGTGTGAAGGACTTACCTGGGGTTCGTTACCACATTGTGCGTGGCGCATTGGATACAGCCGGTGTAAACGGACGTAAACAAAGCCGTTCGAAATATGGCGCGAAACGTCCGAAAGCAGGAGCTGCAGCACCAGCGGCTAAAGGAGCACCAGCAAAAAAGAAATAAAGCATTTTTAAATAGTTATGAGAAAGTCAAAACCTAAGAAAAGATACCTTCTTCCTGATCCTAAGTTCAACGATACGTTGGTAACCAAGTTCGTGAACTACATGATGAATGATGGTAAGAAAAGTATTGCCTACAATATTTTTTACGATGCGATTGAGCAAGTAGAAAAGAAAGCAGGTGGCGAAAACGGCTTAGAAGTGTGGAAACGCGCTATGAATAACGTAATGCCAGGTGTTGAGGTGAAAAGCCGCAGAGTGGGTGGAGCTACATTCCAGGTTCCTGTGGAAATTCGCCCTGAGCGCAAAATCAACTTGAGCATTAAGTGGTTGATTGACTACGCACGTGCTCGTGGTGAAAAAACCATGATGGACAAATTGGCTGGAGAAATCCTAGCCGCATCGAAAGGTGAAGGAGCTGCGATCAAGAAAAAAGATGA
>JABFSO010000176.1 GCA_013140555.1 Cyclobacteriaceae bacterium | reverse complement strand
CGACTACATCCTCGGATTCATATTCTATAAGTACCTGAGCGAACGTATGCATACCTATGCCAACGACTTGCTCAAACCCGATAAGCTCACCTACCTCGAAGTAGAGAAGCAGAAGAACAAAAAGGAGATTCTGGCCGCGGTAAAAGACGAAGCCATTCATAAGCTGGGCTATTTTCTAAAACCTTCCGAGCTCTTCAGCGAACTCGCCCGCAGAGGCAATGCCGAAGGCAAAAGCAAATTCATTCTCGATGACCTGAGCAAAGTGCTCACCAGCATTGAGCAAAGCACCATGGGCACCGAGAGCGAAGAAGAGTTTGTTAACCTCTTTGAAGACCTCGACCTGAGCAGCAGCAAGCTGGGCAAAAGCGAAAACGACAAGAACGAACTTATTATAAAAGTACTCTCACAACTCGAACAGATCGACTTCGATTTGGAAAACCAGGAGAGCGACATATTAGGCGATGCCTACGAATACCTGATCGGCAAGTTCGCCAGCGGTGCCGGTAAAAAGGCGGGAGAATTTTATACACCCCAGCAAGTGAGCATGGTGCTGGCGCGGATTGTAACCGCAGGGAAAACCAAACTTAAAAATGTATACGACCCCACCTGCGGTTCCGGTTCATTGTTGCTGCGGGTAGCACGCGAAGTGGGACATAAAAATGTAGGCAAGATTTACGGACAAGAGAGCAACCCCACCACCTACAACTTGTGCCGCATGAACATGATCATGCACAATGTGCACTACAAGAAGTTTGATATTAAAAACGAAGATACCCTCGAGCGACCCGCACACATCGATGTGCGCTTTGAAGCCATTGTAGCCAACCCGCCTTTTTCGGCAGAGTGGAGCGCGAGCCCGTTGTTTATGAGTGACGACCGCTATGCGCCCTATGGAAGACTGGCACCGAAAGGCACTGCCGACTTTGCGTTTGTGCAGCACATGATTCACCAATTGGACGACAAAGGCACGATGGCGTGTGTACTGCCACATGGAGTATTGTTCCGGGGTGGGGCAGAAGGCCACATCCGCGAGTACCTGATTAAAGAGAAGAACTACCTCGATGCCATCATTGGATTACCTTCCAATATCTTTTATGGCACCGGTATACCAACCTGTATCATGGTGGTGAAGAAGAAGCGCGAGCACAGCGGCAACGTATTGTTTATCGATGCGAGCCAACACTTTGAAAAAGTGAAAACACAAAACGTGATGCGCGCGCAGGACATTGACAAAATTGTAACGACCTACCAAAACCGCACAGCCGAAGACAAATATAGTTACGTAGCCACGCTGCAAGAAATTGCCGACAACGACTACAACCTGAACATACCGCGCTATGTCGATACATTTGAAGAAGAAGAAGCGGTGAACTTGAAAACTGTAGCCAAAGAATTGAAAAAGCTCGATGCCGATATGAAATCCACCGATGCTACCATTGAAAAGTTTTGTAAGGAATTAGGAATAGAAAGCCCAACTGTATGAAAGAAATATTTGGGCACGCCCCGCTTCTCACGCATGAGCCGACCCACGGGGGCCAGGCTTTCGGCACTCGCCAGCCAGCTGCACATTCCATTTCGGGCTCAAACAAATGCCTCAATCCTTCGTGCGAGATATGAGTAACAAGGCAACACTTGCACAAAAGAAAAAATCACTTACACCAAAGTTGAGGTTTAAGGAATTCACTAGCTCATGGGAAACAAAAAAACTAGGAGATCTTTCCGATATATCAAAGTTAGCAGGTTACGAATACACCAAGCACATTGTGTATAGTGATACTGGTAAAATAATTGCATTGAGAGCGCTAAATATAAAGCGAAATGGTCTTGACTTAAGGGATGTCAAGTATATTGACTCCAGTGACCTTACTAAATTGAATAGAAGTAAACTCTACATTGGAGATTTAATGTTTACTTATATAGGAGCTAATATTGGTGACGTGGCTCTAATAAATGAAAACGAACGTTTTTATCTCGCTCCAAATGTTGCAAGAATTCGTGCCGATAAGGCGAGAATGGATTATTATTTCATTCATCAATACTTTAATATTCCTTCGTTTTTGAATCAAGAAATATCGCGTTTCATTGCGAGTAGTTCTCAGCCAGCTTTATCGATGGAAAGCATAAGAAAATTTGAAGTCTCAATTCCCACCCTCCCCGAACAACAAAAAATCGCTTCGTTTTTAAGTGCGGTAGATGAAAAGATACAGCAGCTCACCCGCAAAAAAGAATTGTTGGAGCAATACAAAAAAGGAGTGATGCAACAATTCTTCTCCGGCAAACTTCGATTTAAAGATGAGAATGCGAAACCATATCCGAAGTGGCATTGGAAAAATGGAAATGAATTATTTGATAGTATATCTGATAAGAACCATAATTCTGATTTACCAATACTTGCGATTACCCAGGATCAGGGCGCGGTACCAAGAGATATGATTAACTATCAGATGTCAGTTACCGATAATAGTATTGCTAGTTATAAGGTTGTCCAAAAAGGTGATTTTATTATAAGCTTAAGAAGTTTCCAAGGAGGTATTGAATACTCAAACTACAAAGGGATTTGTAGTCCGGCTTACAATATTTTGAGACCATGCTCAGAGGATGTTTATAGCGATTTTTATAGATACTATTTGAAGACATCCAAATACATAATGCAATTACAAAGGAACCTTGAAGGTATTAGAGATGGGAAAATGATCAGCTATAAGTATTTTTCAGAAATAAAGTTGCCGTTTCCATCTAAGGACGAACAACAAAAAATAGCTGGCTTCCTGACTGCATTAGATACCAAAATAGAAAAAGTAGGAGCACAAATAGACAAAACACAGGACTTTAAAAAAGGACTACTTCAGCAAATGTTCGTATGATTGATTCACCTGATCAAATATTGTTTAAAAGAAATATGCACTGGGGTGGAACAGTAGGTGGTGCAT
>JABFSO010000036.1 GCA_013140555.1 Cyclobacteriaceae bacterium | reverse complement strand
ATGTGATTCTTTACAGCGATGAACAGTACAATATTTCTGACTTGGTGTTGAAAAAATTAGGTGTTACACCTGCACCTGCTGCGCCAGCAACTCCTGCCACCACTACGAATACTCCTGTTAAGAAAATTTAATTCAGTAGCCTTATTTATTAGAAGCGCCCTGCACATGTGTGTAGGGCGTTTTTATTTGCCCCAACCACCGCCACTCGGTGTATGCAACAAAATGCGATCACCGGGCTGCACGGATAAGCTATCCATTCCTTTCAGCTTTCTTTTCTTGCCTTTGGCTGCTAGGTGAAACTGCTCACCGCATCTTCCGGGGCTGCCACCATTCATACCATACGGCATTTCATCGCGATGCTGCGATAGAATATTGATATCCATTGCTTGGTTAAACCTGATATGCCGAACAATTCCATCGCCACCTCGCCATTTGCCTTTACCTCCGGAATTTTTTCGAACAGAGAATTTTTCAAGAACCACCGGGTACTTTAACTCTAGCACCTCCGGATCGGTGATGCGTGTGTTTGTCATGTGCGAATGAATGGCATCACACCCGTCAAAACCTTTTCCGGCTCCCGTGCCGCCACCAATCGTTTCATAGTAGCCAAGCTTATTGTTGCCGAATAAAAAATTATTCATTGTACCCTGGCTGCACGCTGCTAACCCAAGTGCTTTTAAAAGCGTGTCGGTTACACGCTGACTGATCTCCGTATTGCCACCCACCACAGCCGGAAGCTTACTGTTATCGGATTTAGTAAAATCAAAATCAGCAAATGGATTCAACAAGCCTTTAGGTAATTGAATCTCTACCAATTCCAGTAACCCTTCGTTCATCGCGATGGGTTTGTTTACCCAGAGGCGAAGCACATACAACACAGCACTTTGTACAATAGCGCGCGTGGCATTTAAGTTGCCGGGATGAATTTTCGCAGATCCACTAAAATCAATCACCAGTCTGCCTTTGAGTGACGAAAGCGAAACATTGATCAATGATCCGTCATCTAACCTCTCACTAGCTCGTAATCTTTTTAGCGGAAGCGTGTGCAGTTTACTTTCTAATAAGCGGGAAGCATATTTTTTTAACTCGTTCATTTGTTGACACACTTCATCAAAGCCAGAACGCAAACACAATTCCTGAAGATTTTTTTCACCCAAATTAACAGAAGCCAGAGCGCCATTTAAGTCGGCCAGATTTTCGTGCACCGAGCGTGTAGGGTAAAGGGCTTGCGTAAACAGCATTTCTATTTCTTTCCACCGAGCCTCACCCGCTTTTACTAAATAAGTGGGGCTGATAATTACACCTTCTTCTTCCAATGTGGTGGCATCTACCGGCATCGACCCGGGTTTTTTGCCTCCGATCTCTGCATGATGTGCACGGTTAGCTACATAACCCACTAACTTTTTTTTAAAAAATACAGGCTTGATCAAAGTAACATCGGGAAGATGTGAGCCACCATAGGCCGGATGATTGGTGATGATCACATCACCTTCGTTCATAGAAATAACTTTCAATACTTCGCGCACACATACGCCCATGCTGCCAAGGTGTACCGGAATGTGTGGAGCATTCACAATCAGATAGCCGTATGCATCTAATACAGCACATGAAAAATCCAATCGTTCTTTTACATTCACCGAAAAGGATGTGCGTTGTAGCATCGCTCCCATCTCTTGGGCTACCGATGTAAATCGGTTGCTGAATAATTCCAACAACGCTTGTTGATTAAATTCTTTTTGAAGAATGGTTCGCTTCCCGGTTTTATCCAGAATTGCATGGTTATGGGCATCAACAAAAAATTGCCAACCTCTTTCAATGAATGTTGTGGAGTTGTTGCTAATCACGAGAGCTGGACCTTCAATAGTCGCTCCAGCTCGAAGGTCTTCCCATTGAAAGATGGAAATGTTTTTCTCGCCTTTCTTTTTTTCGATGGGATGATAGGGTCTTGGTTTCTTTTTGGAAGTGTGCGTTTGTGATTCATCTACGGTGATCATCACCCGAATGGATTCCACTTCGATTTGTCGGTTATTTACCCAATGACCATAGATTGATTTATACTTTTTTTGAAAAAGACTTTTAATGGATTCAGACTTTTCGAATTCAATTTCCAAGGTGCTCTCTTGCCCGGCAAAGCGAAGAAAGATCAGTTGCTTAGTTTTTTTGATACGCGAAGAGAGATATCCTTCAGCAGCTAATTTTTTTGAGCCATCAGTAAAAATAGCGTTCAGCATTTTAGGTAGCTTGGGCAGAATGGTATCCAATGGTTTCAATACCAACTGTTCTTCAAAGCGTTCTACTTTGGCGTGACCAATTCCATACGCGCTCAGCAATCCGGCATCATATGGAATTAAGATGCGATTCATTCCCAACATGCTGGCCAGTGCACACGCATGTTGGCCACCCGCACCACCAAAACAAAGCAACGCGAAATCGGCTGGTGAATGACCTTGTTGAACAGACACACGCTTGATCGTTTCCGCCATTTTTTCGTTGGCGATTTGTATCAAAGCCTCGAGTGTATCTTTTGCATTGGTATATGCTTGAGCGGCATTCATTTTTTTCACCAACTGCTCTAATGCCTCTTTCGCTTTTTCCGGATAAATGGGGATGGCAAAAAATTCGGGATGTAATCGACCCATCAACAGATTGACATCGGTAATCGTAAGCGGGCCGCCAGCGCCATAACATGCCGGCCCCGGGTAAGCACCGGCACTATGCGGGCCGACAGTTAACTTGTAGCCGTCAAAATCACAGATGGAGCCGCCACCCGCTGCGATCGTTTCGATGGCTACCGAAGGTGAGAGAATTTTTGTTTCGCCTACTTTTGATTCAAATCGATAATCCAGCCGATTGTTGTACAAAGACACATCGGTGCTGGTGCCGCCCATATCAAATGTGATCAACTTATTGATATTTGATAATCGCCCCACGGT
>JABFSO010000476.1 GCA_013140555.1 Cyclobacteriaceae bacterium | reverse complement strand
TTTCTTTCTTCAATTCTTCTTCTACATACCGTGCAATCCTGTCTGTTTCGTAGATGCTCGTGCTCGAAGGTGTTTCGATGTTGATCAAAAACTGAGGCTTCTCTGATTTAGGAAACAAACTAAAGCCTACTACTTTAAACAATCCAAGACTCGCAATAAACAACACGAAGGTAAAACCAAGTGTGGCCCACGGGTGACGCAAACACCAATGCAACAGGCGAGTGTATGTGCCGTGAATCAATTTCTTCAAGGCGCGCAAGAATATATTTCCTTCCGAAGAAACGTGTGTTTTCAAAATGCGGCTCGCTAAAAAAGGAACGATCGTAAGTGATACAAACAAAGAAGCAAGTACCGTAAAGATTACCGCCATCGGCAGACTGCGAATAAAGTCTCCGGCTGCTTCCGGTAAAAATACCAACGGCAAGAAAGCGAGAATCAAAGTGGCGGTACAACCTAATACGGCCAATCCAATTTGTTTGGTCGCTTCAATCGAAGCTTCGCGTTTTCCTTTTCCTGCACGCAAGTAACGTTCAATATTTTCAATCACCACAATGGAGTCGTCCACCAAAATACCCAACGCTACAATCAATCCCACAATACTTAATTGATTGATCGTAAATCCAAATGAATCCAACAAAAACAATCCGGTGAAAATGGAAAGTGGAATTGAAATCATGACCACAATGGCAGCGCGTGTACCCAATGGCAATAGCGTAATAGAAACTAACAAAATCGCAATGATGAAGTCTTTGGCAAAACGGGTCAAGCGTTTCTCTACACTTTTCGCCTGCTCAAAGTTTCGCACCATCTTCATCGTAGCTGGCAACTCCTTCTCAAACTCATCCAACACCGGAGTGATGGCATCATCGACTTTAAAAATGTTCTGGCCTTCTTTCTGACTAGCTGTCAACAACACTGCCCGATGACCATTCAATCGCGTGATGTGCGATTCATTTTCGTAGCCGCTCTCTACTTGTGCTACATCTTTCAGGTATACAATTTTTCCATTGGCCGAATAGACAATGGTGTTTCGAATCTCTTCGATGTCTTTGTACTCGCCACTGGTTTTGATATTGAAGTTGCGCGTGTTCACTTGAATACGTCCACCGGGAATATTCACGTTTTCGCTTTGCAATGCTCCGAGTACGGCATTCACCGGAATACGATTCTGTGCCAGCTTCTCTAAATTGAGCGCCACCTTTACCTCCTGCTCCGGAAAACCAAACGATTCAATCTTCTTCAGACTTTTGATTTTTTCCAACCGCTCTTCCAGTGTTTCCACTTTGTCTTGCAACTCGCGATACGATGCCGTTTCCGAAATCAATGCCAACTGCAAAATATTCACATCGGTCGATGAGAACCGCTGGATGGTGATGGAGTAAATATCTTGCGGCAACTCTTTGCGCAATGCATCCGTCTCGCGAATGATCTCCTGATACTTTTCATCTTTATCTGACTCGTGCTTGTAATCCACACGAAATACCGCCAAGCCATCATTGATGGAAGTGGTTAAACGCTTGATGTTATCCAACTCGTTGAAGCGCTTCTCCATCGGGTCTACCACCAACTTCTCCATGTCTTCCGGGCTTGTTCCCGGATAGACCACCACTACCGAAAAGCTTGGCTGATCCGTTTCTGGATCTTCGCCACGTGGCATGTTGATCAATGAATTCAAGCCCATGGCCAATACCAGTGCAAATATGATCAGTGTGAACTGGTAATTCTTTACGGAAAATTCTGCGATACGCATACGATTACTTTGAAATGGTGATGGTTGAATTTTCAGTTAAGAATGCCGAGCCTGCTGTGATTACTTCACTCACTTCTTCCACACCGCTCCATAAGTAAGCTTGTGTTCCTTCTAAGTATGCAATTTGCACCGACACTTTACGCAAGGTTTTTTGATCTGCGTTGGCGACAAATACATAAGCTTGCTTGCCGGCTCCCTCCACCAATGCTTCAATCGGCACAATCCACAACTTGGTTTTGTCGGTCGGGATGATTTGTACTTTCGCAAACAAACCACTCGCCAATTTCTTGTTGCCGGGATTTACTTTCACTTCCGCCTGATACAATCCACTGATGGCATCAGCACCTTCATTGATTGTGCTCACCACGCCCTCGAAAGCCGTATTCGGATACGCATCAGTAGTTACCTTCACATGGTCGCCAATCTTTACACGGACCCAATCCACATCAGGTAAGCCAATTTTTACCAACCAATTATTTTGTGATGCTGCATTAATGATTAGCGCTGGTGCTCCGGGCGAAACCAACTCACCTTCGTTGATCAGCTTGCGAATCACTTTACCACTTTGATTAGCGCGAATGGTAGCGTATTGCTGATTGAACGTAGCAATGCGATATGCCTCATCGGCCACCTGAAAGGCAGTTTGCAAATTTTGAAGTTGCTCAATCGTGGCAGCAGAATCTTTCAGCAAACGTTGACCACGCTCTAAGTCACGTTTGGTTTTATCTAGATTGTTTTTCGCCTGACCTACCTGCGCGTTGATCTCCGTCAGATCTAACGATGCCAAGAGTTGACCTTTGGTCACGCTTTGTCCTTCCTTTACATAAATCTTCGAAACGATGCCGGCAATTTTAAATGAAAGTCGCGATTCATTTTCGGTCGCGATCAAACCGGAGCTGGCAATCGGTAAACTATATTCACCTACTTGCACAGGTGTTAATTTCACCGCTACGGCCGATTCATCGATGGGCTGCTCTTGAGTGGGTTGTTCTTTCTTTCCGCAAGCTGTTAGAAGGAATCCAACAGAAAGTACCAAAAACGTTGAGTGTAATTTGTTTGACATGGTGTTATCTTTTAGAATGATCAGAATATTTTTGTTCGATGGATTGAATTAAGTCTTGTACCGTCAGTGGCTCTCCCGTTTCCGGAATTTGCACTTTATATTTTTCTTCCACATAATAGAGC
>JABFSO010000232.1 GCA_013140555.1 Cyclobacteriaceae bacterium | reverse complement strand
CTTCGCCTTTTTCCATGTGGCAGCTCACGCAATTGGTGGTGTATACCTCTTTCCCGCGAGTCATACTAGCCTTTAAATCAAAGGCAGGTTTTTTTTGAAAGGAAGCCAGTGTGATGGCAAGAGCTATTAACAAAAAGAGAGTTTTCATTTAAAAATCTAACAGTTGATGATTATACCTATACAATTGCTTAGTTATTTTTTCTGCCACGAAGACACAAAGTCACAAAAAACTACATTTTACTTTAATTACCCAATCTTATCCAAACTGAATGGTAGCCTGCGAATGCGCGTGCCCGTCAAGTCGAAGATGGCATTCGTCAACGCGGGGGTAAATGGCGGCAAGCCCGGCTCACCAACACCTCCGGCTTTTTCTTCGTTGTCCATAATGTGTACTTCAATCTCAGGTATATCTTGAATGCGGGGCATTTTGTACTCCACAAAATTTCGCTCCACAGCCTTGCCATCTTTAAAGGTGGTTTCATGCTTCGTGGCAGCGCCTAGCGCCATCACAATACTTCCTTCCACTTGTGCTTTGATGATATCCGGATTGACATACCAACCACAATCCATCACAGCCCACACTTTATCAATTTTTATTTTGCCTTCGGCCGTTTTTGAAACCTTCACCACTTCGCCCACAATGCTGGAGAAACACTCAGTGATAGCCACTCCGTAGCCGGTATTTTTTCCACGCTCTTTCCAACCCGTTACTTGTTCCAATTTATTCATGAGCAACTGATAACGCTCACCCAAATGTTGTCTGCGAAAATCGATCGGATCTTTTGCTGCCTGAACTGCCAGCTCATCGATAAAACTTTCAAAAGCAAATGCATTGGTCGATGAATACACCGAGCGCCACCACATCACCGGCACAGGTGAATCCAATGGTGAATCGCCAAAACTATAGTGTGGTATCGACTCAAAATATCCTTCCAAAAATCCTTCGGTGTCGCTGCCGTTGTAGCTCGATTTATCGGAACCCGGGTTTTGCATGTCCATGTTTTGACCGGAGATTTTCGTTTCAAACGAACCGATGCGTCCGCTGCCCGTCACCGCGCCTTTGCATTGGTACACCATGCCGGGTCGGAACGGTCCAATGGTCATGTCATCTTCGCGTGTCCAGATGACCTGCACGGGTGCTTTGATCTCTTTTGAAATCATCACGGCTTCGTAGGGATAATCGGTAAATGCCTTGCGGCCAAAACCTCCACCTAGAAAAGTCATATTCACAATTACTTTTTCAGGAGGCATTTTGAAGTGCGCGCAAATATTTTGTTGAATCCAATCCGGGCCTTGTATGGGCCCCCAGATTTCAATTTTATCATCGGTAACATTTGCCACACAATTCAGTGGCTCCATGCAGCTATGCGATTCGTACGGTGTTTCGTAGGTTGCTTCCACTTTCCTTTCCGCTTTCGCGAAAGCGCTTGTGGTGTTACCCATCGTGCGGAAAGAAATCATTTCGCCTTTGACCTGATCGCGCATTTTGGTGTACAATTCTTCGGTGCTGTGATGCGGAAACGCAGAATCATCCCATTCAATCTTCAGCGCTTTTCTTCCTTGCATAGCAGCCCACGTGTTGTCAGCCACTACAGCCACGCCTTCGCGCATATTGCCAAACTCATCGCGTGTTACTTTCAGCACGTGTTTTACGCCCGGCACTTTTTTAGTTTCAGTGTCATCCCATTTGATCACTTTTCCCTGAAAGCGCGGACTGCGTTCTACCACCGCATACAGCATGCCCGGCAACTTAAAATCCAAGCCAAACACCGCTTTACCATTTACCTTCATCGGTGTGTCTTGCCGTGGCAATGGCTTGCGAATGAGTTTGTAATCTTTCGGATTCTTGAGTGCCACATCTTTCGGTGCTTCTAGTTTAGCAGCTTCAGTCACCAACTCGCCATAGTGGAATTTTTTTCCGCTGGCACGATGAATGACCGATCCATTTTCCGCATAGCATTCTGATTTACTTACACCCCATTTGTTGGCTGCGGTTTCGATCAGCATTTCACGCGCAGAAGCGCCCAATCGTAACAACTTTTTGTATGAACCACGAATAGTTGAACTTCCACCCGTTACCTGGCTGCCATATTTCCTTCCGTTGCCGGGAGCAAAGATGATGTTCACCTGATCGAGTGCTACTTCCAACTCTTCAGCTATCATCTGAGGCACGGATTGAAACGAACCTTGACCCATTTCTGAGCGATGGTTCAGGAGCGTAACTTTGCCATTGGTATCAATCGAAATCCATGCGTTAAGTTCCACACCGCTGCTTTCGGCAGCAGCCGCATTCCAAATATCCAATTCATTCGCGGAAGCGGAAAAACTGAAGCCCAATGTGAGGGCAGTGCCTGTTAAACCCGAGAGCTTAATGAAGTTTCTACGCGATATATTTTTAGGGGTCGTTTCCATATCAATTTATTTTTGAGTCATTAATTGAGCGGCCGTTTTGATGGCTTTGCGAATGCGCGGATAGGTGCCACATCGACAAATATGTCCTTGCATGGCCGCATCGATGTCTTTGTCGGTAGGATTCGGATTGCGTTTCAACAATGCAGATGCCGCCATAATTTGCCCACTCTGGCAATAGCCGCATTGAGGCACTTGTTCTAAAATCCAGGCGCGCTGCACGGCCGTGGAGTTGTCAGTGGACAGCCCCTCAATCGTGGTAATGTTTTTGTTGGCCGCAGAAGAAACTGGTACAGAACACGATCGCACGGGTACGCCTTCCAAATGAACCGTGCAGGCACCACATTGTGCAATGCCGCAACCATATTTGGTTCCGGTGAGGCCGGCCAAATCGCGGATCGCCCAAAGCAAGGGCATTTTGGGGTCTGCCTCGATAGTGTAATTCTTATTGTTTAGCTTCAGGGTAATAGATGCCATACATTTTGGGATTGATAGAAAATAAAAATACGAAATAAGATGTATTAATT
>JABFSO010000191.1 GCA_013140555.1 Cyclobacteriaceae bacterium | reverse complement strand
TCCAAAGCCTCTTTTTCGCCTACAATCAGCATAAATGGCACTTTTTTAACCTCTGAATCGCGAATTTTTCTACCAATTTTCTCATCACGATCGTCCAAAAAGCCCCGAATCTCACTTTGCTTTAAAGTATCTACTACCTGACGTGCATAGTCATTAAATTTCTCGGAAATCGGCAAAACCGAGAATTGTTCTGGTGCCAACCATAGCGGGAAGTTACCGGCACAGTGCTCAATCAAAACGGCCACAAAGCGCTCCAACGACCCGAATGGGGCACGATGAATCATCACCGGGGTGTGTTTTTGGTTATCCGAACCGATGTATTCCAACTCAAATCGCTGGGGCAATTGATAATCTACCTGAATCGTACCGAGCTGCCAGCTTCTGCCCAGGGCATCTTTCACCATAAAATCCAGCTTCGGCCCATAGAAAGCAGCCTCACCTTTTACAGCGATGGTGGTCAATCCGCGTTCATCGGCTGCTTCTTGAATTTCGCGCTCCGCTTTTTCCCATAAGGCATCCTCGCCTATATATTTCGCTTTGTTTTCAGGATCTCGCAACGAAACCTGCGCGGTGTAATTCTGAAAGCCCAGTGCTTTGAACACAAAGAGTACCAGATCGATTACTTTCACAAATTCTCCTTTCACCTGATCGGGCATACAGAAGATGTGGGCATCATCTTGTGTAAAGCCGCGTACACGGGTGAGTCCATGCAATTCACCACTTTGTTCGTAGCGATAAACCGTTCCGAACTCTGCAAAACGGATCGGAAGATCTTTGTATGAACGTGGCTTGGTTTTATAAATCTCGCAGTGGTGCGGGCAGTTCATTGGTTTCAAGAAGAACTCTTCACTCTCATCGGGAGTGTGGATGGGTTGAAAAGAGTCTTTGCCATATTTTTCATAATGACCGGAGGTAACATACAATTGCTTGCTGCCGATGTGTGGTGTTACCACCGGATCATAACCAGCTTTGATTTGCGCTCTGCGCATAAATTGCTCCAGGCGCTCGCGTAGCACTGTGCCTTTGGGTAACCAGAGTGGCAAACCCATTCCTACCTTCTCTGAAAAGGCGAATAATTCGAGCTCCTTGCCCAGTTTGCGGTGGTCTCTTTTCTTCGCCTCCTCTAACAAATGGAGGTATTCTTCCAACTCCTTTTGCTTGGGAAAAGTGATACCATAAATGCGTTTGAGCATTTTGTTTTTTTCGTCCCCTCGCCAGTAAGCTCCGGCTACACTCAACAACTTAATGGCCTTAATCGGGGCGGTCGTTGGAATGTGTGGCCCACGGCAGAGATCCACAAAATTGCCTTGCTGATAAAACGTGATGGAAGCATCGGCAAGGCCATCAATCAATTCTAATTTGTAAGGATCGCCCTTGGCGGTGAAGTATTCCAACGCCTCTTTCTTCGAAACATCGCGTCTCACAAATGCATTATTCAACTTGGCCAACTCGACCATCTTCTTTTCGACAGCCAACAATTCCTCATCCCCGAAAGGGATATCGCCTAAATCGACATCATAGTAAAATCCATTTTCAATTGGTGGGCCGATACCGAATTTAGTGCCCGGATAAAGTGCTTCTAATGCTTCGGCAAAAAGGTGAGCCGAAGAATGCCAGAATGCATATTTGCCGCCTTTATCATTCCACGTAAATATTTTGATGGCCGAATCTTTTTCGATTGTGCGGCTCAAATCCCAGATTTCTTCATTTACTTCAATAGCGAGCGCATTGCGGGCTAAGCCTTCGCTAATACTCTGCGCGATTTCAATGCCTTTTACTGCTTGCGGAAACTCTTTTACGCTTCCATCTGGAAGGGTGATCTTAACAATTGCCATAATCCTATTTTGGACTGCAAATATGCGGTTTTAAAACCACCAAATAAATGACATGAGAAAGAAAAAAGGGCCGCAATTGGCCCGATCATCTGAAAAAGAACTTTGCACGCGGGTGTTTTTACCCGATTACAACTGGATCTGCACCGAGAAGAAGACACCAAAGTTTCTGCTATCCGGAATTTCAAGATAGTTCAGTCGATGAACGAAATCTACCCGTAAGAACTTAAAGATGTTCTCCACGCCATACCCAACTTCTAAATAAGGCTTTGCTGGATCTAATGCAAAAGTCTTGTATTGGTTTTCACCGGATGGATTTGTTACCGCTTCCTGGTTAGCGCGGCTTAGCGTTCCTACCAACACGTTAGCAGTAGCAAGCCATCGCCACTTTAGTTTTTGAATCAATGGAATGTTATTTAGGAAAAGTCCTTCAAAATTTTGACGGTATTGGAGTGATGCATAGCGATCGCTTGCAAATTCACCAAATCGCAGCATGTTGAAACTGACGGGCAAATAGATGCGTGTTTGGTTTCCCAAGTGTACACCTAAAAGTGGATTGGGCACCGTACCAAAAATTTGTTCTCCGGTAAGGTTAATGTAACCATTCCCCAAAGGGCCCATCTTCATTCGCTTATTTACATTGACACGAATCTTATCGTATGTAAAGTCGCCCAAGCCAGACTTGAACCCGTGGGTGTAGCGAACCGTGAATACAGGCCATCTTTTGGACTCCAACCCGATACGGTCGTTATCATTCTGCAAGAAAACCTGATCGCGGGCATAGCGCGACTCAAAGAAAACTTCCGTTGTTTTAAATTGATTGGTTGTAGGTGAAGTTATATCTGCGGGCGAAGTATGGTATTCGAATGGATAGGTCGGAATGAAATCATATTGACGAACTGCTACCTTTTGAGAAAAGCCTTTGAATAATTCGCGTTCAAACACCGCCTTATATTCGTGAAAATAATTGCTGAGGTCGTATCTACCCCAGCGGCTCGCGTACTTAAACAATGGAAAATCGGTTACAAAGTCTTCATCAAAACCCACCCGCGTAATTTCATACTTTGATTGCAATGTGAAGGTGGTCCACTGCTTTCGATTCAATATTCGTTTGACAAATGCCTGATATTTCAATTCCTGATCGTGGAAGCCGTAGGCCAACTGCGCACCTAACACCCATTTTCTGCTAAACTTGATGTTGGTTTTAAAACCTGCTTGCAAGCGAATGCCTTCATGGTTGTTCCAAGCGATGGCCCCTAAATAAGGACCGATAAAAACCTTACCGGTTTTATAGTAACCATTGATGATCAGCTTGAGAATATCGACATACGAGCGTACGATCGGAATATTTTTGATCGTATCAATCATGTGATACACGTTCTTCTCACTGGTGGTGAGAGGTTCGTGGCGGAGCGAATCCCACACTTTATCTTCTTCTTCCAAATTGGCGTCTTCTGCTTTTTCGATCGCGCGATCAAAGAATGAAGTAGGCTTCGGTTGGTTGACCACAAAGTTCTTGTTGCTCACATAAAATTTGGCCAACAAGCCTGCTGAGTTGGCGGAGATTTCACCTACGTCTATCAACACTCTGCTTTTCACTGGCAACCATGCACCGCCTTCTACTTTTGTATACTCATGTTGAATTTTTACTTTCTCAATGAAGTTGATATTGGCTGTGCTTCCCACGGTAGCATCAATTTGCTTGATGGCATATTCATCTTTGGTAATCCACATGGTGCCTGTAAATGCAAGTGCCTGCTCGCTCTTTGGAAAAAAGTCGAGGCGATAGCAAAAGTGCCCATCCAGCACAGCGCTGTCCAACAACTCATAATCATAGTAAGCTCGCCAACCATCGGCAATAGGTGACACAAATGCTTTACGACCAAAATTCAACCAGTTGGTATAGAAGTTGTAATCTTGCATAGAAGGGCCGATCATCTGCGCCAACAAGTCGCTGTAATCTTCTCCTAAAACTCCGTTGATTTTACTTTTGGAAATAACTTCCTTTTTCAAACTTGGATTGTCTCTGTAGTAAATCTTGGAGACACTTTCAGTGATAAATAGAGGCAGAATAGGCTTTCCATCTTCACCGGCTATGCGATCCATGCTATCTAATACCTGCGCAATTCTTCGCATGATCTTTTTCTCGCGAAGTTTTTCTGAAATGTTGTCGGCATCGATCTCCATTTTAGCGTACGTTTCATGCTCGTAGCCGGAAAGTTTGCGCTTATCGTTAATGCTTTTATTGTCGATTACTTTTCGGATGATCGGGAATGCGGGGTTTTCTCCAGACTTGATCACCACCTCTTGCAGTTTAGTGACATCTTCTTCCAATTGAATATTGACTACTTGCGTAATTCCTCTTTTGATCTTTTTAGACCTTGGCTTGTAGCCGATGTAGGATGCTACTATGGAATCAGCGGGTGTTATCGCTAGCGCACGAATACGAAATTTTCCATCAAAGTCGGTTGTCATACCATTCGATGTTCCTTTGAACACCACGTTGACGAATGGAATCGGGTCTCCAGTGGCAGCATCAGTAACTTTACCAGTAACAATTGTTTCTTGTGCTAGCACGAAACTATTGAGGGAGATGAAAAGGCAGAAGGAGTAAAGTACCCTTTGCAATCGCGTAGAACCTATCATATTAAAACTAAGCCGTAAAAATAATTAATTAATTCCATTGAAAGTGCCTCGTTAACGGATCGTTTGCTCAAATTGTTACTTTACTTCAAGCGGTTGCTTGTCGCCCAAATGCCGTGGAGCTGTTTTCAACACATATAAGTCTAAAATTGCCTTTGAGCGTGCCAACCACTCGCGCACTTCTGTTTTCATAGATGAATCAATCGAATTCCCATCGATCAAAAAAGCCACTGCATCGATGTTAAAATAACGGCTGATGAATAGAGCCCTGTAACAGTGAAAAGGTTGGGTGACAATGATAATTTTATTTTGTCCGAAAATTTCTTTACTACGTACGATGGAATCAAGTGTGCGAAGCCCGGCATAGTCGAGGGTGATGATTTCGGCAGGAATGCCTTCATTGATCAGCGCCTTGCGCATCTCTTCGGGTTCGTTGTAGTAGCGTGTTCGATTGTCACCACTCAATAAGAAGTGACTTACTTTTCCCTGACGATAGAGTAATGCAGCAGCTGCAATGCGTTCATTGAAAAAAGGATTCGGTGCACCGCTTAGCAGGCGTTTGCTGGTTCCTAGTACCAATGCTACACTATTGTTAGGAAGACTGTCGTACGAAGTATAAATGAGTTTCTTCGTGCTGCTAACTACCCAGATATTCGAGAAAAGTACAAATACGACCATGCATGCTGCAATGCCCAGCCCCCACTTCACATAGCGCTTTCTAAAAAAAATCATTAGTAATCGATTAAAGCCGCCCGAAGTTACTGAATCGTACGCAAAAACTCCTGCTCTATTAGATCTGATCTTCGCACGGATTTGCGGAGCCAATTCAATCGCAGTTCCTGAATTTCGTTTTCATCCAACTGCCACCGAATGGAGGTTTGCCTTAATTGATGCAGAATGGTTTGCAAACAGATGGCTGCACTGACTGAAATATTGAAGCTTTCGGTGAAGCCGTACATGGGAATGTGTACTTTTTGATCGGCATGTTTTAAAGCATAATCGGAAATGCCTTCATATTCATTGCCCATTACCAGCGCCATTTTTTGACTTAAGTCAATTTCATGAATAGGTACACCATCCGGATCGGGGTCGGTGACTAAAATTTTATAACCTGCAGAGCGTAAGTGTTGATAACATAAAGCGGTATTGTCCTGATTTTTCTCTTTGTGTTTGATGATGTTCATCCACTTATTTGAACCTTTCAACACCTTGCGATTAACGGCATAGCTGCTCACCTTTTCGATGATGTGAATATCTTGTACACCCAGGCACTCGCAGGTGCGCACTGCCGCGCTCGCATTTTGCGATTGATAGATATCTTCTAACACTAGCGTAACATAGCGGGTACGATTTGATAACACGCGCTCCATGGTTTGTATTCTTTTTTCAGATACAAAGCTGAGAAGGTGCTGAATTACGAGTTGATCAATTTCTGATGGAGTCTTCATACGATGATCAAAAGTAAATAAGAAGCCGACAAAATCAATTGATTGTCTATTTTTGCACTCGAATTGTAGCATGCAATACGTATTTCCACCTGATTTTATCTTTGGCACTAGTACAGCCGCAACTCAAATCGAAACTGCCTTTGAACATGACTGGAAAGGCGTTCCCTCAAAAGATGGCTTTGTACTCGACCGCACAACCGATCATGAATTGCGGTGGCGTGAAGACGTAGAAATCATTTCTTCGCTGGCCCCATACTATCGCATGGGCATGATGTGGAGCAAATTGCAGCGCGAACCGATGGGCGAATTACACGAAGAGACTGTCCATCATTACATTGAGTTTATTGAAGAGCTGCAACTGCGAGATGTAAAAATTATGATGGTGTTGCATCATTTCACCAACCCGATATGGTTTGCTAAAATGGGTGGCTGGGAGAAAGAAGCCAACATTGTCTATTGGGTTGACTTTGCTCAAAAGGTGGTAAATCGGTTTGGGGATTATGTCAGTCACTGGAATACTTTCAATGAGCCCAATGTGTATGCGAGCTTTGGTTGGATTACCGGATCATTTCCGCCTTTCAAAAAAAATCCGGTGCTGGCAGCTACGGCTGTCAAGAATATGGGCAAAGCGCATGATCTAGTTTATGACTACATCAAGAAGAAATTTCCAACTCAACCCGTAGGCATATCTCACAACTCTACGATTTTCACTGCTGAAAATACGCTAGGTTGGTTTACCTCACGATTGAGTGATTGGTGGTTTATGGAGTGGGTGCCGGATCATTTTAAAAAGGTAGATTTTTTTGGGATGAGTTACTACGCGCGCATTCCGCATGACCCTATGCCAGTGACTTATATCGAAACACCTGACAAAATAAAAAAATCGGGAGTGGCGCATGATGATATGTGGGAATATCATCCGGAAGGAATGAGGACTTGTATTGATCGCTATTGGAAAAAATACCAGAAGCCGATTATCATTACAGAAAATGGAATTTGCCAGGAGACGGACGAGTTGCGACAGCAATCTATCATTGATTATGCCAAGATTCTGCATACAGCTTTGCAAGATGGCATCGACATTCGCGGTTATTTTTATTGGAGCACGTGGGATAATTTTGAATGGCACCTAGGACCAACGAAGCGATTCGGTTTGTATGCCTGTGATTTAGAAACGAAAGAAAGGACTGCTCGCCCCAGCGCTGATATATTCCGAAAGTTAGCGCACTTTAAAATGGTGGAAGAGCGCACGCTTGAAGAAGAACTTACCGAAAGCGAATCAATCTTTTAATACCCGCATTTCTACTCTGCGATTGAGTGCTTTCGCTTCTTCGGTACGCTCATTGGACAACGGTTGTGTGCCGCCAAATGCTTTGGTCTTGACTCGATTTTTGTCAATGCCTTTAGAGACTAAATATTTTTTTACAGCCTCTACCCTATCTTGAGATAACTTCATATTTTTCTCTGCGTTGCCGATGTTGTCGGTGTGGCCTTCTAATTGAATGACCACTTTTGTGTTGTCTTTCATCATGGCTACAACTTCATCTAAACTTGAATACGACTTGGAGTTGATGACGGCACGGCCCATTTCAAAAATTAAATGATCGAGAACAATGGCGCGTGAAGTGGACGTGAGCAAAATGTTGCGTTGTATTTTATTGTTGACGGATTCTTTGGGATCGACAATGATGGTGAGTGGAATGTATCCTTCTGCTTCTGCTGTAACCTGATATTTGGATGAACCGAAGATGGTGAATGAAAATGTGCTGTCGTTGAAGCGGCCGGAGATGCCACCGGTTGGATAACTTTTATAACGAATGGATGATTTGATTCCTTTTCGACTGAGTGCATCGAGTACCTGACCTTCTACGGTGATTTCTTGCACTTGTGCCAATGCGCAGGAACCAAGCAAACAAAACAAGAAGGTGAGTCGAATCATTGGATGTAAATTAAATCGCGATAAAGTTACGCACAATTAACGGATCGAGCACATTGCGTGCGTCAGCTACGCGTGCGTCAGCGGGTGAGGGATAGTAGCGGTTACCCCGCAGTGGTGCGCTTCGCACCACGAGGAGTAAAAGCGGATAGCCCGGTGGCCGCCACTCACTTGTCTCATTCACTCAAATGTTGTTGCGGCCACACCCCAAAATTCTTTTTTTTGCTTTAGGTCACTTTAAAAAATTAGTTGCTCGGAAAGAACGTATACGAAATTCCTCCTTTGATCCAGCGACCCGGCATGGTGACGAGATTGGTTTCGGAATAGGTTGTGTCGAACAGATTGGTAGCATCAATAAAGACTGACCACTTATCTTCCTGCCAACCGATGCGTGTGTCGATCACCCAATAATTGGCGAGCGCTACACGATCGGAGTAGCGATAGTTGATGGAATGGTAGAGTTTGTCGGTGTATTGCAATAACAAATTTGCAGTGAACTGATTGGCGAGATTGTCGAGGACGTATTGAGAAAAAATGGCTTGTTGACCTTTTGTGGCAGAAACGCTGGTGTAACCTACGCATAGTTTTTTGAGCCACTCGTTGGGTGTGATGGCGATGTTTGCATCGACACCTTGTGCGTTGATGTTGACTAAATTTTGCGATTGCCAAGGGTCATTCAAACCATTTTTAACGTAGTCGATGATCTGATTTCCCTCGCGATAGAAGTAGCTTGCTTGACTACTTAACCAATCGATGTCGAAAAGTTTGAGCCCGGCTTCGTAAGCAATTGCATATTCAGGTTTTAAGTTTGCATTGCCATTGGTGCTTGGGCCTTTATAATATAAATCAGTATAGGATGGAACTCGATAGGTGTAGCCGACTGTACCAAACATTTTCAGTTTATCGGTGAGTTTGTAACCGAGCTCGGCTCCGGGAAAAGCATTCAAGCCGAAGTCGGAATAGTAGTTGAGTTGAAAGCCGGGCGTGAAATCGATGCGATCGTTTAAAAATGAAAAGCGATGTTCGGCAAAGAATGTGGTCACCGTGCGCTGGCGCTGGCCGAGGTTGTTGCTGCTTAACCAAACGGAATTGACATCGATACCTAAGCCAGTAATGCCCAGCGAATTTTTGATGGTGGTGTTGAACTCGTAGCCCATGACATTGCTGAGGTGGAGGTTGCGATAGAAAGGCGGATTGTAGCGAAGGAACAAATACTTGTCTTGATTTCTGCGCCAGTAAAGTCGGTGGTTGAGTGTTTGGTTAGTGTTTACTCTCTTTTGATAACTGATGGCGGCCACGCTGGTTTGCACTTCTTCGTATTGATCGGTGTTGATGGGCTGCGCATAAAATCCATTAGCACCAAAAGCACGATCGGTGAAGCCGCCCATGATATTGACTTTACCTTTTTCTGTTTTCAATTCAGACTGATAGAAGAAGTTATTCATGACATAGTCAGTGTTGTATTTGTAGCCAGTAGAAAAGTCTCTGCCTGCTGAAAAATAATGTGCTGCTTTTTCATTTTTCATGGCAACAGAAAAGCGACCTCCACCTAAGCCGTAATCGCCAGCGAGTACACGAACTTTTAGAAATGATTCATTGGGATTTTTGGTGATGATGTTGATGGCTCCGGCAAATGCATTTTGTCCGAACACGCGCGCTGCTGGGCCTTTTAAGATTTCGATGCGTTCGATGTTGTCAATATCCACGGGCAAGTTGAGTGCATGATGCCCTGTTTGTGGATCACTCATTTTTACGCCATTGATTAAAATTAAAACTTGTTCGAATGTGCTTCCGCGAATGCTGGCATCGGCTTGCACACCGTTGGCTCCACGCTGGCGAATGTCTACACCTGCTTGATAGTGTAGCAAATCGGCAATGCTGATGGCAGGCGATTTTTTAATATCTGCCGGAGAGATTACGATAACGCTGGCTGATAATTCATTGAAGGCAGGTTGGATGCGGTTGCCTTGAATAACTACTTCGTTGAGTTGACGCACGGTATCTTGTTGTGCGAAAGAATTAAAAATTGAAAAAGAAAAAATGAGTAAAATGAACAATCGTACAATTGCTTGCATAGTTTTTAGGTTGAATGAAAAAGTAAAAGCAAGATGGGCGTGGTGCCCATCTTGGTTTGTCATCTGTTGAACAGATGGTAGCATTATTAAAAACTTTAGCTTTTTTACCTCCTCCCCTTCTCCACAAGAGAAGGGAAGGTGAGTTTTTAATAATGCAAATTGAATTACAGGTCTAGGTCTATGGTTTCGCCTGCGGTGAACGTGCGCGAAGCGGAATCGGGTGGTTTATTTTCTTTTACCTTTTCCTCTTTTTGCTGGCTTTCCGGGCTTGGCTGGTTTTCCTGAC
>JABFSO010000383.1 GCA_013140555.1 Cyclobacteriaceae bacterium | reverse complement strand
GATACGTTGGAATACCTGTCGTACTCATAATCAATCTTATACTTAACTCTATATAATACCTTATCAATACTTGATTCTTTTGCATACATATCCACTGATGTCATTATTGAATCATTTTCAACAACCCATGAAGTCTCAATTGGCATAAAATTGATACCATCGATACTCTTTTCTATTACCGAATATTTATCTAATGGGGCAACAACTTTAGTCCAAGAAATAAGAGCGTTATTCCCATCCCATTTCGCAGTCAAAATCTCGCCATTATTTTCATTTGTAGACTTCCTAACGCATCGGGTGCATCCAGCTAAAGTTGTAGCAGAACCAATGAGTGGTGATGCGGTACGATAATTAGAAAGAGCACCTGTTCCATTATAAGAATAGATAGCATAATTGTAACTGGTAGCATTAAGTAAATTGAAGTGAGTAAATGTAACAGAACTACCCGAGGCAACAACATAAGAGTCTCCCACTGTTGTATTTGGAGAATAGGATACACCATCAGATGGAACAAAAGTTGGCACTCCTGATTCTTTAGCTAATACAATATAGTTGGTGCTTCCTGATGCTGCGGTAAATTGAGCACTAATATAATCTATCCCTCTAGTTACTATTGTAAAATTAGTTGGTTGAGATGTTGGCTCTATTGCCAATGTCGAAGTTGTAGCTGAGCCAGAAAGTGGTGAGATTGTTAAATAATTTACTTGACTAGCTGTCCCATTATAAGAAAAGACTTTATAAAAATACTGTACACCCGGAGTTAAGTTGCTATCAATATAAAAATTGGAGATACCAGAATAAACCACAATGCCATCTCCCAAAGTTTGTCCAGACGAGTAACCCAAGCCATCCATTGGAACTCCAGTTGGAACTGAACCTTGTTTCCGTACAATTAGATAACCATTTGGATTACCCGAAGCAAAAGTATAACTCAAAGTAAGTGATGATGATCTAATATTACTGAATATCAAAGACGTTGGCTGAGTTGAAGGTTCGATTACCGATGATAATGCAGGAAGGAAATTGCCAAAATACCTCCCTTTCATATTTAAAGTAAAGTCATCATTTATGGAAATAGTAGATACTAGATTAAGAGCTTCCTCATAAAATAGGTAAGTGCTACCCAAAAGTTGTCCCGAATTCGACATTTTAACTAAATAATTTTGAAACCCAGTGTTGTTAGTAGATAAGTTATCTGGTATTAACATCGGTTGGAATGCATTATTTGTTGTCAAAACAGTCGCAGACAGAGAATAATAATCATGAGTTCCATGTATGTATATATTTCCAGATCTATCTTTTAATATGTCTATCAATTCGTCCTGAGTGGAACTCCCAACATAAGTAGCCCATTGGCGATTTCCATTTGAATCAAATTTGACAACAGCATTATCGTAAATGCCTCCAACGTAAGTATTTTGATATCCATTAAACGAAAAATTTGTGGTAGCAGCAGGGACATTTAAACCAAGAAATACATTATTCAAATCATCTATTACCATTTTTGTATCGCCTACACCATTATTTCCATAGTAAGTACCCCAAATACGAGTTCCGCTTGAGGTAAATTTGCATAGATAACCGCTACTTCCAGTGGAGGAATTTTGAAATCCATTGAAGGCGATGGAGGTTGAACTAGTTGTAGACCCACCTAAGTATACATTACCCAAGTTATCAATTCCTATATTTGAACTATCCTCATAACCTAGGTCACCGTAGTATGTTCCCCAAACTCTGACACCATTGGTGTCAAATTTAGCAATGAAGGCGTCTGCTGGTCCGGTTAATGTATTTGTACTACCACTAAATGTATTATCATGACCTAAATAGGCAATACCAGTTAAACTCATGGTTATTCCAGCTATATATATTGAACCACTTGCATCAATTGCAATATCAAAGCCAAAATCCGTTCCCGCACCTCCGTAATAGGTGGACCATAGGCGTATTCCAGAGCTATTATATTTTGCCAAAAATGCATCTTTGAAACCACCCCCGAAAATGTTTTGGTGGCCACTTTGAGCAATTCCCGAGGTTGCTTCTGTATATCCTACAATATATATATTTCCAGTTTGGTCGGTAATGCGTTTCTTTATCGTAGTTGATGACAAATCGATGGCAGGATTCAATCCAGATTGCGGGTAAATTGGGGATACGTAATCCATTTCGAAATGCGCTTTATAAAAAATAGCATCACTTGATCCGCCACCGAATGAATTTTGAAATCCTTTTATTGAAATTCGAGGAAAGCCATTGTAGTTTTCTGGAACAATGTGAATAGCTGCTCCAGAAGGCATTTCCGCACTTCCGGCTAGATAAGAATTACCTGAAGCATCTGAACTTATGGAATAGAAAGTACTTTTAACATTACCGTTGTCTGTACCTGTACCGAAACCATTGTATGTTCTTGATTTAGAAAAATTCTTATTAATTATAGAAATTGACCCTATTGCTCCTGTTGATACTTTTCCATCCAAGACATAACCAGCCTGATAGATGTAACCGAAAGTATTAATAATAATACTAAAGGATTGATCCAAAGATTTATTGTAGGAACCGTATAATCTTTGTCCAATACCATTAAACTTGGCAACGTAAGAATCATATCCAAGGTCTATTGTGTTTTGGAATCCATTAAAGGCAATACCGCTTGTGCTATTTGTATGCCCTGTTATATAAACGTTACTGCTTGGATCGGCTGTTACAGAATAACCATAGTCTTCGCTACTGCCACCATAGTAGGTTGCCCAAAGTCGACTTCCTGCGCTAGAGAATTTAACAAGGTAAGCATCATAAATGCCTCCAAATGAATTTTGTTGCCCATTAAATGAAATTCCAATGGAACTGTTAGTATTTCCAACTAAATAGACGTTTTTTGAATTATCAACACATATTCCATTACCGGGATCAAATCCATTATTGCCAAAGTAGGTAGCCCAAAGTCTAACACCTGCGCCACTAAATTTTGCAATAAAACCATCGATACCGCCACCAAAAGAATTTTGAAAACCGTTAAAAGAGATGGAAGTTGAACTAGTGGTTTCACCTCCTATAAACACATTGCCATCGCTATCGGTGGCAACGGATCTGGATAAATCATCGCCTGCTCCTCCATAATAGGAAGCCCATTGTATTTGTCCATTTGAGTTTAGCTTTAAAAGGAAGCCATCAAAGTTTCCGCCTCCATAGCCTGCTTGGTGGCCATTTAATGATATTGAAGTAGTGCTTGTTGTCTCTCCTGTAAGGTATATGTTATTGGAGAGATCCACAGCAACGCCACGCCCAAAATCATTCCCACTTCCTCCAAAATATGTTGCCCATAATCTATTACCATTAGCGTCAAATTTTACTAAGAAAGCATCGGCCAACCCACCATTATTAGAATTCTGATAGCCTCCAGATGAAATACTCGTTGTGCTAGTAGTAAAACCACCAATGTATACTTCACCGAGATTGTTCACAGTAGTTGACCGTGCCTCATCGTTTCCTGTTCCACCGTAGAAAGATGACCAGCCTAAAAGAGGGTCAATTACTATCTCTTCAGTGCAAATTTTATTTTGAAAATCTTTGAAATTAAAAGACACAGAGCCATTATTAATGAGATACTCTACATTTAAATTGGGCTTGGTTGAGGAAGATGCAATGGGTTCAAATTCTGTTAGATCGCCAAATGAGGTACTTACTTTGATTTTGTTACCATCTTTAAATATTGACTCTTGACCGGAATAGATGATTTTAATTTTTTCTAAATCTGCTCCAGGATGCAGTAGCACATCATATTTTAGTTTCTCATCCTGAATGTAATAAACAACGTCAGTATTAGGATAGATATTTTTATAAACCAATCTAGTGTAGCTTTTTACCCCTGTCACACCTGCTTTATCGGAACTTAAATAGTAATTAGAGTAATCCATTGTTGGTTTTTCTGCGATTATCTCAACATCGCTATTTGAGCCTGACCATCTCATGGAAATGTCAAATAATTTATTCTCAGATTGCACCTGAGCGTTTTGATCTTCAGGTGATCCATATATATCATTTGTAGGACTTCCAGATGATTCACTCAATTTAAGATGTGTCATTCCTTGGGTCTGCCTCTCATTCCAACGGTATTTTATTCCATTTTTATCAAAGAAAAGTGTAATTTTATTATCCTTCAGAGAATAAAGTATCTCTCTATCCTTTATTTGACCTTTATTCTCCTCAAACCTCAAGTTTGAGCCTAAAATGGACTGAGTCGCTTGCGAAGTTTGTGAAGTTTGTGAATAGCCGAAATGACTAATTCCAAAAATGAAGAGGAATAAGAGGTTTTTTTTGAGATAAAATGTTTTCATTTTCATTTTTTTTAAGAAATATACTGAAAAAAAATTGGAGAGTTTCAAAGATTACTTTTATAAGGCCTCTCATTAAATGATAATAGTATAGAGAAATTGCTTTCAAAAATACTTTGTATCCATGTCAGTATCACAAAGAGGATATCTTCAACTTTTTTTAAAGTTAAATTACTTGATTGTTCGAATAAAAAAGCCCTCGATTGAGGGCTTTTTTTATTATAAAAATTCTTTTTGAATTATAGTCCGAAGGTAAACACCCAATCTCCTTCTGTTTCCTCAGCTCTTCCTTGATTTTGATATCCAGTTGCTCCAACAGGGAATGTAAAGGTGAGTGTTAGTGTAGTGCTTGTAACGGTATAGTTCATAGCGAGTGGAGGATTTAACGAAAGATCTCTTTGTATTAGAGTGAGGGGGTCAGTTCCAAACTTCCAGTCGCTATTACCCTTCCAAACGCTAGTTGAAGGATTTCCTGTAGTTGTGTAGGCAAAAGTTGTAGTTCCTTTCGTTCCGGTAATTGTTAATTTAAATTGATTAGCCCCAGTTGTGTTATATATTGTGGCCTTGTCAACGCCTTTCAAAGTAACAGCTGTTAATTTCCAAGCTTTACTCAGCTTTGTCAATTGTTGATCCGTTACCGGCTCGGGTGTTGTTCCATCACCTCCACAGCTTGAAAATGTAAATAGGGCTCCCAAGGCTACCATCAACACAATTAATTTCAATGCTTTCATCTGATACTATTTTTTGGTTTTTAAATACGTGTCATTTTTCTATTAACCTTTGCCGAGGGGCATTTCGTCAGCTACTAAAATTGACCTCTAAACTTACTAAAAGGAGTTTGTAAAAAAAAATATGGTTGACAGACATATTTGTCAGTTAATGGCGGGTTTGAAGTGGATGTAACCTTATTTGAAGCTCAAGATGTCGATTTTGTCGGCATCAGGTGGGTATTCTCCTTCATCGTTGGAGGCAATGAGAATGGTAGTGAATCGCTGTACTTCAATCAATTGATCCCAATACCATTGAATGGATTTCTTGTCTAAATTGGTAGTGGGTTCATCTAAAAACAAGCCATTGGCTTCTGTTTGAAAAGCGAGTGAAAGTTTCAACCGCTGTTTCATTCCGCTGGAAAAATTCGAAATTTGCTTGTCCTCCGAACCCTTTAGTCCGGTTAAGTCAATCACTTCCTCCACCGATTTATTGTTTCTTATTTTCTTGAACTGAAAATGAAATTGCACCATCTCCCGTAAGGTGAATTCATCTAATAAATCCATGTAGGGCGTGGCGATGGCAATGGAAGTGAATACATCTTGCACGGCAAGGGGCTTGTCATTTACCCAATGATTCACATCGCCACCGGATGGCTGTAACTGTCCCCACAATACTTGCAGTAATGTTGATTTTCCGGAGCCGTTAGGCCCCGTGATCGCGTAGGTTTGTTTTGGGTGAAACTCGTTAGAGAAGTTTCTGAAAATCCATTCTCGGTTGTATCGCTTGCTAAGATTGTTGGCTACAATCTTCATTCAAAAGATCCAATTCCGTTTGAGATTCCTTTCATAATGCCCCGCTCAGAAGCTTTTATGAAATTGAGGATATAGTCGCGCTCCGTGCTGGCGGGCAATTCTTTTTCTACCAAGTCAATGGCTTTGGCATTGTTGAGCCCTTTCAAGAATATGTACCGATATACTTCCTGAATTTCTGAAATCTTATCGGAATCGAAGCCTCTTCTGCGTAAGCCAATGGAATTGATTCCGCAGTAGGTGAGGGGCTCGCGTGCTGCCTTGGTATAAGGCGGAACATCTTTTCGAACCAACGATCCTCCGGAAACCATCACATGGGCTCCAACCTTTACAAATTGGTGCACTGCGCTGGATCCGCCAATGATGGCCCAATCTTCTATAATAACGTGTCCGGCTACTTGTACAGCATTGACTAAAATACAATTATTCCCAATGATGCAATCGTGGGCTACGTGAACGTATGCCATCAAAAGACAATTCTTACCAATAACAGTTTTGAATTTGTCGTTGGTGCCTCGGCTGATGGTGACATACTCGCGAATTACCGTATTATCTCCAATGTGCGTTTCAGTTTTCTCTCCGGCAAACTTGAGATCTTGTGGAATAGAAGAAACGGATGCGCCCGGATAAATCTTAACATTCTTGCCAATGCGGCTACCTTCCCAGATGATGGCGTTGGGGCCTATCCAAGATCCATCACCGATTTCAACATCACCTTTGATGGTAGCAAAAGGCTCGATTACTACGTTGTTTCCGATTTTTGCATCGGGATGCACATTGGCCAGCGGGTGGTAACTCATAAATCTTTTCTTACTATACTGGCCGTCATCGTGCCTTCACAAACAAGTGTATTTCCTACATAAGCTCTACCCGACATCTTGGCTATGCCTCTGCGGATAGGGGCCAGCAAATCACATTGAATGACCAACGTATCGCCCGGCAAAACCATTTTTTTAAAGCGGAATTCGTCAATTCCTAAGAAGTAAGTCCAGTAATTTTCAGGATCTGGTACGGTGTTCAATACCAAAATACCACCAATTTGAGCCATTGCTTCTACTTGCAAAACACCCGGCATTACGGGATTAAGTGGAAAGTGACCTTGAAAGAAATTTTCGTTCATGGTCACGTTTTTCACGCCCACTACGCGCTCATTATCCAAATAGATGATTTTGTCAATCAACAAGAATGGGTAGCGATGTGGAAGTGTTGAAATGATTTTGTTGATGTCCATCACCGGAGGAAGGGATGGATTGTATTTAGGCACTCCTTTTTTGCCGGCCTCTTGCATTTGCTTTTTTAGCTTCTTCGCGAAAGCAACATTTGCAGCGTGGCCGGGACGAGCCGCCAGAATTTGTGCTTTCAACGGTCTGCCCGCTAAAGCCAAATCACCAATAATATCTAATAGTTTGTGGCGAGCAGGCTCATTGTTGTAGCGAAGCTCGACATTATTCAAAATACCTTCTTTCTTTACTTCTACTTTCGGCTTTCCCAACATCTTGGCGATGTTGTCTAATTCATCTGGCTCTACCACGCGATCCACAATTACAATAGCATTGTTCAAGTCACCGCCTTTGATGAGGTTGTTTTTATAAAGCATCTCCAACTCGTGGAGGAAGCAAAATGTGCGGCACGAGGCAATCTCTTTTTCAAATTGCTGAATGCTGGTGATGGATGCATGCTGACTGCCTAATACGGGCGAGTTGTAATCAACCATTACCGTCACGCGATAATCATCGAGTGGCAACGCAGCAATCTCGACATTGCGAGCTGCTTCCTTATAGAAGATCGAATCCTGAACTTCAAAGAAATCGCGTAAAGCGTTTTGATCTTCGGTTCCGGCTTCTTTTAAAACATTTACAAACTGAATAGAACTGCCATCCATGATCGGAGGCTCTGGTCCATCGATTTGAATCAGTACATTGTCGATTTCCAAGCCAACAAGGGCAGCCAACGTGTGCTCAATCGTGCTGATACGGGCACCGCTTTCTTCAATGGTCGTTCCTCTGGAAACATCCACCACGCGATCGCAATCCGCATCCACAATAGGTGAACCGGGAAGGTCGATTCGTTGAAATTTGATACCGTGGTTAGGTTTAGCCGGAAGGAACGTCATGTTCGTTTGAACCCCTGTATGAAGGCCCACACCAGAAATGGTGACCGATTTTTTTATAGTTTGCTGCTTGTGATTTAGCATTTTTTAAAAAGTGGGCAAATTTAACCCAGATTTAACACATATACCAAAAAAGCACCTTTTTTGAGGAACACCAAAGTCTAAAACAGTGATTAGAAGGCCAAAAGGACGGATTATTCGTCTCGTGATGAGTCGGTTTCAGCGGGGATTTCTGTGGAAAGCACCTTTTTTTCCAATTCGCGAAGACGATCGTTTAAATCTGGTAGTCTTTTGAAAACCGCATACGACCTAAAATACTCTTTGATATCGAAAGCGGGGTAGCCCAAAATACGCTGGCCTTCGTCTTTAATTGACTTGGAAATGCCGGCTTGCGCACCAATACTGGTGTTATTGGCAATCACCAAATGCCCTGCAATACCTACTTGCCCGGCTATCATGTTGTTTTCTCCGATTTTGGTTGATCCGGAAATTCCTGCTTGTGCGGCAATGACCGTGTTCTTACCCACTTCCACATTGTGAGCAATTTGAATGAGGTTATCCAGTTTCACGCCTTCGCGGATGATGGTAGAATCACCAAACAAGGTGGCGCAGTCGATCACGGTATTAGCGCCAATGGTTACTTTATCTTCGATTATTACATTGCCCAACTGCGGAATGGTTTTGTAAGTGCCGTCTGCTTGTGGAGCGAATCCAAATCCATCGCTGCCAATAACGGTGCCGGCATGGATCACACAATCATTTCCGATTTTGGTTCCACCATACAATTTCACATTGGAATGAAGAATGGTATTGTTGCCAATCACCACATTATCGCCAATGAAAACGTGTGGATAGATTTTTACATTATTCCCGATTTTGCAATTGCTTCCAATGTAGGAAAAGGCACCCCGATAGCCACTCGCCCCCATTGTGGAGTTAGCTGCCATAAAGCTGGGCTCTTCTACTCCTGATTTTTGAAAGCTCATCATCTTGTGATACTCTTCCAAAAGCACCGTGAAGCTGCTGTAAGGGTCATCTACTAAAATCAAGGTGGCGGTAACTTCCTTTCTTGCTTGAAAATCCTTTTTTACGATAACAGCGCTGGCTTGAGTCGTGTAGATGTATTGTTCGTATTTCGGATTGGAAAGGAATGCAATCTGACCTTTCTTGGCATCCTGAATTTTAGCGAGCATATTGATTTTCTGATTCCCATCGCCACTCACCTGGCCACCCAACATCCCCGCAATTTGTGTAATGGTAAATTCCATAAGTTCGCTGTTTCGAGATCAGGTATTCGATGGGATTTATCCAGAAAACCTTGTTGCCTCTTTTACAAAGATATATTTTTAGGCCAGCATATATAATTTTTCTCAACGATTTTGCTGATCGCCTTAATCGAGGGTAAATCAGAGGCAAGCGCAATGTCTACAACCTTGCCAGATTTCATCAGAATGTTGATAGGTTTTCCATCGGTAATGTAGGCTTCATTACTCACCCGGCCATACGAAAACAAATAGCTGGCATCTTTACGAAGCACACCAAACGACTGATGGATATGCAGACGCGCGCTTTCTATTTCTGTTTTTTTGATAGGCGAATTGCGGAAACGAATTTGAAACAGTTCGCGTAACAGCAGCCGATTGCAAAGCCCTGCCAGAATTTCGTCTTTATGATCTTTCCAGATTTTAATGGCACCCCAAATATCGTTATCATCCAGTTGACCAAACGACTCCAATAAATGAGGTTGTTCAGTGAAGTCTTCCAGGGAATGATTTTCTTTTAGAAAGACTTTCAAAGATTCACTGCACATTAAGGGCTCTCCCGCATGGTAAAGATATTGTGCTCTGCGAATGATGTTCACCATCATCCGTTCGGCACTAACTGCTGTTTTGTGCAGATACACTTGCCAGTACATTAATCTTCTCGCATTGATAAAACTCTCAATGCTGAAGATGCCTTTTTCCTCTACTACCAGTTGATCGTTCCTTACATTGAGCATAGCAATAATCCGGTCGATGCCGATCGTGCCTTCCATCACACCGGTGAAAAAGCTATCACGCATGAGATAGTCTAACCGATCGATATCCAATTGACTGCTAATAAGCTGGTGAAAGAATTTCCGTGGATAGCTGTTGCGAAACAATTGGAGAACCAGATCAAGCGAGTGATTGAACTGCTCATTCAACGATTTCATAAAGAGATACGAAACACTTTCGTGGTGAATGCCCGCTAGCAGGGTTTCTTCCAGCGTATGCGAGAGCGGACCATGGCCGATATCATGAAGCAGCGC
>JABFSO010000271.1 GCA_013140555.1 Cyclobacteriaceae bacterium | reverse complement strand
GTCGTTGCTCACATTATTTAAATCTCTTCGGGCACTAAATACATCCGAAGAGATTTAAATAATGTGAGCAACGACAGCAACATTATTTCGCTGGTGAAGGATTGGACCACCGATGAATTTACGAAAGGCGGATTCTCATACCCACTTGTTGGAGCTACTTTGCAAGATCGAAAAACGCTGGCGGCTCCTGTTTCAAAAAAGATATACTTTGCGGGTGAGGCTACTGATTTCAGTGGTGATGCAGGTTCTGTGAGTGGCGCACTTAATTCAGCTGTGCGCGTTTCGAAAGAAATTGTCGATTCAATCCTTAATCGTTAATCTGTTTTCGCACTATAATTGAGGTTGCGAACACCGGCAGCCCAATACATGGTCGCTTTCATTTTTTCGTATTCTGCTTTCAGCTTTAACAATTTTGATTGCGAAAGGATGAGCTTCTCTTGTTGTACGTTAATCTTAAACAAATCGCTTTCACCATTCTCCAGGTTAATTAATTCTGCCCGCAACAAGCGTGTGTAGTTTTCAGCCACTTCTGTTTGCTGCACTAATATCTGACCTGTGTTTACAATCTGATTGTACACCACATTAATTTGATTCACAATTTCACGCTCTGCTTGTGATTGCTCCCATTGGGTACTTTGAATTTTCACTTTGGTGAGCGCCAACTTCGCCCGTTCTTTTCGTAATAAAATGGGCATTGAAAAATCTAATCCGAACTTGTAATCTTTGCCGATAGAAGGTGAATTGAACGATCCGTTTGGTATTAATGGTTGGTTGATGAAGTTGTAATTCAAATCCAATCGTGGTTTCAGATATTCGGAAGCCAGCTTGCGCTCAATTTCCAGTTGATCAATTTTGGTGCGCAGCTTTATTAATTCCGGATGATTTTGCTTCGCCAAAAAAATCAATTCGTTCAGCGTTTGTGTGGATAACAACTGTGCTTCAGTGGGTAATAGAATGGGGGCTACGTCTGCCGAAAGTTGCACCGGATACCCGCCATTATCCCACAAATAATTTGACATCCGGATTCCTGTATTTAGAAATTCCAAATAAGATTCTTGTCGTTCTACTAGTCGCTGCTGCAAGGTGATCTTGGCTTGAATGGTATCAATGGCTGATGCTTCGCCCAAGCTGGCATCTAATTTTACACGTCTGAAAATTTCCGTAGCGATAATCGTGCTGCGGCTGAGTAATCGATAATTATAATAAGAAAAATACCATTGCCAGTAATCTTTGGCCGCTTCCAGCAAAATCTTGTTTACCAATTTTATTTGCTCGGCCTCTGCGAGTTTGGTAAACAACTTAGCCTGCTTCAGTGCGGCACGTCTGTCATCGGTAAATAAACCACGACCCAGCGGAAGTGAAATGCCGGTGGTCAATTGACTGTTGCCCGGTGCACCACCTACAATATCTTCCGGATCGAGAAACTGCCCGGTGTTGCGTTCAAAACCAATTTTCGGATCGAGCGGAAACCACGTTGGAATACTCAGTGACGTTTTAAATTTATTGTAGTACTCTTTGTCTTTGTATTCCTTGATGCTCAAATCGGCTTGCACTTTCGGATCGAACGCGCCACGTGCCATGCGTATTTCTTGGCGTGCAGTTTCATTTAATAAGTAAGCCTGCTTCACCACCGGGTGATACTCTAACATAGCTGCATAGATGCCATCCAATGAAAATGGCTTGATGGAATCGGGCAACACAAAAACTGAATCAAGCGAAATTTGCGCATGACCGGCAATTGCAAATAATAGAAACAAACAAGAAAGAATTTTTTTGTTCATAGGTTACTCTGCTTCCTTCGATTCTTTAGTTTTTGCTTTCGCATCTTCATCCACCGGCTCTTGATATAAGCTTGGAGGGAAGCCATTCAACTGACGCCACAGTTCGTACCACACACTTACATTGTCCAGCATGACCCATCCTTTGATGCCGGAGCCCATGCGTACTTGCTTAGGCCACTCCACATCAGTTTTATCAGGTATTACTAAAATGCGAAACTCACCGGGCTTTGAATTGACATAGTCAATAACTTCTACTGTGCCACCAAATGTTCCCACTGAAATACTTGGCCATCCGCTAAACTGCAAGGCCGGAAATCCATCAAACTCAATACGAACTTTTCTGCCTCGGCTAATCAACGGAACATCCATTGCTTTCACATGCATTTCTACTGCTACATCTTCCGATTGTGGCATAATTGTACAGACCGGATCTCCCTCTTTGATGGTCTCTCCAATACCTGCTTGTGTGGCTTTTACGACATAGCCCGCTTGCGGTGCCAGAATAAAATATTGCTGGCTTCGAATTTCCATATTGCTCAACTCATTGCGCAGTTTGGCTAAATCGGCTTGTGTATCAAATTGCTCAGAGAGTGTATTGTTCAAATCAGATTCGGCCTTGTTGATTTTGTCGAGGTACTCAGCCTGCACACGTTCAATTTCAATTTCAGCATTAACAAAATCTGCTTCGCTGCCCTGATACTTGTACTCGATGTCCTGAAACTTGGTGAGTGTAATATTGCCTGCTTCAAAAAGCTTTTTACTTCGCTCATATTGACTTTTAAAGTTGTTGAAGCGCACGCGTTCTGCTTCCAATTTAGATTTCGCCTGATCCATTTTGGTTCGCATACCATCTTCTAATGCACGTATCTGCCGTTGCAAAGCTTTTGCTTTCTGATCTTTGGATTGCAGACTTTGCTCTTTCGCGGTAATCACTTGTTGTAGGCGCGAGAGCATTTGCGGGTCAAAATACTTTTCTTTTACCTCGCTGATGATGGCGATGGTGTCGGACTTATTAACAAACTGTCCTTCTTTTATTTTCCAAACTTGAATACGACCAGCAATGGTCGTCTCAATAGTTTGCGGCCTATTGCTGGGCGATAGTGCCGTTACCTTTCCTTTGCCACGAATGTTCTGCTGCCATGGCAAAAATAAAATGACAAAGAATAAAATGAGCATACCGAGCAACCACTTGGCTAATAACTTTCCGGCCAGCGGTGTTTCCAGCGAGCGCAAAGAATATAATTTCTCTTGCGGCATTTTTTCTTTGACCGATTGAGATGAAATGTTGAGCATATCGGCTTAGTCTAAAATTCCTCTTAATTGTTCGTTCTTCAATAATTCTTCCATCGTTCCAATTGCTTTTACGCGGCCCTGATCAAGCGCTACTACTCGATCGCAGCTGCTCATGATCAACGGATCATTGGACACATACAGGATGGTTCGCTTCACCGATGGGTGGTTCAGTGTTGCTAACAATTCCATTTTTTCTTTTTTCGAAAGCACTTGAAAAAAGTCTTTTAAGATGAGCAGGCGTGGCTTCTCGGCTAAGCAGCGGGCTAGAATCAGTTTGTAGCAAAATGAATTGGAAAGGCCAATACCTCCACTCAGCAATGGTGTGCTGATGCCTTCGGGCATAGCATGTACCTGATCTAAAATACCTACTTCTTTTAATGCGCCCAATGCATCTTCTACTGTCTCCGATGGCTTACCAACGGTTACGTTCTCTAAGATGGTTCCATCAAATAAATCTTCGCGCGAAATATTTTTAGCCACATAATCGTGCAAATGGGTAAGGTCTAAATCGCGAAGAGAATATTGATTGATAGTGGCCACACCTTCATAATTGCTATACAATCCGGAGATGATATTCACTAAAGTAGATTTGCCTGAATTGGTGGTGCCGGTTAAGCAGATTTTCTCACCAGCTTGAATCTCCAGATCCACACCTGCCAAAGCATAAGTCGATGAATCGGTGTATTTGTATTTCAAATCTTTCAGGCGCACGGAAAACCCTTCATCGTTCAATTTCGGAAAGTCAAAACCACCGGTGCGCTCAATCGGTAAATCGGTAACATGCGCTACTTTATCCACAGCTGTTAATAAATCATATACTACATCCATATACATGATTATTTTCTCCACTGCATTCAAAATCAAAATGATTACAATTTCAGAAGCTACTAATTGGCCTAATGTGATTTGGCGATCGACTACAAGCAATGTGCCCATAATCAACAACCCACCAATGATCAAAGCTTTGAAAAGCACAATACATGCGTATTGCAACAACAACACATTAAAATGAATCTTCCGGTTTTTTAAATAGCTATTTACGTTGTAGTCCGTTTTGCGAATGGGCAACTCGGTGTTTCCGGCCAACTTAAATGAGTGAATAGCCCGGCCCAATTCTTCCAGCCACTGTGCTACTTTGTATTTGTATTTTGATTCCTGAATGGAAGAGTTCAACCCGCGTGGGCCGGTGTAATAGAAAATCAGCGTAAGCGATAAGAGAAGTATCAATCCAAAAAAGACGAAGAATGGGTGGTATAAAGAAATGAGCAACAACCCAAACAAAATCTGAATGGCCGATGACGATAAATCAATCAATAATTTGGGCAACCCTTTCTGAATGGTCATTACATCAAAAAAGCGGTTGATCAACTCTGGTGCATAGCTCTTGTGCAAAGCCTCTAACCGAATGCGTGGAATACGGAAGGCAAATTCAAATGCCGCTTTCGTAAAAATTCTTCGTTGAAGAAATTCTACCAAACTGATTTGGACCATCTGCAATCCTCCGCTCAAAATCACACCAACAATCACCAAGCCGATCATGAGATAAACTGAACTAAATATTACTCCTCCCGAAATCAACTCTACGGTTGTCTGAATGCCGAGCGGTACAATCAAACTGATCAAACCAACGACTAATGCATAAAACAAAATGTAAAAGATTTCTTTTTTCTCTGTTTTCAGCAATTGAAATAATCTGCGTGCCGGTGTTGGTTTTACCCCTTCTTCGGTTGCAATGCTCACCGGGCTTTCGTAAGAGAAGATCGCAAAGAAGGTGATTTCGCCTTTCTCATTTTTCAAAAGCTGATTTCGATCAAATGCTACATTCGTTGTCTCACCTTTTTTAATACACACTACTTTTAACTCTTTTTTACCGGGTACCAGCAATGCCGGAAACATTTCTGTGCCTTCGGCAAAAAAAGTAAGCACGGGTGCGGACTGCTCTTCAAAAAAGTCGAAGAAGGTTTTTTCATCCAGCTGATTTTCCATCAACAGGATGCGAATCTTATTACCTGCCTCGGTTAAATCTCTTTTAAATTCTACAAAATCATCATTATTATACCAACGCTGGTTGGCCTCCACATGGCGTAGATCTTCTAAGTTGAAGCTGTGATGAGTTGCTGCAGCTACTTCGCGCAAGCAACGATGGATTTGATCGTTATTCAACATTGCTTATGATTGAATGGATTTAAACACTATGTTTTCCATAAACTTATAAAGTTGTGTATATCGCTCCTGGCCAGTTCCAATGGTTGTTAATGATGGCAAGTGCTCTGAAAAAAACAATTGTTGGTTGCTGCTCACCAAGATGGTGCTCACCAACGAAGCCGCATATGGATACGAAGGGTTGACTTCTAAAATCACAGTCGTAATCTTTCGGCAAACCGATTTAAAGCCGCCAAACAATCCCTCTTTATTGTAATCATCCACACCTTTGGTCTGATACGTTTTGTCAAGCTCGGCTACGACAATGCGGTGCAATGCTTCCTCATTCACAAATTCAAAACCGGCATCGAATTTTTTTTCATCAGCCAGCACACGCAGGCAGGCGCGCAACTTTTCACTTGGATTTTGTAATGAGCCCGAAGCGATATCGATACGGTACTCAATCCAATGCCAATACCAGGAAATCAGGTAAACCAAAAGTTTGTGTTTGTTTTCGAAATAGCGATAAATCGAAGCTTCGGTGGAATTAATCTCCTCGGCCAGTTTCTTAAAAGTAAATTGTTCAAATCCTAGGCGATCGATCATTTCGACACTTTTTTGAATGATGTTTTGCCCCAACTGGGTATGCTGCGGATCGCGCAGATATAAATGCTCGTTGAGTTTGAAAGCAAGTGTTGCCATTTTGATGATTTTACAATCAAATATAATAGTATTACTATCAATAATCGTAAAATCAACCCAAAAGGTTTCCTGTCTGAGTAAAAATGCTTTAAAAATTTATGGTTTTAGGATGGTCTCACGGACCAAAATCCAACACCCCATAGCCAAAGTGAACCAGCCAAATGCCTTTTTTAGCTTGGTTCCGGGGATTTTGCGCGAAAGTACGTTGCCAATATGAACACCAACAATGGCAATGGCTGTAATGGTTAACAAAAATTGCCAGTCCATTTTCGAGTTAAGGGCATCTCCCACAAAACCAGTCAATGAATTGATGGCAATAATAAAAAGTGAAGTTCCGGCAGCGGTTTTCATGGGCAAACCGGTTAGAAGCACCAACGCAGGTATAATCAGAAAGCCCCCACCGGCACCGACCAAGCCGGTCAAAAAGCCAATGAGTGCACCTTCAATTATGATCAACTGAGTTTGAAACTCTTTTCTTCTTGGCTGAATGTCTCTGCGGCCTTTAATCATAGGCACGGAGGCCAGCACCATCAGAATGGCAAAAATGCCCAGAAGCAGCAGGCGTTTGGTGAAGAAGAACTCGTTCCACTGAAAGAGTTCATCGGGAATGGCGGGCACTATAAATTTCCGTGTGATGAAAATGGTGACGATGGAGGGAATGCCGAATAAAAAGCCTGTGCGAATATTTACTAGGTGATCTCGGTATTTGGGCACGGCTCCGGCAAAGCTGGTGGTGCCTACAATAAAGAGTGAATAAGCAGATGCGGTGACTGCATCGATCTGGAATAGGTAAACGAGAATGGGGATGGACATAATCGATCCGCCACCACCCAATAATCCTAAAAGCAATCCAATTAAAATAGAGGCTACGTAGCCAAAATATTCTAAATACATGGGAAGCAAGCTAAATAATCATCGGCTACATCTATGATGAAATTCGGAAATTATTCCCGCAGTTCGCGGATCTCAAAATCTTTTCCCTTGCCAAATTTGAGCAAGTCACCAATCGTGTAGCGTTCAAGAGTATGTAAATCTTTGACCCGAAAATCTTCATTAGAAAGCACCGTTTCCAACTCAAACTCATAGCGATCGCCATAGTTGATGAGATAATATTTTCTTCCTGCCCTAAGCGATGCAAATGAAAGTCCTGCCATATTAGATTAAATCTTCCTCGCGCTCTAACATTAAAATAGAAGCTTGCGGCACAATGAAGTATTTCTCTCCTTCGTACATCACCTCGATGGCACCTTTTTGCAGATAAATAGCTAAGTCCCCTTCCTGTGCTTGCAACGGTAAATATTTTACCTGCTCTTCTTTCCCTTTCCACAAATCATCCTGATCGGCTGGCATTGGCAAAGGATAACCTGGCCCCGCCTTGATTACATAGCCGCGTTGTATCTTTTCTTTCTCCTGAACGCTGGGGGGAAGATATAGTCCACTTTCAGTTTTATCCGATTCTTTAGCAGGGCGGATCAAAACACGATCGCCCACAACGATTAATTTTTTAAGTTTATTATCTGCCGTTACTTTCATCTACTCCTTTATATAATTAGAATTCGAATAATCCTGCCTGATCCTTATTCTTTGGGTTTTCAACCTGCGTGGTATACAAAGGCAGCTTGTTGATCTCTTTCATTAACAACGAATCGTGAGTAACAATTCCCTTCTGGTTTGCTTCACTATTAATTTTATCGTTCTCTAATTCCAATTCCTTCAGGTTGATTTGCTTGGCTCGTTTTTCGATGGGCGGATTCAGTTTCTCAGATTTTTCAAATTCCACCACCTTATCCAAAATATCTTTTGGCAAATCGGCTTCGCTACGATAGACCAACTCGAAAAACTGCTTCGCAAAAAAACCGTCAATCTGAATTCGTCTTTTGGATAGGTGCACGAATTTGCCAATCACACGACAAATATTTTCGCGCTCCTCAGGGCTCAGTTGATCGACAAAATCGTAGTCTTCAATTTTCTTCAACGACAAGATGATAGGTTCCAGCGAATCAATAGAAATCACAAACACCGTGTAGTCTGGCAGCTTATATTCGTATTGACCCAACGCATCGAGTGTGTTCGTAGGAACCACCAAAAATAGTTCCCTCCTTACACCTTCTTCCTTCACGTATTTGCTAATGCTATCCGTTTGATTTTTGATATACGATGGGAAATTGGATAAGTCATCGCTGGCTGGGCTCTTGGCATCGAAAATGATAAACTCATCTTTGATTTTGATCGTGTTGTCCGGACTGCCTTTGAATGGCACTTTATCAATGTAATCGATGCCATGTCGATTACAGATTGCTTTGATTCGCCCCTTCACGTTTTCTTCATGGGCTGTCCATGTTTCTTTCAATCTTTTCAGTCGCTCGATTTCCGTACGGTTTCTGATATCAACTTCTGCTTCGCGGTCTTTTTGAATTTTTTGCTGAATCTGATTGAGCGCAGCCATCGACTTTTCGTACTCACTCTTGCGATGTTCTTCTAAACTTTGAAACTGCGTAAGCTGCTCTTTCATGCGCTTGCTTTCCAGTTCCGAACGTTCTAAGCTACTCTTCGTTACCGCCAGTTCATTGGATAATTCTGTGCCTCTGCGCAAATAAATTTTGTTTGCCTCTGATAGTGACGAAAGTTCTTTTACTCGTTCTTCTTTTTCTTTCAACAAATGATCGGTAGATCCGCTAAGCCGTACATTCTCCGTTTCCAGCCGACTTACTGTTTGTTGTAAATTAGAGGTAGCCACTTTCTCAACAGTGAGCGAACCTTCCAATCTGCTGTTTTCTGTCTTCAGCGATTCTGCTTTGGTAATGAGTTTTTGCAATTCGCCATTGGCATCAACCAACTGAGAAATTATTTTTCCCCAACCGAAAATTCGCTCCAGCAAACCAATGCTTCGCAACTTCTCAAAAAAACGCCTCAAATTTTCCTGGTCCAATTCCATACGTATTATTCGGAGTACAAATTTAGAGCATTTCGGTTAGCTTCATGCACCACGGTTTACATTATAAAATTCAGGCGGTTTGAGTACCTTTACCAACACCGTATTTTTACCATTATGATTGACACTATTACTACCAGCCAAGAAGCCATTGCTTTAGAAGAAAAATTTGGAGCACATAATTACCATCCACTCCCGGTGGTGTTGAGCAAAGGCGAAGGGGTTTTTTTGTGGGATGTAGAGGGCAAGCGCTATTTTGATTTTCTTTCTGCTTATAGTGCCGTCAATCAGGGGCATTGCCATCCGCGTATCATTCAAGCATTGATCGACCAAGCCAAAGAACTTACACTTACCTCGCGTGCATTTTACAATGACAAACTAGGCGTAGCCGAAAAGTTTGTGTGCGAATTGTTTGGTTATGAAAAGGCGCTATTTATGAATAGCGGTGCCGAGGCTAATGAAACGGCCATCAAGTTGGCACGCAAGTGGGGTTATACCAAAAAAGGAATCCCAGAAAATCAGGCGGTGATTGTAGCCGCTAAGAAAAACTTTCATGGCCGCACTACTACTATCATTAGTGCTTCTACCGATCCATCGGCACAAAAAGGTTTTGGCCCATTTATGCCGGGCTTTGAAATTGTAGACTATGATGATGTAGCAGCTCTCGGAAAGGCATTGGCGAATCCAAATGTTTGCGGGTTGTGGATTGAACCTATACAAGGTGAAGCCGGAGTGTACGTACCACATGAAGGTTATTTGAAGTCTGCCGAAAAATTGTGTAAGCAGCACAATGTGTTGCTGATGATGGACGAAATTCAAACGGGCATTGCGCGCACCGGCAAAATGTTGGCATCGTCACACGAAAATGTGCGCCCCGATTTATTGATACTTGGTAAAGCATTATCCGGTGGTGTGTTGCCCATCTCTTTGGTTTTGGCCGATGATGACATTATGTTGGTGATCAAACCGGGCGAGCATGGCTCAACATTTGGCGGCAACCCATTAGCGGCTGCAGTGGTCATGGAGGCGCTACGTGTTATTGAAGAAGAGAAGCTGGCAGAAAATGCTGAACGGTTGGGAATCGTATTCCGCAACCGAATGACTGCCTTCATGCAGAAATCCAATATGGTGAAATTGGTGCGAGGCAAAGGCTTGTTAAATGCCATTGTAATCAACGATACACCGGATAGCGAAACGGCCTGGAACATTTGTTTGAAATTTGCCGAGCACGGTCTGCTTGCAAAGCCCACACATGGCAACATCATTCGGTTAGCACCACCGCTGGTAATTTCAGAAGAGCAGATTCATGAGTGCTGCGATATTATTGAAAAATCAATTATAGAAGCAACAAAGTAGTTACAGAATGATTTCGTGGAGTGAGTTGGCCAATTATCCGATGGAAAAGAAAATTTCCCTACTCTACGAACATGCTCATTTCATCATGGGCATTCGCTATTACAAACATAAAGTGAACTTGTATTTGTTGGGCGATGAGTATGTGGAAGTATTTATCAATCACAAGCGAACTATCATTGAGCGAATTGCTCCGCTGGATCGGGCGCATACGCGAATGAAATTTTATTCAGATCAGATTAAGTTACCTGAATTTGAAATCTAAAAGGCAAAAAAAAAGGCTTCCGTTCGAAGCCTCTTTTTTTTATCAAATTCTTTTAGGTTAGGCAGCTACTGTGTCTGCTGTCTTAGCTTGCTGCTTCAACACCACAATTTTCTTCGCTTTGTAACCGCAATATCCGCACAAGTAGTGTTTAATGATTTCACCTTCTTCTGTAGCGGTAGGAGTTTTTGTGATCTCCTCTTTTACCACTTTGAAAGTTTGGTAGTTACACTCAGGGCACTGGATAGCATGTAAGTGACCTGCATATTTTTCAATTTGAATAAAGCCCGTTTCTTCATCTTTCCAAACATCGTAGTCAACCGAAAACACATTTTCTTCGGCTTGCATACCCTCATCCAAGTAAGCATCTTCTTCTTCTTCGCTCAGCAACTTCATTGGTTTGCCGGTTTTAGGAGAAATCCGTGGCTTATAGCGCAATACTTTCAAGCGCTTTTCGATAAAGAATGGATAATAAAATTTAAGCAGGTTTTGCAAAATCATGGCGATAACCAAACCCACGGCAATCGTCAAAAAGCCCCTTACAAAGAATAAAACAGAGCTCATTTTTTCAATATTGGAATTGCCGTAAAGGCATAGACCTATGACAATAATGATAGAGGCAATCCACAAATATTTAATTTCATGCTTATTGATGAAATCGTACTTGTTTTTGTTCCCACTGATCGTAGACAACCGAATGAAATAGCCAATTGCCACCAAAATGCCTACTGCCCAAAAAACATAGCCAAGGTTAGCTGCGAGGTTATTCCAATCATCGTATTTGTGGGGATCAATCTGTTCTAAAGGTGAAGTCATAAGTTTAAAACTTTAGGGTTTACGATGTTATCGATTCCAAATATAGCCAAAACACTAAAATCCACATCAAAAAATCCAGAAAAAGAGAATAATTAATCGTTAAGCTTAAACAAGTCTTGTCAAACCAAAGGCTCTGATTGAATCAAGCGATTTTTCGCGGTCTTCCAACATGCCCATATGGCCACTCGATGGGAGCACTTTTAGGGTTGTTCGGTCTGATAAAGTGGACATCTGTTCAGAAACCGAAATAGGGATAATTGCATCAAACCGGCCAGCCAGAATCAATAAATCAAAACCTTCAATCTGATCGCGTGCAGGCCGATCGCGCATAGCCTCTGAATAATTGATCAGTGTTTCCAATGGCGTTTGCATGGCCATTTTATGAATTTCCAGGACAGAAGGATGATTTTTTTGATGGAAGAGGTTGGTTACGAACGTATCTACAAAAGGTGCAACCCCATAATTTTTAACAAATTCAATGGTTTTATTACGGTTTGACTTCTTTTCTTCTGTGTCGGCAAATACAGTAGAATGAAATAATACGATTCCTGCAAACAATTCAGGTCGTGCCTGCTGCATAGCCAAAGCCACATAGCCGCCCAGCGAATGCCCTACAATCACACACCTATTCATTTTCAATGCTTCCAATTCTTGAATGATTCTCAGAGCCACCGATTCGATGGAGAGTGGCGAGATTAATTGGCTTTCTCCAAAGCCGGGCAAGTCAAAACTCACCACCGAGAAATCAGCAGTTAAAGATTCCGCAAATCCATCCCAAATCTGATGCGTTTCGCAAAAACCGTGTAGTAAAATGATCGGGGGACCGAAACCTAATCTCTTGTAAAACAGACTGCTCATTAATGAACCAATGCCTTCGAGTTTTCAAGCATCATCAAAACAGTTTGCTCAATAGCATCTACATCAAATCCGCATTCTTTATGTAACTCCGATTGTTCGCCATGTTCAATTACCAAATCCGGAATGCCTAATCGTTTAATCCAGGCGTTGTATTGATGATCGGCCATAAATTCCAAAATCGCGCTTCCCATACCTCCCTGAATACAACCGTCCTCTACGGTAATGATCTTAGAGTACTTTGTGAAGACCTCATGTAAAAGCGTTTCATCCAAAGGCTTCGCAAAACGCATATCATAATGGCCGATGTAAATGCCTTGTTTTTCTAATTTTTCGCAAACTTTCACAGCATAATTGCCAATATGACCGATGGTAAGGATGGCCACATCATGCCCTTCTTTAACTTTTCTTCCGGTTCCGATTTGAATTTCTTCAAACGGAGTTTTCCAGTTAGGCATCACTCCTTGTCCGCGAGGGTAGCGAATGGAGAATGCCTGCCCTTTGCGGGGAAGTTGGGCGGTGTACATCAGGTTGCGCAACTCCGATTCATTCATGGGCGAAGCCACAATAAGATTAGGTATGCACCGGAAGTAAGCAATGTCATACGCACCATGGTGTGTCGGTCCATCAGCACCGGCAAAACCAGCTCTATCCAAGCAAAAGTTGACCGGCAAATTTTGAATACAGACATCATGTACCACCTGATCGTACGCCCGTTGCATGAACGAGCTATAAATATTACAGAACGGTACCAGCCCTTGTGTAGCCAAACCTGCTGAAAAAGTAACTGCGTGTTGTTCAGCAATGCCTACGTCAAATGCTCTTGTCGGCATCTCTTTCATCATGATATTCATCGATGAGCCGGAAGGCATGGCTGGTGTGATTCCTACGATTTTATCATTGGTTTTGGCCAATTCGACAAGGGTGTGACCAAACACATCCTGGTATTTTGGAGCCTGTGGTTGATCGTAAATTTTCTTATGGATTTCACCGCTTATCTTATCGAATGTGCCGGGTGCGTGCCAAGTCGTAGCGTTTCCCTTTTCAGCGGGGCCATAGCCTTTTCCCTTCGTGGTAATGCAGTGTAGAATTTTGGGGCCTTTGATCTGCTTGAGATCATTCAAAATAGCCACCAGATGATCCACATCATGGCCATCTACCGGACCGAAATAGCGGAGATTGAGCGACTCAAATAAATTGCTTTGACTCAGTAAAGTTGACTTAATGCCGGTTTCGATTTTTGATACGATTTCCTGCGCACTCTTACCGAATGTAGACAGCTTGCCTAGCATGTTCCACACATCTTCTTTCAACCGGTTATAAGTTTGTGAAGTGGTAATGTCGGTCAGATAATCTTTTAAAGCGCCCACATTCGGGTCGATGGACATGCAATTGTCATTCAGAATAATGAGCAAGTTGGTGTCTGAAACTCCGGCATGGTTCAGTCCCTCAAAAGCCATCCCTCCGGTTAATGCGCCATCGCCAATCACAGCTACATGTTGCTTATCGTCCAATTTTTGGTACTTCGAAGCCATAGCCATTCCCAAGGCTGCTGATACTGATGTTGACGAATGTCCTACACCAAATGCATCATAGGGGCTCTCTTTCCTTTTCGGGAAACCGGAAATACCTTTATACACGCGGTTGGTATAGAAGTTGTCGCGCCTTCCCGTAAGGATTTTATGACCATACGCCTGATGGCCTACATCCCACACAAGTTGGTCGTACGGTGTATTTAAAACAAAGTGAAGCGCTACCGTCAATTCTACCACACCCAAGCTGGCACCAAAATGGCCTCCATAAACGGACACATTATCTACAATAAATTGACGCAATTCATCGCAAAGCTGCACCAACTGCACCTGATCTAATTTTTTGAGATCGGCTGGGCTTTCGATTTTCGATAATAATTTTCCGGGTGTGATCAGCATTTTTTCGGTGTTTTGGGCAGCTTGCTATTAAAACAGCATCCCAATGTAAGTGTTTTAGAATGTTTTAGGCAGGTTTAGCCACAAATTTACAGATTTAACGATTACTACGGATTTCTAGTTGGTTTTGGATAATTTTGCGGTCCGTTAAAGTTTATGGAACAACAACCTTTCGAAATTCACCTGCCCCTTTTTGAAGGGCCTTTTGACTTACTTTTATTCTTCATCGAGCGCGATGAATTAGAAATAAATGACATTCCTATTTCAAAAATCACCAACGATTTTTTGGAATATCTGCGAAAGCTGGAGACCATGAACATTGAAGTGGCCAGCGAATTCATTTTGGTGGCTGCCACGCTTATGCGAATTAAGTCGAAAATGTTGCTGCCACGACCACAACTCGATGAGCAAGGCAACGAAATTGACCCACGCGAGGAGTTAGTGAAACACTTGATGGAGTACAAAAAGTACAAGTCGGTGGTAGAGCAATTCCACAAAATGGAGGAGAGCGAGTTGATGAAAGAAAAGCGCGGCAATTTGATGAAAGAACTTCGTCAGTTAGCTGAAAGCACAAATGTAGAGGCGGAATTGCAAGATGTGGATCTTTTCAAACTACTGACAGTATTCGAAAAGGTGCTCAAGCGTCAAGATGAAGAAAAGAACAAGCCGGTGCATCAGGTAATTCAATACCCCTACACGATTGAGGGGCAGAAGCAATATATTTTAGAGCAAATCAGCAGCAAGCCACGCGTTGCTTTTATTGAGCTCTTTGAAAATGCACCTACTCGTATTGCATTAATTTTTAATTTCCTTTCCATTTTAGAGTTGCTGGCAAACGGATTCATCAACATTCAGCAAGGCGAAGGGTTTAATAATTTCTGGGTAATGCGCCACGAAGAAGTTTCGTCTGAAGTTTCTTCTGACATCCCTTCCGAAGGCTAGGCTGAAGGGATTACTACGTTAACTTCGGTAAATTCATATTGAGTGCTTTCAATGTGAACCTCACCGTCTAATTTTTCGGTGGCCTTCTTTACGAGGTACAATCCTAATCCATTACCGATTGATTTTTCGGAGCCACGATAGAACATATTGAACAATTGATCTTTGATTTCCGGATCGATACCGGATCCATTATCGCGCACAGACAAAATCAGCTTGCCTTGCTGCACACGAATGGCAACTTTGATTTTCAGATCAACGCCTTCTTTGCGAAACACAATCGAGTTTTCAATCAAGTTTTCCAAAATGGTTTTCAGGAATTGAATATCTGAATAGAATACAAGGTCATTTGGAATATCCACAATCAAAAAGTCAGTATTCTCCCAAATTAATGGTTGCAATGTTTTGGCTACATCGCTGATTAGTTGTTCAAAGTTGACTTTGGTTTTTTCAATTTCATCTTTAAAAACCTGATGGATGTTTAACAACTTAGAAAGCACCCGCCCCATTTCAATGGCTGTAAATTCAATCCTATTGATATTTAGTTTTTGCAGAGCAGGATCAGGCTCACGCTGCGTGATCATCGTCAAACCTTGAATGCGAAGGATCGGGCCTTTCAAATCGTGTGAAGCGCGATAAATAAACGTATCGAGTTCTTTGTTGCTTTCTTTTAGTTTCTCTAAAGTGACCATCAGCTCGCGCGTGCGCTCTTCCACAATCAACTCCAGATTGGAATTCACTTTTCGAAGCTCTTCATTTTTGAAAATGATTTCTTTTTGAGCGTCTTCCAATCGATCGCGTTGGTACCCGATTTCTGCTTTCTGTTGTTCCAGCTTCTCATTTTTCACCTGAATTTCCTCGGTGCGCATTTTCACTTTTGCCTCCAGGTTTTCATAGAGCAAGGCATTCTCAATAGAAATGGCCATCTGTGGCGCTAAGATGTCGAGCAACTCCAGTCGTTGTGCCGTGAATGTATCATAGGCTAAATTATTCTCCAGATAAAAAATGCAACTCAATTTGCCCTTGCGAATAACAGGATAACAAAGTATCGATTTGGGTTGCTCGCGAATGATGTACTCATCATTTCCAAATTGTAAGTCTTTATAGGCGTTTCCAAAAACCAAACTTTTTTTGGTACGCGCTACATAGTGAATGACTGAAAGGGGCAAATCTTTAGCCGCATCCAGTGGGCTGTGCATCATGGCATGGCGATCTACCAAAACTTTCAGTTGGTTGTTGTCATTGTCAATCAGTGCTCCGCGCTGGGCCCCGGCACTTTGTTCAACAATCACCATCATTTTTTCGAGCAGCGCTCCCAACACCAATTCTTGCGAAATGGCTTGATTGGCTTTCACTACTGTATTCAAATCCAGCGCCTGACTGTTATTGAGACGGAGTGAATCATTTGCTTCAAAAACGGTAAACTCCTCCACGCGTCTGTAGCGTAGCAGCTTACCAAACTGAGCAGTAAGGTGTTTTACTTTTTCAATAGCACCCCATTGTGCATACGCACGCACCGCGCTTTCTAAATAATAAACGGCTAGCGATTCCCGGCCTTGCTCGAGGTAATATTTACCTGCCAACTCAAAGGCCAGCGCGGCCTCTTGAACAAACTGATTCTCGCTGGCACGCTTGATGGATTCTTCGTAGCAGCTAGCCGCCTCATAACTATTTCCTACAAGTCGGTAATATTCTGCCAATAGTAATTGATGGCGATGCCCATGATGCTCGGGTGAAAGCTTCGCCCACTTTTCAAGTTTCCGAAGGTTTTTCTTAACCCGTTTAAGTACTGTGCCCGAAGCTTCTTTGCTCTTGGCCTGAGCCGCATAAATCAGCGCTTCGTAAAAGAAATAAACCGGATAGATAACCGAAGCAATGGCGTTTCCAATATACTGCTCAGTTTTGTTGATGTACGTGAGGGCGTGTTCATGCTGATAAAACAAAAAGTGGAGGTAGGCTTTTTGCATGTAACAAGCGAACAAAGATGTTTTGTCGTTTGCCCGCTGATGGATATCAATCATCACCGACTCATCATACCCTCTGCCAATAAGTTCGGTTGGATTTACCGCGCCTCCGCGCAAATTGATCACAGTCTGCAAAAAAATCTTATTAAAAAATAGCGGTGTGTTTTGGTTATAGGATTGAATGATTTCATCGCGTTGAGTCGCTTCTTGTTCGAGGCGCATCAACGACTGGCCCAAACAAAAACTATACAAGGTTTGATTAAATAAACACAAGGCGGCATACTCAATATCACCAGATTCTTTGGCTGCATCAAAGTAAGCAGGAAGCGCCAGTACAAAATAACCGGGGTGAACTTTCCAATGATTGAGAAATCCATTGATCACAATCATGGTGCGCACGCGCAAACTTTTGGAAGGGAATTGATCGAGTAATCTCTCGGCCACCTGACCCAATTTGTAACCACCTTCAATATCCCCAAGCACACCGGTTTTTACTACACCAAACGAAGCATACGCAAAAGGAGAAAATTCGCAGTTGCCATATTTCAGCGAAAGCTCTACTTGCCGAAATACCAGCAAAGGAAACAGATTGGGAACAGCAAAGTAGGTAGCACTGTTTACGCTTACTAATATGCGCATGGCTGCCAAAATCTTTGGGTTCTTCATTTCCGGTAATAATACGAGCGAGTCATGGCTCTTTTTCGCCAATGAAAATTGCAGCGAGAGCAACGATGTAAGAATCGTTAAATTAGAAGGCTTAGCCGGAAGCCGCACGCCCAACATGGCCGCTACCTCTACCGCCAATTTGACGGCTTCCAATAATTTATTGCGCGATTGAAAGTATTGAATCTTTACTTCGTAGGCTTTAATTTGATGGAGCAGTGTAGTCGTATTTTTCAAAATGGAGTCAATAGCATACTCCATTCGCTCGTAGTTTCCAATCAAATACGATGTGTCCGCAATCTCATCAAACAACTGAAGTGTTGTTTCGTAATCTGTTGTCCAAGGTTTGAAAGGTTGAAGCCAAAATAAAGCTTCTTGAAAATAGCCATGCGCCTGTGGAAAGGCCACCGATCGTTTGGCCAACAAGCCGGCATCTAAATTAAATCGCGCCACCTGCTGTTTCAGTTTGTCTTCGCGTATCAGCGGCTTGGACAATCGGAAATGATTTACAATTTCAAACAGATATTGATCGGTTTCTTCTGCCTGAAAGTGCACCAGGTTCATGGCAATTTTATAATGCCATTGCTGCTTTTGGGTTTCATCTAATAATGAATAGGAAGCTTGCTGAATGCGATCATGCGTAAAGCGAAATTTCTGCGACTCATTTTGTTGCACTACCCGGCCAATTGCCGAGTAGGTTATCAACCCATTTTTAACAGCATCCTGTAAAAAAGCCAAGATGACCTGATCATGGTTTTCGAGTACGCTGGCCAATTGTGAAACTGAGAAATCGCGGCCAATGCAGGAAGCTACCATTAAAGACTGCTGTGTAGTCGGTTCCATTTTGCGAATGGACTGGCAAAGCAGATCTACTACGTTATCTGTAATATTGAGATTTTCTATCTCCTCTTCATCCCACGTCCAACCGAGTGCATTTTGCCAGCGCAGGTAATTTCTCTCGTAAAGCGATTTTAAAAATTGATTGACAAAAAAAGCATTGCCCAATGTTTTTCGTTGAACGGCTTGTGCCAACACATTTGCCTGGCTAATGGTACAGTTGATTGTTTCTAGCACAATCTGTTGAATTGCCTGAAGTGGCAACGGCTCCAACAATAAATATTCGATGGGCTTACTCTTTTCTATGTCGTTTAGAACAGCTACCAATTGCGTATTGGCGGCTCTTTCTTCTTCACGGCAAGTGGCAATCAAAAACACTTTGCCCAATTCTTTTTCTGTCAGAATAGCCTTGTTCAAAATCAACGATGCTTCATCGGCCCATTGCAGGTCATCTAAAAAGATGACGAGCGGATGCTTGGCGCTAATGGCTTTTATGAAATTGGTAAAAACATAGTTGAATCGAAAACCCGCCTCGCGTGAGCCTAGTTGAGTAAGTTGCGGCTGTGGGCCCAAAATTAATTGCAGCTCCGGTATTACTTCGGTTAGTACATTTCCCGAATCGCCCACGGCACGGTTCAGAACTTCTTTCCATTCCAATATTGACTCTTCCGGTTCGCTCAGAAGAATGTTGATTAAACCTTTAAAGGCAGAAATGATCGCACTGTACGGTGAACTTAATTGTGGAACATCGTATTTTCCGGAAACGAAATACCCGTGTTGCTCCAGCAAATACGGATGCAAATGCGCAGCCAGTGTTGACTTACCTGATCCGGCTTCTCCGGTGATGATTAAAATTTCGCAGGAAGAACTTTGAATCACTCTTTCCAACATTTGGCGCAGCAGAGCCGTTTCGCGTTCGCGCCCCAGCAACAAATGCGGTATGTTGAACCTGCCAAAGTGATCGCGCTCAGCCAGCTGAAACTCGCCAATGCTGCCGGAATTCTCTAAAAGCGATTTGCATTTTGTGAGATCATGTTTTACTCCTTCCAGAGACTGATAGCGCATCTCTGCATTCTTCGCCATCATCTTCTTAATGATGAGCGAAATCATCATTGGAATGTCGCTCTTAATTTCATGTACGCTCTTCGGCTCAATGGCGAGATGCGCATGAATCATTTCAGTGGGATCAGAAAAAGAAAAAGGCAATTGGCCTGTAAGCGCTTCATAGAAGGTAATGCCCAGTGAATACAGGTCGGTTCGGTAATCTATTTTCCGATTGGTTCTTCCGGTTTGCTCGGGCGAAAGATATGCGAGGGTACCTTCCAGTGATTCCTTCAGCGGCTGTTCGCGCAAAACACCAAACGGAGTGGCCAGATCAAAATCAATAAACGTAACAGTCGTAAGTGTTTCGTTTACAATCATGTTTTCCGGATTGATATCACGGTGGTAATATCCTTTTTCATGAATTTGAAAAAGTTGATCTGCTATGCAAATGGCTAACTCTAAAAACTTCTTTACTTCTAATCCACTGTTATTCTTAATCCACTCCTTCAATGTTGTACCGGGCAAATACTCCAATACAAGTCCTTCCCGATTATTGAGTTTTAGTTTTTCCAACGCTTTGCGCACGAAGGGCAAATCAAGTTGACGTGTAATTGCATATTCATCGCTCAACTGCTTCAAGTGGCCATTTCTTACACTAGTAGGGTTCAGCAATTTTAAGATCACCTCACGAGTAGACTCCGCATTCTTCCATCGGTAAACCGACCAAAAGGAGTTCTCTTTCAATAATATCGCATCAGAGGGGAGATCTTTCATGCTACGTTGCTCTTCGGAGGATTACGAGTTGTATCTAATTGTGGTATAAATATTAATCAAACTTTAACGGAATTGGTAAATAGTCACATCAGCCACGCATTCTTTGAATAGTATTGTATATTTGCGCCCCGAAAAAATACCTAAAAGCCAAATTTAAAGTAAACCTTTTCCATGAAAGAAGCATCAATTTTATCACAAACTTTAGTTGAAGAAGGAATTCTATACCGCTTAATGCAGCCGGAAGATTTAAACGATGCTGCCGAATGTTTTGCTCGTAGTTTTCAGCGCGAACCTATGGTACGTCAGTTGGGAATCCAAAAAGATGAGTTTATACCGTTTGCGCTCGTTTGCTGCCAACAGGCAATTGAACAAGGGATGGGATTAGTAGCCATTGACGAAGCCACGACAAAAATTGCCGGCTTTACAATTTTGCAAGATGCCCTAGATGAAATCCAGTTTGATATTAGCGCTCACCAAAATTTCTTGCCCATTTTTGAAATGCTGGGGCAGCTGCAAAGCAAGTACATATCTGACAAAAAAATAGCCGCATACGGAGAGGTAGTTGTTTCATTTGTAACGGGCGTTCATCCCGAGTATCAAGGCACGAAAGTAGCTTTCCTTCTTTTTGGGCAATCTTTAGAATTGGCCAAATCGAAAAACTACAAGAAAATGATTACCGAAGTTACCGGCCGTCTATCTCAAAACGGGGTGAGAAGACGCTACGCTTTTACGCCCTACGCCAGCATCTTGTATCGCGAGTTTTTATTTGATGGCGAGGCCATATTTGGCAACATTGAAGATCAGTCTCTATCTTGTGTACTGATGGAAAAAAGCCTCCTCAACTAAACCAACCGCATGTACTGGAAACGGCTTACCAAAGAACAAATTAGTGAGCGCGTTTTTCAGGCGTTGAAGAAGAACGTTTCCTATAAGCGCAACAAAATTATGGGCGTGCCAGGATCCTTCCTGGATTCCCGCGTATTTTATCATAAGGTAGCCGAGGGCGATCCGTTATTGAGCGCCATGCTCGAAAACCCTAACCACATTGGGTGTCATACCATCGATAAAAAATCAGAATCATTTTTTAGTGGCACACACGAAATTGAATGTGATGCCATTAAGCTTTGCGCTGAAAAAATATTGCAGGGCCAACCTAATCAACAAGATGGGTACATTGCCGGTGGTGGTAGCGAGAGCAACATGGAGGCGATGTGGATTTATCGAAATTATTTTACACAGACCTATCGCTGCCGCACATCAGAAATTGGCGTGCTCTTCTCCGAAGACAGCAGCATCTCAATTATCAAAGGCTGTGACCTGCTCGATATTCGCCCTATCGTGGTCAACGTAAATCCAGCCACTCGAAAAATAGATAAAGATCATCTGAGGCAACAAATCATTTCTGCCAAAGACCGGGGCATTCTTTATTTCATTGTGGTTTTAAATATGGGCACCGAAATATTTGGATCGGTGGATGATCCTGATTTGGTGTGTGCCCAACTGGAAGAACAAAATGTGCCTTACAAAATTCATGTGGACGCAGGCATTGGTGGATTTATCTATCCATTTACCCAGCCCGATCACAAACTCAGTTTTAAGAATCCCAAAATCACTTCCATCAATACCGATGCTTATAAAATTTTGCGGGCACCCTTTGGCACCAGCCTTTTCATGATTCGAAAAGGTTTTATGGACTTCGCTCTTACCAAAGAAGCCCGCTACGTGGCCGGTAAAGATCACACGATTATTGGCAGCCGTTCCGGAGCTAATGCAATTGCCATTTGGATGCTGCTGAAAACGCTCGGGTCAAAAGGAATGAATTACAAAATGCAACGCATTTTTATTCGCACACGCCAACTCTGCGAAGCCCTTGATGCGAAACACATTGAGTATTTTCATGAAGCCGGAATGAATATCGTGGCGATCAAAAACAAACACATGACACGGCAAATTGAAAGCCTCTATGGGCTGGTGCCGGATGACACCGAAAATCCGAAGTGGTGGCGTGTAATTGTGATGGACCATGTAGACAACGCTCTTATCGATGGCTTTATAGATCATTAACTTATGTATTGGAAACGTCTCCCCACGTCTGAAATACGAAACACGATTAAAAAAGCATTTGATCGCAATGTGCGTTTTGGCAAAAGTAAAGTGATGGGCTTACCCATCTCATCGATGGATCCGCGCATTTTTCAAAAAGAGGGCGTGCAGCAATCGCCTTTCTTGTATGCCATGCTTCAAAATGCAAATCACGGTGGTTGCCCCACGCAGGGTATCTCAGGAGATTTTTTTGAAGGGACCGAGCAACTCGAAATGGAGGCCATTCAAATTTGTGCCGAACAATTGATGGCCGGCAAACCCGGAATGCAAGATGGATACATTGCAGCAGGCGGCACGGAATGCAACATGCAAGCCGCGTGGATATTTCGAAATCTGTTCAAACGAAAGTACAAGGCAGAGTCGCATCAAATTGCGATTGTACACTCAGAAGATACACACTACTCTGTTTGGAAAATCGCCAATCTGCTGGGCATTCAACAACTGGTGATTGATGTTCACAAAACTTCAAGGCAAATCAACTTGCAGGATTTGCGCACCAAAATCAAAAAAGCGAAAGCGGAAAAAATCGAGTACTTCATTGTGGTGGCCAACATGGGGACTACTATGTTCGGTACAGTAGATAATATTGATAACTTAACTACTGTACTGGATGAGGAAGAAGTGTTTTACAAAGTCCATGTGGATGGTGCATTCGGTGGATTTACGTATCCATTTACACATCCCAAAAACAGTTTGAATTTTTCGAACAGCAAAGTAACGAGCATCAGCTTAGATGCTCACAAAATGCTGCAAGCTCCCTACGGCACCGGTGTGTTTCTGATTCGCAAAGGATATCTGAACTATCTGGCTACCACCGAGCCACATTTTATGGCCCATAAAATTCATACCCTTTCGGGAAGTCGCTCGGGTGCTAACGCTATTTCAGTATGGATGATTTTGCGTGCGTTTGGTTCAAAAGGGTTGCAGGCCAAAGTGAAGCGTGTGATGGATTTGAAGAAGAAGATGTGTGCCGATCTCGACAAGAAAAAGATTGAATACATCCACGATCCATACATGAATATTGTGGCCATCCACAACCGTCACATGGTGCGCGAAATACAACATCATTACAACTTAGTTCCGGATAATCACGATCACCCCACTTGGTGGAAGGTAGTGCTAATGGATCATGTGAATGAATCGATGGTGCAGAGTTTCCTCGATCACTAAATTTATTTAGCTGCGTTATCAATCAGCCCTCCGGTGAGACGTACCAAATCAATGCGGCTAGAGAGTCCATCAAAAATGGCCGCAAATTTTTCTAGAGCGGCAGCCCGAAAATTTTCTTGCACGATGCGAAGATCAATAGCACTGAGTGCACCATTCTTATAGCGTTCATTCGCCAATGAAAGATTTAACTCAGCCGCCTGAAGTTTTGTTTGCGCGATCAATACCAGTTGCTTGCGCAGATTGTATAAATCATAGGTGGCAAGCAAGCTGTTTTCTAATGATGCCTTCAATTGATCGGTAGTTAACTTCGCGATCTTTTCTTGGATTTGCGCATTGTCGATGGTTCTTCTCAATTGCCCTCCATTAAACAGAGTGTAGCGCAACGAGATGTTTCCATACGCTCCATACGAATTACCGGTTTGAGTCTGTGGAACTAATGCGGTTTCATTTACTTTTAAGTATACAGGCTGACTTAAATCTCGGTTTAAATAGCCCACAGTATTTTCAATTTGATTTCCAGTATTCGTTCGAAAGTTTGCATTCAATTGGTCTAAACTTCCGGTGGCTCCAATATTTAACAGAATAGCAGGCGATAAATTGGCCTCTGCGTTGCGAGTCGCATTATGAAACAACTCCTGACTGATGAACTGATTTTTAAGATTGGTATTTGAGCTCACCATTTTGCCGTGCAAGTCTTCGTATAAATAAGACTCATCCGCAAATTCTAATAGGTTGGTGAATTCATACGTCTTCGTGATATTCTCATTCAATAAGACGTTCAATGTGCGGGTAGCATTTTTCACAATGATTTCCTGACGCAACACATTGGATGAATCGGTGAGGTAATTGTTTTGCTCTTGCAATACATCAAATGAAATGGCAGAGCCCAAACTCTTTTTCAATTTTACGTAGTCATAGCGCTCTTTAGAAAAAGCCTGGTTCTTAATCAGTACTTGTAATCTCTCTTTTTCTAATGCCGCCTGATAATAACTCAGGATAATAGACTGCACCGTGTTCTCCATTACAAATGCTGCATTTCCTTTGCTGAGGGCTTCCAATTGCTCGAGGCGTTGCTTCGCAATTTTGACTGCAAAGCCATCGAACAAAGTGAATTGCACGTCCAACTGACCCAATACGTTGTTGGTAATGTTTGTACCGGCTACTGCAAACGGGTTAGCAGGCTTCCGCTCAACAATGCTGTTATTTTGACTGGCAATTAAATTGATAGATGGTAATAAACCCGCTTGTCCCCAATTATTATTGAGCTTGGAGGATTCAACATTGAGTTGTTGAATTTGAACTCCAAAGTTATTTTTCAATCCAATTTGCACCGCATCTGCTAGGCTCAGTTTTTCCTGAGCGATTGAAAACATCGGAATGATAAAAAACAAAATTGCAACCCACGCGCTTGTGTAAATCTTAACGTTGCTAATTATTTCTACGGGCGCCTGTGGCTGGTAGCCTGCGGCCTTGGTTTTACTTAACGCTAACATGCTTACTGCTGATGTATGAATAAATAGCTGGAATTACAAACAAGGTGAGGACGGTAGCGAACAACATTCCTCCAATTACGGCAATACCCATGGACACGCGACTTTCTGAGCCAGCGCCCAACGCTAAGGCAATAGGCAAAATCCCTAAGATCGTAGAAAGGCTTGTCATAATGATCGGGCGGAAACGCGAAACAGCTGCCTCTTTCACGGCATCTAAAACGGCCAGTCCTTGTTCCTTTCTTTGGTTGGCAAACTCCACAATCAAAATTCCGTTTTTCGTTACCAAGCCAATCAACATGATAATTCCTATTTGACTAAACACATTGAGTGTTTGATTGAAATACCAAAGTGAAAGCAATGCGCCCGCCAACGCGAGCGGAACGGTGAACATAATTACAAATGGGTCTTTGAAACTTTCAAATTGCCCAGCTAAGATTAAGTAAATAATAGCCAGCGCAATTAAAAATGCCAAGATGATACTGGAAGAGCTTTCAGCAAATTCACGGGATGCTCCATCCAAACTCGTAGTATAACTTTCATCCAGCACTTCCGATGCAATACGCTGCATTTCTTTGATGCCATCTCCCAAGGCAACTCCTTTTGCTAATTGCGCTTGCACCTTTGCCGATGAATAGCGATTGAAACGATACAGTTGCGGAGGGCTACTACGCTCTTCAAAAGTTACCAGATTATCTAACTGAATTAATTCACCGCGCTTGTTCTTTACATACAATGTTTTCAAATCCAACGGCTCGTTGCGATTGCCTCGTTCTACTTGTCCGATGATCTGGTATTGTTTTCCATCCATAATAAAATTACCGAAGCGCGAACCACTTAAACCCAATTGAAGAGTCTGCGAAATATCTAACACATTTACACCTAAGTTTCTAGCCTTATCACGATCAATCGTAATGTTGATCTCCGGCTTGTTGAACTTCAAATCCAAATCTACGAAAGCAAACATCGGACTAGCCGAAGCCTTCACCATAAACTCCGGTAACACCTTTTTAAGCTTTTCGATATCGGCAGCTTGAATCACAAATTGAACTGGGAAGCCGCCTCTACGATCGCCAATGGTTTGCGCTTGTGTGCTGAAGGTTCGCACACCAGTATACTTCCTAACTTTTCCGGTTATATCATCTACAATTTGTTGCTGTGTTCGATCTCTGTCTTGAGGATCTTTCAAAATAACTCTCACAAAACCTGAATTCACACCATTGCCGCCAAAGCCAGGGGCGGTGACGCTTACCATACCATTTCGCTCGGGCACTTCATCGCTGATGAACTGGGTCAACTCTTTTACGTAGCGATCCATGTATTCAAAAGTAGCTCCTTCTTGTGCTTGTGCTTGTAAGCGGAACTCGCTACGATCTTCCAAAGGAGCGAGTTCTGATGGCGTGGTTTTACCTAACAAAAAAATCAAACCAAAAGCTAAAATGATGACTATAATGCCCAACCATCTGCGATTCATGAAACCAGACAATGCATTCGAATATCCTTGTGTGAGTGAAGTAAAGAATGGTTCTGTTTTTCGGTACAACCAAGGTTGCACTTCTCTTCGTCTCAAAATTTTTGAACTCATCATTGGTGTAAGCGTCAATGAAACAAATGCGGAAATAGCTACAGCGCTAGCTACCACCAAACCAAACTCTCTAAACAACCGACCGGTTAAACCCTGCAGGAAAATCACCGGAAGGAAAACGGCCACCACCGATACGGTAGTAGAAATGACTGCAAAATAAATTTCCGTTGACCCTTTGCGTGCTGCTGTATCCGGATCTTCTCCTTCTTCTACTTTCACATAAATATTTTCCAATACCACAATGGCATCGTCTACGACAATTCCAATAGCCAGCACAATTCCTAAAAGGGTAAGCACATTGATGGTGAAGCCTAGCATACATCACAAAGAAAGAACCAATCAACGAAATTGGAATAGTGGCTACCGGAATAATGGTGGTACGCCAATCGCGTAAGAAAATAAATATGATGGAGAGCACAAGGCAAAAAGCGATGAGGATCGTTTCGCCTACTTCGGCAATGGATGCACGAATGTATTTGGTGGAGTCGTAGCTCATTTGGTAGCTCACATCTTTTGGCAAGTCGCGCTGAATCTGATCTAATTTTTTATATAAGCGATTCGCAATATCAATGTTATTGGCACCGGGTTGCGCTACAATGGCGAGCGCACAGCCGGGTATTCCATCTCTGCGTAAAATGGTTCGCTCATTTTCAGGACCCAGCTTGGCATACCCTACATCGCTAAAGCGCACTACATTGTCGCCATCTTCTTTGATGATGAGGTTATTAAAATCTTCTTCGTTGGTGAGGCGCCCCATGGTGCGAACGGTAAGCTCGGTGTTTTGTCCTTCCACACGTCCTGATGGCAACTCCACATTCTCGCGATTCAATGCTTGCAATACATCCGAAGGGGCGAGTTTGAGTGATGCGAGTTTTATCGGATCCATCCATAAGCGCATGGAGTAGCGCTGTTGTCCCCAGATTTGCACGGCACTTACTCCGGGAATGGTTTGAATGCGTTCTTTGAACATTACTTCTGCAATACGAGAAATCTCCAAGAGGTTGCGCTTGTCGCTGCGCACAGTTAAGAAAATGATCGGGCTGGAATCGGCATCGGCTTTCTCTACAACAGGAGGATCGACATCTTGTGGCAAACGATTCAGTGCACCCGAAACTTTATCGCGCACATCATTGGCAGCAGCTTCGATGTTCACACCTAATTCAAATTCGATGGTGATATTGCTTCGGCCTTCACGGCTAACAGAGGTTAACGTGCGAATACCCGGCACGCCATTGATCGCATCTTCCAACGGCTCGGTGATTTGCGATTCCATTACATCGGCATTGGCGCCCACGTAATTGGTTGATACGGTAACGACCGGTGGATCGACACTGGGAAACTCGCGCACACCTAAAAACGAAAAACCGATCACTCCAAAAAGAATGATCACCAGCGACATCACGATCGCCAGTACCGGACGGTTAATGCTGGTGATAGAAAGACTTGCCATCTGCTTTTTTATTTATTGGTTTTCAACACATTATTTTTTTTCATCATTGGTTTTGATGATTTCTATATCCAGGCCTTGTCGCAATTGAAGAATGCCGGTCATCAACAAAGTGTCTCCTGCCTTTAAGCCGGATAAAACCTCCAAAGAATTTTCGGTGCGAATGCCTGTTTCGATCTTCACTTCCTGTGCTTTACCGGCTCTTGCCAGAAACACTTTCTTGCCACCCTGATCCGGAATAACCGCTTCGCTGGGCACCAACAAGGCGTTGGGTAACGACTCTAAAATCAATTCTACTTTTACAAACTGACCGGGCAACAAGCTGCCGCCTTTGTTATCTGCTTGAGCGCGAATCTTGAGTGTTCTTGTTTCCGGATCGATACGTGGCTCCACTGCATAAACAACACCTTCATAAACGGTTAGATTATTTTCTACACGACAAAAAATGCGTTCACCGGCTTTCACTTGCGAGCTATACCGAGCAGGAATAGCAAACTCAATTTTGGCAGGAGAAATATTGTAGAGTGTAGCAACTACGGTGGCCGGAGAAATGTAGGCCCCCAAACTCACATAACGCAAACCAATCACACCATCAAACGGAGCTTTGATTTTTGTTTTTTCAATCTGCGCTTCCAATATCCGAATATCGGCTACGGTTGTATTCAACCGATTCAATGCATTATCATATTCTTCCTGACTGATTGCATCTTTCTCCAATAGCTTACGCTGACGAAACTCATTATCCTGATTGAGCTTTTGATTATACTTTTGTTTTTCGAGTTGCGCTTTCAAATCATCGTTGTTGATTTCGAGCAACAGGCTTCCTTTGGTTACCGGCTTGCCTTCCTGAAAAGAAATGCTCACCACCTTTCCCGAAGCTTCACTTTTTAGCTCGAGCGATTCATTGGGCAATACAGAACCTGTAACTACCAGTTTATTATCCAACTTGGATTCCTTCAGCACTAAAGCCTCTACCATCAACTTTTGCTTTCCACCGGCAGCATTGCCAACAGGCGCATCTTTCTTTGATTTGAACCAGCCTAGTTTGGGCAAGGCAATTAAAAACAGGATCACTAAAATAATTCCGGACGTAAGGAGTGTTTTTTTCATTTCGTACTATTTCAAAATCTATTGATGTGTGCTAAAGTGATGATGCAACTTTATGATTTGAGGAAGAATCAATTGCGTTTCATCGTTTTCAATAATATAGTTAGCTCTTTTTCTACTCTCTTCTTCCGGCATTTGGGCTTTTATGATCTTTCGCACAGCTTCTTCGGATCGTTGTGGATCGCGTTGAAGCACTCGCTTAATGCGGAGCCACTCGGGCGCGGTTACTACAATGCTTGCATCTAGTTTTTTATATGATCCTGACTCAAACATTAACGCGGCCTCTCGAATGACATACCTATTTCCCTTTTGCTCATCTATCCATCGGTCGGTGTCAATTGCAACACGCGGATGAACCAGCGCATTGAGCTTATCCCGCTTTTGCGGATGCTGAAAAATCTGTTCACTCAGATAGCTTCTGTTTAAACTACCATCTTTAGCGTAAGCCAAATTTCCGAATTCCTCCTTGATTTGACTGACCAATATTCCGTCAGTGGTCATTATATCTTTCGCTCGGCTGTCTGCGTCATAAACAGGCACACCCAAAGCAGCAAAAACTTTGCAAATCAAACTTTTGCCAGAGCCGATGCCTCCGGTGATGCCAACTTGAAAGGGTTTATTCATTGGCTATTGAATCGATTTCTACCACGCGTGCATAGGGAGGTAAATTGAAACGAGCAGGAAACATTTTTTTGTTTTTGGCTTTGTTTCCGGTAGCTACCAGCTGACTACGTTTTCCTCTAAAGTCATCAACTTGGCGGGTAGGTACCGCCACTATTATCTGTGCACTATCTGAAGTCAGAGTCTTTTTACTATTCACCCATTTCACTCGCACAGAAATTAACTTCACCGGTCCCACTTCAAACATAACCTTCACAGTGGGTGGGTTAGGAATTAGTTTGATCCCTTCCGGTAAACTGATGTCCATTTCTTCCGAATAGTTTTCGCTGAGTTCTCTTTCCGTTATGAACAATGTAATGCTATCCGGAAGTTCATGTACTTGAGTTTTTGAGCCATCTAAAGAAATCGAATCGGGCAAAACCACTATGGGGCTGATGAGTCCATAGCCTTCTTTGAATTGCAAGCTGCGTGTATCTACTACTACTTTAAATAAATGCGCGTCTCGCTCATCCAGCTTGAGGTGGAGTGTATCCGTAACTACATAGTTGATTTTCAGTTTGCCCAGTTGTGGTTGCAATTGTGGAAGCAAAGTTGCTCCTACAATTTTTCGGGTGTCTAATGGTCGCTCGATAGCGATGGCCAATTCAGGATGTTTGATTCCGAAATAGCTTCGAAAAAGATCCCATCCATTGCCACTTACATTTACGGTAACGTAGCGTGGCAATTCGGAAGCTGGCACAAATTTTTCCAAATCGTATTCGAAGTGCAGAGGAAACCGCACATTGGTTGAATAGGATTTGTTGAAAGCATTGAACAGCCAGAAGACAATGGCTACGATAAAGCATAAGAATACGGCCTTCCAGTTGGCGCGATCGAAACGCAGCAGATTACCGATGGCTCGTAAGAAATTCATGGGAAGGAAAGGTACGAATTAGCATAGAGGTTATGAATAAAATTTCCCGATGCCGATTCGTACCTTACAAATATCAGGCTGCCGGCTTCTTGGTTGCTGCCGCTTTGGTTGACTCCATCGAGATAGCCGATTTTGAAAACCGGATACGTGCACCGCGCTCTACTTCCAAAATGAAAGTATCGTCTTCCAATTCAGCTACGCGACCGTGCGCTCCGCCAATGGTCACTACATAATCTCCCTTTTGGATTGCCTCGGTAAACATCTTTTGGTCTTTGGCTTTCTTTTGCTGAGGGCGGATCATGAAGAAATAGAAAATACCAATGATGGCTACCATCAAAATGATTTGCATCGTGGCACCTCCACCGGGTGCTGCTTGTAACAAAATTGAGTTCATACGTAAAATTTAGGGCTGCAAGTTATTCCATCTAAAGCAAACATCCCAAACCGATTAGGCTTGGGATGTTGCAGTATCTTAAAATGATAATAATTATTTCACAGTAGGGCCATTGGCCCCATCTGGTTTAGGTGTTACCATGGCTTTAAACTTCAAAACAGTTGTTTTAGGCCAAGTATTGGCAGTAACGGTGATGGTTTTGTTGTTGATGCCCGGCTTGCCTTTTGAATCGAATGAAGCCTTTACAAAACCAGAGCCACCTACAGGTATTGGTGTTTTGGTCCAATCCGGATCAGTGCAACCGCATGAAGGCTGTGCATTTTGAATAATCAATGGAGCCTGGCCAACATTTTTTACAGTGTAAGTCACTGTTACTTTCTTTCCTTCATCGATCGTTCCGAAGTCGTGATCGGTGGTGTTAAATTCCACTACTGGTAGTGGGCCTTCCGGCTTCTGTTCTGGCACTGGTGCTGCTTCGGGTGTTGCCGAAGGAACAGGTGCCGGAGCTTGTTTGTTGCTTTCAATTTGAGCAAGGCGGCTTTCTAACTCGGCAATTCTTTTTTCTGAAGCTTTATCGCGGCAGCTTACCAAAGCAATAAACATTGCTGCGATTAAGGTTGCTCTTACACTGTTTTTCATATTCGTATGGATTTGATTCTTAATTGTGATTGCAAAAATAACTGTTAATGGAATATTAGGGTAGGCTGGGCGGTGTTTAACAATTCTTTAACTGTTCTTGCCGCGCAGTTGCTCCAAAAGTGCATCTACATCATCTAACAATTGCTGCGCCTTATCCTGAGTTTCGTTCACTACTTTTTGCCCCTCTGATTTGGCTTGGGTAGTTAGCGGGGTTTCTTTACCTGAAACCAAATCCGCCAGATAGTCTTCCAGCATCTTTTTGTACTTGTCCAGCCTGTAGGAGAGCTTTTCGCGGGTATTCGAGCCCTTATCGGGAGCGTAGAGAATCCCTAAAACAGCACCCACTGCAGCACCGGCCAAAAAAGCCATCAACGCATTACTTCCTTTTTTACTCATAGGTTTTAGTCTTACAGATTACAAAGATAATAGCTTTCCAGTATTTCAAATCGGTGATTATTTATTGTCAATCAAGCCTCGACCGCTCTTTTTCAAGGCTCCGGAGTCCTTCATTTTCTTGGAAAGGACATCCAAAATACCATTGATGAACTGACGACTCTTAGGCGTGCTGTATTCTTTGGCCAATTCGATGTACTCGTTGATGGTAACTTTCACGGGAATGTTTGGAAAGCTGATCATTTCGGCAATTGCCATTTCAAGAATAACGCGGTCGGTAAGCGGAAGCCGATCTACTTCCCAATTTTTGGTATTAGAGGCTATGAGGTCTTTGAATTCCTGATCTAACTCAATTGTGTTTTCATAGAGTTTGTCAATGAACTGCTTGTCATCTTCCCAATCGAGTGACACCTTCTGCAATTCAATCTTGTCGCCCTCAAAGGATTTGATGGTTTTGTCTGCCAGGCTTTTAATAATGTCTTTGTCTTCGGCCCAACGAATGTCTTGCTCATCAAAGTAATCGTTGATTGCATTGCTGGCCAGAATAATTTTGCGAAGCAAGTGTTTTAAAAATCCACGCTGTGCCTCCGCATCGGCTTCTTTTAGTTCAATGAATTTCTGATACTCTTTATCTTCTTTTACAATCTCGCGGAACCAATCGCGCACGAGATTCATTTCGTTGTTCCATCCGGCTGTGCGAAGAAGCTCTTTCTTCAGTTCCTCATTGTCTAAAAATGCTTTGATGATGGACAGACTGATCAACTTGCCGTGCACCGGTTTTTTATCACTGGCTGCTACTTCAGCGAAAGCGATGATCAGACCAAGTGTGTGATGGTAGGTTTCGGTAAGTTTTAAAATCTCTGTAATGCTGTTTTTTCCGAGATAGGCTTTGTCTTTCCTTACTTGTTTGGTGTATAAGTCCATCGCCTCATCTACCACTTTCGTAATGATGGGCTCTGTTACTTCTTTAGGAGTTCCTTGATAACGGCTTTCAAAAACAGACTTGGCCGTTTTATGTCGCTGGCGCAAAAGTGCTTTGTCTTGCACTTCCATGCTGTTCAAATCGGGTTTAAATCTTTCTTCAATTAAATCGAGGGCGAGCTGGTAGTTGGCTTCTTTGCATTGCTCGAAAGCAAAGATGGATTGCATAATCTTGATGCGAATGGTGCGTCTATTGAGCATTTGGTAAAGAACGTTGAATACGGGTGCAAATTACTACTTGCTGTTCAACATATAAAATTCAAAATTCAAAATTTACAGCCCCATTCAAATGAACCAAAACTAGTACCTTTCGTTTTTATCGCACCATGCACGAACTCAGTTATCTCAATAAGTATTTCTATAAGTACAAAAAACCACTCATTTTGGGGTTGATTTGGGTCATCATCTCCAACGTTTTTCAAATTTTGCCCGCGCAAATGGTGCGCCACTCCATTGATTTAGTGGTTGATAACATTCGCATTTATCGCTCTTTTGAAAATACAGATGCTCAAGGCAAATTTTTTGATGTCTTTGCCCGCGGCATTCTTATTTATGCGCTGTTGATTTTGGGAATGGCTTTGCTGCGTGGCTTCTTTCTTTATCTGGTTCGCCAGACTCTCATTGTCATGAGCCGATTGATTGAGTACGATCTTAAAAACGAAATCTTCGAACATTACGAAACACTGCCGCTCAGTTTTTACCGCAGAAATAATACGGGCGATTTGATGAACCGCATCAGCGAAGATGTAGGAAGAGTGCGCATGTATCTGGGGCCTTCTATCATGTATGGTCTTACCCTCATCACACTTTTTATGATGCTCATTCCGATTATGTTCAGCATTAGTGCGAAACTAACTTGGTATGCGCTTATTCCGCTACCGATTTTGTCAATCAGTATTTTCTATGTGAATAACATTATTGAACACCGCTCGGAGATGATTCAAAAAAGTCAATCGCGATTGAGCACTTTTGTACAAGAAGCTTTTTCCGGCATACGCGTGCTCAAATCGTTTACACGCGAACAGGAATCGGTGGCCAATTTCACGCAAGAGAGCAATGAGTATAAGCGCCAGTCGCTGAAGCTAACTCGAGTGCAGGCTCTTTTCTTTCCATTGATCATGGGATTGGTGGGACTTAGCACGGTGCTTACGGTATATGCCGGAAGTGTAGAAGTGATTAATGGAACGCTTACATTCGGCAACATAGCCGAGTTTATTATTTATGTGAACCTACTTACCTGGCCGGTGACTTCACTGGGCTGGACAAGCAGCTTGGTGCAACGCGCGGAGGCATCGCAAAAAAGAATCAATGAATTCCTTCGCACTAAAACGGACATTGTTTCTGAAAAAGATCTTCAGAAAGAACTGACGGGCAAGATTGAATTCAAGCATGTTTCCTTCACCTATCCTGATACCGGCATAAAAGCTTTGAAAAATATTTCCTTCACGATTGAGAAAGGTGAGTCGCTCGCGATTATTGGAACTACCGGCTCCGGTAAAAGCACGGTGTCGAATCTGGTAGCTCGATTGTATGATGCAACTGAAGGAGAAATCCGGATTGATGATATTCCTATTAAGCAATATGAACTGATAAGCTTGCGAAGTCAGTTGGGCATTGTGCCGCAAGATGTATTTTTATTCAGTGATACAATATTCAACAACATTGCTTTTGGCTTAAAGACACCAGACGAGGCCAAAGTAATCAAGGCAGCGAAAGATGCCGATGTTTATGATAACATCATGGGCTTTCCACAAACTTTTGCTACGCGTGTAGGTGAGCGGGGCATCACACTTTCCGGTGGGCAGAAACAACGGGTGTCTATTGCGCGCGCCATTGCGCGTGAGCCTAAGATTTTGATTTTAGATGATGCGCTTTCTGCGGTAGATACAAAAACCGAAAACACCATTCTCAACAGCATGAAGAAAATCATGCAAGGCCGGACATCGATCATTATTTCACACCGCGTTTCCTCTGCCAAACTCGCCAACAAAATTATTGTATTGCATGATGGCAACATGGTAGAAGAAGGCACCCACGAAAGTTTATTGGCACACAATGGTGTGTACAAAGAACTGTATGAAAAACAAATGCAGGTAGAGGAGGTGGAGTAAGAAAATTCCTTTTTCAAAGGGGTGAGAATTGAGCGGTTATAAAACCAGCTAAGTTCTCACCCTTAGATTGAGGTCAAATCAACATACCAATAAAAACCACCAATCAACATGTACGTATTAGACTTCTATAACCAAACTTTGGCTGCATTTAATGATTGATCAGAATTTGCAGTTTAGTTATTTCCTTGCCAATAACAATATTTAAATAGTAAAGCCCGGCTGGAAGCCCGGCTGAAGATATAGATAACTCTTTTTCTTCCGAACGAACAAAGTAAACTCTTTCCATTTTTTTATCGAAAAGAGTTACCTCCGCTGTTTCCTTATTATCTTCTTCTTTCAAGGTTACTGTAAATGAATCACTTGCAGGGTTTGGATAAGATGTTAACCGTAATGCGCCAATATCTCCTGCTGTACAGTTATAAATCACCACGCCATAAAGCGCAGTATTTGACCCACAGGTGTTTGCCCCGCCATAGTTAAATGACCAATATCCAAGGGAGCTGTTCACAGAGGTAGTCAAGCCAGTTATCAAAGCCCCAAGGCCCGAACCATCTACCTGCAAACCAGAAGGGTTATTGGACAACCAGACATATGAGGAAGCACCAGCCACAGGGTTTATCAACACCTGTGCTTGCGACCTTTTGCACATATTGTTCAAGTTTCCGCTTAGCAATGAGAAAGCTCCCGGAGGACTTGGAACACCAACCCAAATAGTTGTTGGAATGTTTAAACTCCCACAGGCTCCTATGATAGTAGCGGTAATAGTTACTTGTCCATTGAAGTTGTTTACTCGGGTAGCTAAACCGGAAGAAGGGTTGATGGCAAGGCCAGAGGGGTTAGAGGAAGACCAATTTAAAGTGTTACCTACTGGTACATTTTGTAAAGTAAAATTACCGGTGGTACAAATCAAAGTAGGGCCAGTAATATTTGAGTATAGCGGTTGATTTGTGAGTAACGTATATGCGAAAACTACATTTTCTGGCCTAGTTGGATAATACGTATTAATTTGTTGACCAGTCACACTAGACTCAATATAAAAAACCCAAGTACGCAATGTGGCTGTATTACCTGAAACCGATAAGATTTCCATATTGCCCATTTGATTATTGGGTACAGCCGCAGACCAACCTAGTGTCGCTCCTGAAGTTCTAGCCCAAATATACCGCTCATTACACAGAGAAGCTGGCAAAGTTACTGTTGTTTTTACTTCATATCTTTTCCCAATGTATACCCCAGTTGATAACCCTATACCACTATCATTGTTAAGTTGAAGGCTTTCTCTATTAGGACTATTTGAAACCGTGCCCCCCACCGCGGTCTTTTGCTCTAGTACGTAAGGTGCAGCTAAAAACTCTAATGCTTTGCCCGCGTTTAATTTTCCGTGCCCTGTATATTGATCGTACCCGATAAGGTTCGTAGTATTTGATCTAGGATCATCAGTAATATCATTGGCCGATAACTGAATTAGGTTTTCAATATCATCGCGGTGTAGGTTTAGATTATACGATTTTAGCAAAGCAGCTACGCCTGTTACAAACGGTGCAGCCACAGATGTTCCAGACGGGCTTTGGTATACAGATACAGTTCTTCTTCCTGTAGTATAAATTAGAGCTCCGTCACCAGGTGCTATTATATCAACATTGCCTCCGTAGTTGGAAAAATTTGCTCTAACATTGTTCCCATTCATCGCCCCTACTGATAGAACCAGATTGTCCGCCAAATCTGCCGGATAAAAAGGCGCATTCGTGTTTTCGTTTCCTTTGGCTGCAACAAATATTACTCCATTTTGAGCTGCATAAGAAAGCACACCTCGAAAAGCATTCAGATCACTAGTAGAAGAAGTTCCTGCACTGTAGTTAATTACATGACATCCAAAACCACCACTACTTACTGAAGTTGCTGCATCATAAATGGCTTCAATGGAGTATTGGTTCGACACTATATTATTGCTTCCTCCTGGTCCAACCTTTAATGCGATAAGTTGAACACCATTGTTATTGGTCGACTGATCTCCACCAGCCACCCCTGTTACATAATCACCATTATTTGAAAGCGCACCAACAATGCCCGCAACACCAGTGCCATGGCTGTCATCTCTGTCATCCATAGGATCAAAATCATTATTCTGATAATCAAAACCACTAGTTACCTTCTTAGCACTACTTCCAAATGTTTCACCTAAGTCCGGATTTGTATAATCTATTCCAGAATCAACAATAGCCACTCGAATGCTATTGCTACCCTTGGTAAAGTCCCACGCACGAAGCGCATTAATGTCCGCGCGATTTTGTGGATCATAGTATGCTCTCGAAAATAACGGATCGTTGGGTTGTTGTACAGTAGTATTCAGAATATAGTCAGGTTCTGCATATTGAATGTGTTTCATCTTTATCAGCCTCGAACAAAGTTTAGGAATGTCTGTTGTATCAGGAACTTCCAGAGTTACCCAATTATAAAAGGAAGGTATTGAAATTTTCTCACCTGTTCTTGAATAAGAATATTGTTTACCAGGCTTCGAGTTTCTGATGAGCTTTTTAGCCCTATTTATTTTAATGGCTTTGAGAGAATCTTTAAAGCTATGTTTTTGAAATAGTTTTTCAAAATCAAGTTCTCGGTTATTATGGTTTAGAGCTGCATGACTCAACGCTCCTTCTTTAAAGCACACCAGCACTTTGCCTTTAACATAATTTTCTTGGCTTTGTCCAGAGGTTTGGCTGAATTTAAGAAATAGGCAAAAAAATAAAATTGAAAAGCTCAATCAGTTCATAGTTTTTGGTTTAAGTTGAGGTGGTAGAGTGTGATGAGTTATTTTTAATACAATTGAAGATTACTAACCATAATGGCACTGTCCACATTCACTTTGTAAAAAGCCATTGTTCCCTCCACGAACAAACCATAACTATCTGTCTGCTTGGTTCTGGTGAAGGCGAGGTGCTCATAAATGATGTGCTTACCATCCGGATGCCAGCTTGCATTTTGAGCCCATAATTTTACAGGGCCTTGATGGCTCGGATTATATAAATGGTTTGGGAGTATTCTTTTTAAGCCGCTTCCATCTGGATTGACCACATAAATTCCACTGCTAGCACTAATTACGATTCGACTATCTGTTGGTGATACACTTGCATTGCCTGGACCGTATTTGAGTTTGAAATTTAGCTCTTTAACCACTTGGCCAAGCGTATCGTATGTATTTCCATTGGCTAGGAAAAATGACTTTTGGTCGGGCATCCAAGCTGGGTAGTACGTTAGATTTGAGAGTATCTTCTTTTTGTAAGTGCCTTTTGTATTTATGATATAGATGCCTCCGTCTTTAAAATATGTGTTCGCATAAATGATGTGATTACCATCAGGGCTACAAGCGGGAAATAGGTTCTGTCCTTCGCCAGAAGTTAGCTGTAGTAGTTCGCTGCCATCCAATTTTGCCTCGTATATCTGCAAGTCGTATCCATTAAAGTAGATAGATTGCCCATCTGGAGCCCAGTCTGCATTAAAACCATCAGTAGTTATCAGCGTTTTGCTTTGCGTAGCTATATCCATTACCCACAATCCTCGATTTCCTAAAGAAGGGCTTCCTGTATAAAGTAACTTGGTGCCGTCCGAGCTAATCTTAGGAAGTAAGTCTCCAGAGCCATACAGTTGTAATTTGTGGAACCAAGCGGCACCAAGTATTGGCTTTCCCTCCAGATAAATTTCAGGAGTTATTTCTTCCATATCGCAAGATTCGAAGCTAAAAAAAGCAATCAGGAAAATAACTGTTAGTAATTGGGTGGTATTTGGAATCCGTGATTTCATTTATGCTTCAGCAAGAAACAAATGTCAACGTTATGTATACGAATTTACTAATAAATATTTTAGAATACTGGTAGAGTTAGTCAAATAATTTAACTAGCACCCTAATCTGTTAGTGATGGCTGTTATGTAGAGTGCAAATTAGACTATCTTATTACTTAATACCTTGATAGAATCCATTATCACCTTGAAAGAAAAGAGCATGATTGAACCATCATTCTATTATTTATTATTAAGACCTCTCAAAACGCCATCTCATCGGTAATCACCAACGTAGTTCCTGTTAGCGATGTTCGGTATTTCATGAGTGGCCGTGTAGCCGGTCCGCCTGTTGGGTAACCATCTGAAAAACTGTATGTGGAACTACATCCTTTCATGAATAAACCCGAACCATCCACGCTCACCGGAGGCTCATCATCCAACGAGCACAACCGTTCGTACGCGATGTAAGTATTCTCATCCTGACGATAAAGAATAATTCCCTGCATTCCACCATCATCGATATATTGATAACCACCATCGAGCTTTAGTCGCTGGTATTGTGGGTAGGATAGGTTGATATTGATTGGTGCAAAGGAAGCCTGAGCTTTGGCGTCTGGTGCAGAAAATATCATCACGGCTAAAAACAAGAAACTGCCAGTGAACAACAGCTTGGCGCTGTTTCTGCTGCTTGAAGCCAATTTACTTTCCATATTCATAAAATCCTTTGCCTGTTTTTCTACCTAAATGGCCGGCCAAAACTTTTTGTTGCTGAATGCGACTCGGTCTGAATTTTGAATCTTGAAAAAAAGAATGATACAAAGATGATGTCACCGCAAAGTTGATATCAATGCCAATCAAATCCATCAATTCAAAAGGCCCCATTTTAAAACCAGCCGATCGCATCAGCTTATCAATGGTGGCCACATCGGCAACACCTTCCTCCAACAATTTCAGTGCCTCCACATAATAATGTCGCGCCACCCGATTAACGATGAAGCCGGGCGAATCTTTTGTCTCTACCGTAATTTTTGAAAGTGATTGCGCAAAATTCTTCATTTGCAAAACCACAGCGGGATCTGTTGCAGCTCCATTCACTACTTCCACCAACTTCATCAAGTGAGCCGGATTGAAGAAATGCAACCCCACACACTGCCGTGGATATTTCAAAGCAGAAGCAATCTGTGTAATCGAAATGGAGGAGGTATTCGATGCTAAAATACACTGGCCTTGATTGATTGATTCAAGCTGTGCAAAAAGTTGTTGCTTCACCTCCAGTCGTTCCACCACGGCTTCAATTACCAAATTCACTTTTAATTCAGAAATGTCCTTCGCAGTGATGAGCAATTCTACTGTTCGTTGCTTTGCTTCAGTAGTTAGTTTGCCTTTGGCTACTGCTGTCTCCAGATTTACAGCAATCGCACCTAGCGCTTTTTGCGAAAGCGTAGAATCAATGTCAAACAAAATAGTTTTGTAGCCGCTCATCGCACACACCTGAGCAATCCCTTGCCCCATCGTGCCAGCACCTACTACCGCTACTGTTTGAATAGGCTGGGTCATATCACCGACTTGAACTGCCTTAAAAAGCGAAGATCATTTTCGGAAAACAAACGCAAGTCATTAATGCTATATCGCAACATGGTAATGCGCTCGATGCCCATACCAAATGCAAATCCGGTAAACTCCTCTGGATCGATGCCTCCATTTTTTAACACGTGCGGATGCACCATTCCGGAGCCTGCAATCTCTACCCAACCGCTGTACTTACACACATTGCAACCTTTGCCATGGCAGATCAAACATGAAATATCAATTTCTGCACTCGGCTCTGTAAATGGAAAGAACGAAGGACGCAAACGAATTTTCGTTTCTTGTCCAAACATCTCTTTCGCGAAATGATACAGTGTTTGCTTCAAATCAGAGAAGCCGACTTTTTTATCTACATACAAACCTTCTACCTGATGAAAGAAACAATGTGCACGAGCTGAAATCGCTTCGTTGCGATACACACGCCCGGGCATGATCGAACGAATGGGAGGCTTTTGATTTTTCATCAATCGCACTTGCACGTTGGATGTGTGGGTGCGTAGCAGAACATCCGGATTCTTTTCAACAAAGAATGTGTCCTGCATCTCCCGTGCCGGATGGTTCTCAGCAAAGTTGAGCGCTGTAAAATTATGCCAATCGTCTTCTACCTCCGGGCCATCTGAAACATTGAAGCCGAGGCGTTCAAAAATTTCGATGATGCGGTAGCGAGTTAAATTCAAGGGATGAAGATTGCCCACTTTGTTCGGAACCACTGGCAGCGATAAATCGATTTGACCGCCAGCTGCATCCGGGCTGCTATCTAGTTTTTCCTGCAGATGCTTGAATTTATCTTCGGCTAATTGCTTTAATTCATTCAGCACCTTGCCAATTTTCTTCTTCTCTTCTACCGAAGCTTGCCTCAGATCATCAAACAAAGAAGAAACCGCGCCTTTCTTGCTGATAAATTTTAACCGAAAATTTTCGAGATCCTCTTTGCTGGCAACTAGAAAGGCTTTTACCTCTTCTTCTATTTTTCTTACTCTCTCTTCCATATTAATGCGCTCGAGCCGCTTGTGCTCTTTTCAAAATATAATTAATAGCCAGGCAAATTAACACAATCAAAGGCAGAATCAAGTGATCGGTATAATCGCGTAATAACCAAACCATACCGATAAAAAACAGGTTGATGGCTGAGAGCGTCAACACAGCTTTAGCATGATTGAATCCTAAATTCAAAAACTGATGATGCAGGTGGTTGCGATCTGCTTTGAAAGGTGATTGCATCTTTCTCAGTCGAAGAATTATGACGCGCAATGTATCAAACACTGGAATAATCACTACTGCCACGGCCGTAGAAACAGAAGCCTGAAACTTGGAAGGGTGGCCGATCGGTAAATCATAGTTTGAATTAATGAATTGTATGGCCATAAATGACAATAAAAATCCAATCATCAGCGCCCCCGTGTCGCCCATAAAAATTTTTGACGGTTGCCAATTGAAAAATAAAAAGGCCAGCAGCGGCCCGGCAAATGTCATGGCAATAAGGCTGAATGTTTCCTCGCCAATAGAATGAAACCAAAGCCCAAAAAAGGTAAGCGAAATAATGCCGATGCTTCCTGCCAATCCATCCAGTCCATCAATGAGGTTGTAGGCATTCGTCAATATCACTAGCGTGAGCACGGAAATAATCCACACGATCCAAATCGGAATGAACGGAAGATCGATAATGCCGTAGGTTGAATTGAGTGTTACTCCATTCAAAAACACCAATAAAATTACAGGCAAAAATTGACTGTATAATTTTTGCTTTGGCGTAAGTGCAAGCACATCATCGCGTAAGCCAATAAAAAACATCAATGAAATGGAGATGAATAGATATTTACTATCCATCCAGTTTTTCAGCGATAACGAAATCATTAATGCAAAAAGTGCACCCACAAAAATCGCTACGCCTCCCAGACTTGGAATAAACGTAGTGTGTATTTTATGCTGTCCTGGCGAATCGTATATTTTCCACTGCTTTAAAATTTTGATCAGCACCGGGAAAAACAAAAACGAAATCAGGAATGCAATGGCCGTATAAAGAAATAATCGTATGATAAAAGTAGGGTTAGGGTTTATAGTAAAGTTACTAGGTTCGAGCCGATCTAACAAAACGTTGTTATCTCAACTATTTTTGTGATAAATACCAATCAATGGTCTTTTCGATACCTCGATCAAAAATCAGAGAGGGCTTCCATCCTAACTCAGTGGTTATTTTAGTAGCATCAATGGCATAGCGTTTATCATGGCCTGCGCGGTCCTGAACAAACGTAATCAACTTCTTGTACGACTCGCCATTGGGGCGCGGCTTCTGTTGATCTAAGATGGTACAAATCCGATCGACAATCTGATTATTGTTGCGTTCGTTGTTACCGCCTATGTTATACGTTTCTCCGCTTCTTCCTTTCTGAAAAACTAAATCAATGCCCGTGCAATGATCTAACACATACAACCAGTCGCGTACATTTTTTCCATCGCCATAAACAGGAATGGGTTGCTCTGCTAATGCTTTTCGGATGATAGTGGGGATTAGCTTTTCAGAGTGCTGCTTTGGTCCGTAATTATTCGAGCAGTTCGTAGTCACCACGTTCATGCAGTAGGTATGAAAATAACTACGCACCATCAAATCGCTGCTGGCCTTCGAAGCTGAGTAAGGGCTATTGGGCGCATATGGAGTTGTTTCCGTAAACAATCCTGTTGCTCCCAGCGAACCAAATACTT
>JABFSO010000360.1 GCA_013140555.1 Cyclobacteriaceae bacterium | reverse complement strand
CCCCAAAGGCAACGATGATGGCATCGAACATATTCTCTTGAAAAGGAAGGTTTTCAGAATCACCGGTTCGCATCTCAATAATTTCACTAACGCCTTTTTCGATCATTTTCTTGCGTCCCACTTCCAGCATACCTTCGGAAATATCTACTCCAATGATTTTAGTCGGCTTTAAAGAAAGCGCTTCTAAAGCAAAATCGCCTGTGCCGGTGGCCACATCTAATATCAGTTTGGGGTGATCTTGTGCGAGCATTTTCACGGCTTTTTTACGCCAATGAATATCGATACCAAAACTCAAGAAATGATTGAGAAAATCGTAATTACCGCTGATGGTGTCAAACATTCGAGCTACTTGCAGCTTCTTGCCTGCCACATCGTTTTTATAAGGAACTACCGCCAAAGTTTATTTTTTTAAAGATGAATAATCGGAAACAAAGATAATAGAGTTAGTATAGAGTAACTAACTACCCTAAACACTAAAAAAGTATCCTTTGTTAGCGATTAATTGCTTAGTACTTTGAACTCTACCCTGCGGTTGAATTGACGGCCTTCCAACTCATCGTCATTGCTCGCCAACGGCTTGCTTTCACCGTAGCCAACTGTCTTAATACGTCTTGTATCGATGCCTTTGGAGGTCAGGAAGCTTTTCACTGCATTGGCCCTGCGCTCCGAAAGAATTTTATTGGACATGTTGTCGCCATAGCTATCGGTGTGGCCACCAATTTCCACTTGCAGATTGGTGTTTTGCTTCATCATGGTTTCCAACTTATTGAGTTCACCATAAGATTCTGTTTTGAAAGTGGCTTTGTCAACATCAAAATAGATGTTGCGCAAAATCGATACCACGCCCACCACAAGCTTCCGCATTTCAATGGTTTTGGTAATGGTGTTTTCTTTGGTGGTAGCACCGGGCACTTTCACCGTAAGGTTTTGAAATACAAATCCTTCTTGTTCTACCGACAACCGGTAATCTTTAGCAGCTGTGGACGTAATGGTGAATTCAATCACACCTCCACCTTGCTCTACGGCTCCTACCATAACCTTGTCCTTCAGACCTTGCATTCTTACTTTGGCCTCCAAAGGATTTTTACTTTCAGCGTCAATTACTTTAACTATGTATTTGATTGGAAAAACAACTGGTTTTTCAGGCTTTTTAGGTTCAGGTTTTGGTTCAACTTTAGGCTCAGGCTTTACCTCAACTGGAGCTGTCACGACTGGGGGAGTTTCCTTAGGAGTTTCTTTTGGTGTCTCCTTGGGTGCCTCTACAACCGGTTCAGGTTTCACGGGCTCTGGTTCTTTGGCAGCTACTGTTGGTTTTTTGGGCTCTTCTTGCGAAGGAGTAATCATGTAGATATCCGAATAACCTAATCCGTCCTCGCGCACGGAAGAGTAATACCATTTGTTGCCAGACTTAGTTCCGGAAATAAACACATCATAATCAGGAGTATTGATGGGATATCCCATGTTTTCCGGATCTGCCCACTCATTCTTTTCTGCGTTAATCAGGTTTGATTTAAAAATATCAAATCCACCCATTCCATTTCTGCCTTTCGAGCTGAAATAAAGTATTTTTCCATCATAGTCGATATATGGACCATCTTCATCGTATTCTGTATTGATAGTTGGGCCTAGGTTTTTTACTTTGCTCCATTCACCTCGGCTATCTTTCGTGCAAACATAAATATCTGAACCTCCTAATCCACCCGGGCGATCGCTGGCAAAATATAAGCGCTCTCCATCATTTGTGATTGACACTGATGACTCTCGATAGGATGAGTTGATGACACCCGGTAAAGCTTCTACCGGACTCCACGATCCGTCTTTCTGACGTTCGCTGAAAAATATATCTCCCAAGCCTTCATCTTTGTAAATGAACAGCATGTTACCATCCGGAGAGAAGGCTAAATTGGAGTCAAAAAAGCGAGTGTTGATGGATGGGCCAATGTTTTTGGCGCGTTGCCAGTTAGCTCCGTTTTTGGTAGAAGTAAAGATATCTTCGTATGGCTTGTTGTCATCCGCCACGTTTTCGTACGTGTTGCCATCGCGTCTGCGGGTAGTGAAAATGATTTCATCCTCTGAAGCATTCAGTACAGGAGCATAATCTTCAAATTCAGAATTAATCTCACGGCCTAAGTTGACAATAGAAAACGGCTTGGGATTGGCTACAAACTCTTTACCATTGTTGCACTCCAAAATTCTTCTGTCTACCTCTTTCATATCCACTTTATCTTTGCCCTGGTAATTTCCTTTTTTAGCCAGTTTGTTTTTATAAAGTGTGTAATACGTAATTGCTTTGTCGAACTGTAACCCCAGGTGGTAGCTCGAACCAATCCAAAACTCCAGATCAAAACGATAGTCGGGATCTTGGCGATAAACACGTAAGAAATATTTTACGGCTAATTCCTTGCCTACAGTAACCATGTAAAGCCTTCCTGCTTCAAAATTAGCTTTTACAAAGGTGGTGTCCAGATTTGCAGCCAATACCATAATGTCTCTGGCATCGTCTTCGGCTTTAGTTTCCGCTAATGTCAATTCTGCTTGCAGGGCATACTCTTTAGCAAGCTCTTTGTCCTGTTCCTGCGCAAGCAGCGTTTTTAATCCAACCAAGAGGGAAAAAGCACTGATTAAGATCAGTACCCTTGAAAGGTTATACATATGTCAAAAAATAGCTTTTACACAATTAAAAAATGAATCCAAGACAGGCAATTTAGCAAAAACTTCTAAAAAGTAAAGGCTTCATTTTACAACATAACTAACACGTATCTTACATTATTAGTAATTTGCGGTTCAATTAATACTTTAAGATATGATCATCAAGTCGGCTGAGTTCATTATAAGCAATACCGACTACCTGAAATGCCCCCCTTCACCCAAACCCGAATTTGCCTTTATTGGCCGCTCGAACGTGGGTAAGTCCTCGCTTATCAACATGTTGGTGCAGCGGAAAGATTTGGCCAAAGTTTCCGGGACACCGGGCAAAACCCAAACCATCAATCACTTTTTGATCAACAACGCATGGCATTTGGTGGATTTGCCAGGTTATGGATTTGCCAAAGTGAGTCAGGAAGCGCGGTGGAATTTTGGTAAGATGATTGAAGAGTACTTACAAAATCGCCCACAACTGTTTTGCACTTTCGTGCTAATTGATTCGCGGCACGAAGTTCAAAAAATCGATCTGGATTTCATTAACTGGATGGGCATCAAGCATATTCCGGTTGCCGTTTTGCTCACCAAAACCGATAAACTAAAAAACAGTGAGTTGGCGAAATCGCGTAATAGCATTGAACAAACTTTACTCAACCATTGGGAAGACCTTCCTCCTATTTTTATCACTTCGGCAGTAAAAAAATCGGGACGTGATAAGGTGCTCGACTTTATTCAAGGGGCTATTGATAGCCAAAAAAATGATTAGTTTTGCGCTCTCAAAAAAATAACAAATGGAGCTAAAAGACATTGCATCGGTAAGTGGAAAGGGTGGCTTGTTCAAAATCATTAAGCCGGGAAAAACAGGAGTGATTCTGGAATCGTTGGACGATGCGAAAACAAAGTTGGTTGTGGGCGGAAATCAGCGTATGTCGCTTTTGAGCGAAATCTCTATTTACACGACTACCAAAGAAGGCACCGAATCATTGGAAACTGTTTTGATTGCCATCAAAAACAAATACGGCAATGAACTTACGGTAACGCCTGAATCGGATGCTGCTCCATTGCGCGCTTTCTTAAAATCAGTACTTCCTACGTTTGATGAAGAGCGTGTGTATGTTTCGGATATGAAGAAACTCGTGAAATGGTATCTTCTCCTGACCAAATTAGCTCCGGAAGTTTTTACTCCTTCCGCGGAAGCGAAAAAAGAAGCGTAAAACCTACTTCACAAACCCGATTGCTTTTTCTACCATTTTTACGGACCCCACATAAAACGGAGTGCGTTCATGGAGGCTTTGCGGCTTAATTTCCATAATTCTTCCTTTACCATCTGAAGCAATCCCTCCGGCTTGTTCGGCAATAAACGCAAGCGCGTTGCATTCGTACATCAAGCGGAGTTTTCCTTGAATATCTTTGGCTGTAGCCGGATAGATATAGATGCCACCCTTGAGCATGTTGCGATGAAAATCGGCTACGAGCGAACCAATGTATCTGGCTGTGTAATTGCTGTCCTTGCAAAATTTCAGATAATCGTTAACAGCCGGAGAAAATGAATTGGCTGACCCTTCATTGATAGAATAGATTTTACCATTTTCCGGCATGGTCATATCCGGGTGCGAAAGTACATACTCTCCCAAAGTAGGTTCGTAAGTAAATCCATTCACTCCATGCCCGGTGGTGTACACCAACATGGTAGAGGATCCGTACAAAATGTAACCGGCAGCAACTTGGTCATCACCCGTCTGTAAAATATCTTGCTCATTGATTGGCTCACCTACCTTGCTCTTTCTTCGATAAATGGAAAAGATGGTTCCAATCGAAACATTCACATCAATGTTGGAAGATCCGTCCAGCGGATCAATCGCAATCACGTAGTTGCCTTCATTATTCAAATCTACAAACGACTCGGTTTCTTCGCTGATCAATGCACACACCTCGCCCCCTTTGCTGAGGGCACGTGTAAAACGAATGTTGGCCAGTACATCGAGTTTCTGTTGCTGTTCGCCCGTAGAGTTTTGCGAACCCATCGCGCCCATGATGTCAATCAAACCTGCTTTATTGATCTCGCGGTTTACCACCTTTGATGCCAAGGCGATGTCGCGGAGGAGTTGAGAAAGTTCGCCACTGGCATATTGAAATTGGTCCTGATTGTTCTTAATAAATCGATCCAACGCGGTGCCGATGGGCAAAGCAATGCGAGAAGCTTCCATAAAGTCTAAATAAACAGATTTTGATCACTAAATTTCGGCCACAAATATACTCTGCAAACGTTTGAAATACCTATTTTAAATGAATATCTTTAAATTCGGAGGGGCTTCCTTAAAAAGCAGCGACCGCATAGAGCAGGTAGCGCATATCATTCAAACTCAGGCCAAAAGACCTTTATTGGTAGTGGTTTCGGCCATGGGCAAAACCACCGATACGTTGGAACTCGTGGTATCTGCGGCTCACGCTAAAACATCCGCGGAAAGCGAAATGCAAGCACTCAAAACCTATCATCTGCAATTGGTTCAGGAATTGAAATTGCCGAAGGAAGTTGAAAATGAAGTTTCCAATCTTTTCAGCGAATTACAATTGGCCACACAACAAACAGGCGAACGCGATTTGATCTACGACAGCATCGTTTCTTTTGGTGAAATCATTTCTTCGAAGATCATTGCGGCTTTTTTACAACACAAAGGATATTCAGTTCAGTGGGTGGACGCACGGAAATTTATTCAAACTGACAATTCCTTCCGGGAAGGAAAAGTGAACTGGGAAGAAACCAAGCAACGAATCAGTCAATTGAAATTTGGAGCCAACGAAGTTTTAATCACACAAGGATTTATTGGTTCAACTCCAACCGGAGAAACTACTACGCTGGGGCGTGAAGGTTCGGACTTTACGGCCGCTATTTTTGCATCGTGTCTTCAGGCAGAAGGTGTCACCATCTGGAAAGATGTTCCCGGAGTAATGAGTGCTGACCCAAAGCGAATTGCGAATGCGATTGTATTTGATGAATTGCCCTATAAAGAAGCGGCTGAGATGACGTATTACGGTGCCAATGTGATCCATCCAAAAACCATCAAACCGTTGGCGAATAAAAAAATTCCGCTTTATGTAAAATGCTTTCTTGATCCGCAATTGCCCGGCACCAAAATACACGAGTGCAAAGTGGATCGCCTGCCGCCCTTGATTGTTTACAAAGGAAATCAGTGCCTTGTATCGTGTAAGGTAACAGATTACACTTTCGTGGATGAAACCCAAATAGCCATCATCTTTCAGGCGTTGACGGACCTTAACCTGCGGGTGAATGTCATGCAAAATTCGGCTATCTCTTTTTCGTTTTGCATCGACTATCGCGAAGACAAAGTCTTGAAACTAATCGAAAAACTTAGTCGCAATTTTGAAGTGTACTACAACGCCAACCTGACATTGATTACCATCAAAAATTACGATGCCACGACTTCTGCTCATTACAGAAATCTGAAAGGCGTTATTCTCGAGCAATCCTCGCGGTCTACGCTACAGGTGTTGGTGAAACCGTTGGAGTAGATTTCAGTTGATCAATTAAATTTCGGGTGGAGCGATTAAGGATATCAAAAACTTCCTGAAAGTCTTTTTCAGAACCGTAGTAAGGATCGGGCACATTTCCCTCGCCTTCCGGATCGAATTCACGCATTAATTTTATTTTGTGCGAATACGTATTCTTCACATCCAATCGGAGAATATTCTCATAATTCTGCTGATCCATAGCTAGAATTAAATCAAACACTTTTAAATCGTGGATCGAAAGCTGCCTGCCTACATGTTGAATAGAAACACCATTTTTTTGTGCATTACGAATGGTGCGAGGATCGGGTGGATCGCCTATGTGATAATTGGCTGTGCCACAGGATTCCGCCAAAAAATCGTCTTGCCGATTCAATAGGTGGCAATGATGCTTAAAAACGGCTTCTGCTAGTGGTGAGCGGCAAATATTCCCCAGACAAACAAATAATACTTTTACCATACACAAAATTACTACCGGATGGTTACAAAAAATATATGGTATGTATTTATTCCCGCATAGTACATAGTACGCCTTTGGTTAAGACTGGCCCCTTCAAACGAGAAGAGGCCTTTCTTTTTTTATGGCAAACTTTTTCAAGTATTTTTTAGCTTTGAGGATTAACCCACCACAACTATGGACTTCATTAAAGTGACGGAGCAAAAAGAACCCTTTGTTGCACTCGTAGAATTAAATCGCCCGAAAGAATTAAACGCACTCAATCATCAATTGATGACAGAGTTATTGTCTGCACTGCAAGAGCTGGATAAAAACGATTCGGTACGTGCTATTGTCCTTACGGGAAATGAAAAAGCATTTGCTGCCGGTGCCGACATCAAAGAAATGGCAGATAAGACAGCCGTTGAAATGCATTTGATGGATCGATTCACTACGTGGGATCAGATTCGGAAAACGAAGAAACCGATTATCGCAGCGGTGAGTGGTTTCGCGTTGGGCGGTGGTTGCGAGTTAACGATGATGTGTGATATGATCATCGCAAGCGAAACTGCGAAGTTTGGTCAACCGGAAATAAAAATTGGAACGATACCGGGTGCCGGTGGAACGCAGCGTCTTACCAAAGCAGTGGGCAAAGCCAAAGCGATGGAGTTGATCCTTACGGGAAGATTTCTGTCAGCTGATGAAGCTCATTTTTATGGATTGGTGAATAAGGTGGTGCCTATAGAAATGTACTTGTTCGAGGCACTACAGTTAGCTAAGGAAATCGCACAGATGTCGCCTGTGGCAGTGCAGTTGGCGAAGGAAGCGATCAACCGATCCTTCGAAACGCAATTAGATGAAGGCCTCGCTTTTGAGCGAAAGAATTTTTACTTGACATTCGCCAGCGAAGATCAAAAAGAAGGCATGAAAGCATTTATCGAGAAACGAAAACCCGAATACAAGGGAAGATAAAAACAAAAAAAGCGGGGCGACCCGCTTTTTTTATTCAATCAAAAATTAAACACCTGTTAAACTATTTTCTTCAAGTTGGCAAAACTGGTAGTGATGCTTTCGAGTGGATTAGCTGGCATATCGTGTTCTACAAAAAAATGTTTCATACCCGATTTCGATGCGTTGGCAAAAATGGTTTTGAAGTCGATCACGCCATTTCCAACTGATTCTACTTTTTGATAGTCTGCCGATAAATCTTTGACATGCCACAGTGGGAATCGGCCGGGGTTTTCATTGAATAACTGAACGGGATCTTTTCCACCTTTAATCGCCCAAGCTAGATCTAATTCCATTTTCATCAGACTAGAATCTACTTGCTTCAAGAAGATGTCGTATGGAAGTTGTCCTTCTACGGGTCGGAACTCCGCATCGTGATTATGGTATGCAAAAGTAAGCCCTGCCTTCTTCGCCAACTCGCCCGCTTTGTTTAAAATCTCCACGGAGCTTTTGATATCGTCCATGGTGGTAATGGGGATGTTCGCGCAGACCAAATATGGCGCACCACCTTCGGCTACCGCATCCACCATTTCCTGTGCATTCTCTTTCAGATTTTTCATCGGAGGAATAACGATCGGTTTTCCATCCGGACCCGTTGGTGGTTTTGCCCCTGCCGGTAATTTAAATGGAGCGCCAAATACGTGGTGCGACTTCCATGTTAAACCTTTATCTTTCAAAAGAGCGGCAAACTCCTTCGACTTCATTCCATAAAATCCACCTTTCTTACTGAATGCGGATTCAATTTCGGTAAAACCGACTGATGCAATTTTTTGAATAGTGCCCGGAACATCATTATCAATTTCATTGAAGAAAGTGAATAACTGCAAACCCATTGGGCGCGTGGCAGGTAAAAAATTGGCGAATAAATCTTGCGAAAGCGCCAGGCCTCCGATAGCCAACGCTGATTTCTGTAGGAACGATCTTCTGGTTGTCATAATACGTTTTAATTTTTCTTTGCTGCTGCATACTTTAATCCGAAACCAAACTGGTACAAGGGATCTTTGGAATCATAAGGCACATCTTCTTTTTGGTTGCGCACGGCTTCCATCGATGAAGGAAGTTCAAAAGGTAATTTCCCCTCTGGTTTCGCCTTTCCGAAAATCACATCCAGCAATGCTGCATCGCTGGCGACAAAATTGACGAAGAGCCCTTTGGCTTCTTTGCTGATTTCAGGAATGACTGCAGGGCGGTCAAGATAAATATCCACAATGGTGGGAACGGTTTTCAACAACTGCACAATGCTGTCCTTTTGAGCACCTTTGAAATCTAAATCGCCATGATGAAAACCGCGTGCTAACGGATTTTTCGTCTCCACCGGAATCCATGGAGCTGACAATCTCAGAATTGCGAAATCGGCTTCTTCCGGTTTGCTGACTACGGTGCCGTAATTCGCAGCCACTTTGGGATCTACATTTTTGACATAGATTTTGAATTTACCCGATGCTAATGGCAATACATTTTTATCATTCTTCAGTAAGGTGAATGATCTGCGCTGTGTAACCTCGCCTAACTTTTTCCATTCCGGCTTACCTACAGTTTCGGTGGCCTTCTCAACATCTACATACGGGTTATCAAACAAACCCAATTCAAATTTTTGACGAAGCAATCGTCTTACCGATAGATCAATGCGAGCTTCTGTAATTTTTCCTTCTTTCACCAGTTGCACAATCAACTCGGGCCGATTTTCGCCTCCAAACTGATCGCAACCGGCATCGATTACTTTTTTCACACGTTCCACTTCACTGAGCGACTCTACACCCCAAGCACGAGCTGGCCACACCGCAATACCCATATTCACATCGGTAATCAATCCCCAATCGGTGCAAACCACCCCATCGTATTTGTATTTTTCGCGCAGCAATTTGGTGATCATATCTTTGTTAAATCCAAAGCCTACATTCTCGGTGCTCTGATCCATCGGAATTCCATAATAAGGCATAAGGGATGCAGTCTTGGCTTCAAAGGCTGCTTCAAACGGAATCAAATGATAATTGAAGTTATTGCCGGGATACACCTGACCTTTATGAAACTCAAAGTGCGAGTCGAGACCTTCTTTTTGTGGCCCACCACCAGAGAAGTGTTTGGTCATCGTGGCAACACCCGTGTTACCTAATTTCTCTCCCTGAAAACCGAGGATGTACGCCTTCACCATTCGAGCTGAAAGTTTGGCATCTTCCCCAAACGTTCCGCTGATGCGGGGCCAGCGAGGTTCAGTAGCTAAGTCGGCCATCGGGTGCAACGCCACACGAATACCCACAGCCAAATATTCCTGCCGGGCAATGTCTCCAAACTGTCGCATCAGTTTTTCATCGTCAATGGCGGCAAAACCCAGTTGCTCGGGCCACTGCGAAAACTCATTGGCAGCCATCGCAAAGATGTTGTTACTGAAATAATGTCGGGGATCAGATGCAATGGAAATTGGAATTCCCAATCGGGAGTTTTCAGCTACCTTCTGAACGTTGTTATTCCAGATGGCGAGCGGTTTCGTTGGAGGAGCAGCCCAGATGTTGACATGTGTAATTTTCTTTTCCTCGATCAATTTATTGGCTTGCGGCATACGAGCAAACATCCCTTTACCGGGCACATCATCCAGTGAGCCATCATCGTTGATTCGGGTACCGCTGATAAACATCATGCCCGCCTTCTCTTCTAAATTCATCTGCGCCAGCAAATCATTAACGCGTGCTTCGATTGGTTGTGATGCATCTTCATACACATCCATGCGGCCATTTTTATTCAAGTCGCGATAAGTGGGT
>JABFSO010000091.1 GCA_013140555.1 Cyclobacteriaceae bacterium | reverse complement strand
GCATCATTGAATACCGATAGATGCCGGTCACAAAATTTTTGGTGAAGTTCATTTTCAATACCGACATTTTTTGATCACTCGCTTCAGGCTGGTCGTCTAGCTTTACCTGCTTTTTGGCTGAAAAATCTTCTGTCACAAAAATAAGTACGGCTTTGCCTTCGCGTGTTTCGCCATAGCGAGATTGCGAAAGTTGATAGGAATTAATTTCTGCAAGGCCACTATACCAATATGACTTAAACGAATCTTTTTCGGTGAATGAACTAACAGCGGTGGTAACCGGTTGCTTTTTCTGACAAGAGGAATACGAAAGCGCGAAGCAGAAAAAAACGGTGAAGGAAAATAATCTATACATAGCGGTTTAATAATACTCAAAACCCAAACAAACTTACTGTTTATTTAACTTTACACTAAACGGTGGGTTACCAAGTTAGTCTAACGGCTATCCACGACCACACAACTTATGAGAGCTACGTCTGAAATTTACAAAGGGATTGAGTTTGTTCGCATCTCATCTCTTCCCGAAGATCAAAAATCAGCCATTTGGAAATCATTCGATCGAGAAAAAATAATTAAAATCCTGAAGACGGATGCCCTGATGAACGACTGCATTCTGTATCGCGACTATCTCGATTGGCTCGGTCAAAGCAGAACAAAAGTAATTGAGGTAAAAAATACCATTCAGGAGGAACAAACTTTGCTAAGAACGGCTTAGTCATTCGAACCCCACTCCTTTCTCTTCGCTTTCAATGTTGAAAGCTTCTAAAAATTACATGACTCCCTACAGTCGCATGATTTTCTATACTACTGAAAATCATCTATTTACGATTCACTAAATTATTTCTCCTTTGTAGTTGTCCACAAAGAAGTGATTAATCAAAATCGATCTAAATTACTGTAATTCAACGTCTTATGACATAATACTCGGGTAATGTGGATAACTGGTCTTTTTTGTGGACTACTTTTTTAACCGAATTTCTTGCTTTTATTAAGCTTCTGAGTGTATTAATTCCATTTATAAAACTTACACTGCATGGATGCTTTTTCGCATTAATTTTGCGTTCACTATTCACTTATGAAACAATCCCTAGCTCTGATTTTTTGGTTAATCTCATTCCCGCTTTTCAGTCAGGAAATTGAGTCTCTTAAGCTCGCAGACTTTCAAAAGATTCTGCAAACTCCAAACGAAAAAGTGCTAGTAGTTAATTTTTGGGCCACCTGGTGCGCACCTTGCATTAAAGAATTACCTCTGCTAGAAAAGCTTCATCAGCAAAACGCGGGAGTTCAAGTGTTGCTTGTTAGTATGGATTATGATCTGGATCCAGATATTGAAAAAGTGGTACGCTTTCAAAATAGAAAAAAGCTGCAAGCCAAAATTTTATTCCTAACTGAAAATGATCCAAACGCGTGGATTGACAAAATCGATAAACATTGGTCGGGGGCGCTGCCGGCCACATTGGTCATCAATACAAAAACAAAAAAGCGCGAACTGGTTCAGGGCGAACTTGCCGAAGGCCAACTGGAAGAATTAATTAAAAAAGTAAACAACTAAATTTTAATAAATATGAAAGCTCTGTTTTTATCATTGATCATGGTGGTGTTGTGGGCGGGTGCTCCGATCAAAGAAGGTTATGAAGTAGGCGATACAGCTACTGATTTCAAACTTAAAAATGTAGACGGCAAAATGGTATCCTTAAGCGATTTTAAAAATGCGAAAGGATTTATTGTCATTTTCGATTGCAATACGTGTCCGTATTCGAAAGCATACAACGAGCGCATCATGGCACTGAATAAAAAGTATGCTTCTGTTGGATATCCGGTAGTTGCCATCAATGCCAATGATGCTTCCAAATCTTCAGGCGATTCGTTTGAGGAAATGGTGCGCGTTGCAAAAGAAAAAGGATATGACTTTCCTTATTTAGTAGATGAGTCGCAAACCGTAGCCAAAGCGTTTGGTGCTACCAATACGCCTCATGTATATGTGCTTACAAAAGATTTAAAGATTGCCTATATCGGTGCGATTGATGACAGCGCCCGCAAGGCAGAAGCAGTTACCAAAAAATATGTAGAGACAGCTGTAGATGAATTATTAGCCGGAAAGAAAGTGACTACATCAAAGACTAAAGCAATTGGTTGTGGTATTAAGTGGAAAAGCGTTTAGCTATTTGCCTCATCCTAAAATAAAAAGAGGTCGCCAGTGAGCGACCTCTTTTTATTTCGAGCAAATTGATATTTACTTCTTATTCAAATATTCAACCGTGAGGTTGAGCATTGCTTTTAATCCAGTCAACATACCATTTTCGTCAATGTAAAAATCAGGAGTGTGATGTGCGGACGTTTTAGCTGGGTCTGCTTCCAATGGCATTCCACCCACGAAAAAGAAAAACCCGGGCACCTTTTGTGCAAAGAATGAAAAATCTTCAGCACCTGTTACTGCTGGAATAAGCTTCACATGATCTTTGCCTGCCACACGCTCCAGCGTTGGCACCGCCCAAGAAGTGAGCGGCACATCATTATATGTTACGGGATATCCTCTGATAATTTCTACTTCCGCTTTGGCTCCCATTCCTTTTGCGGTATTCTCGGCAATGCTCCTGATTTTTTCATGCACTTGCTCTTGCATTTTGTTATCGAGTGTACGAATGGTGCCGGCCATCTCTACTGTTTCCGGAATGATATTGTTACGCACACCTCCGGTGATTTTGCCAATCGTAACAACGGCTGCCGCATTTGTTAATTCTAATTGACGACTGACAATTGTCTGCAAAGAATTTATAATCTGTGCCGAAACAACGATAGGGTCAACACCATTCCAAGGCGCTGCTCCGTGTGTTTGTCTTCCGGTTACTTTGATACTGAGTTGATCCACTGCCGCCATCATTCCTTCCGGACGATAAGTAAGTGTTCCAACGGGCGTGAGTGAACTCACGCCCGTTGGAACACTTACTTATCGTCCGGAAGGAATGATGGCGGCAGTGGATCAACTCAGTATCAAAG
>JABFSO010000061.1 GCA_013140555.1 Cyclobacteriaceae bacterium | reverse complement strand
CTTCTAAGATAGTTGTAAACAAAAACCATGTAGAACAATGGCTCAACGGCAAGAAAGTAGTCGACTATGAATTAGGTTCAGATGATTGGAAAGAACGCAAGTCCAAAAGCAAATGGAACGAAGCACCCGGCTATGGAGCATCCACGAAAGGAAGACTTGCATTGCAAGATCACGGAGGCGAAGTATGGTTTAAAAATATTAGCGTAGTTGTACTTCCTTAACTCTTTGCAATAAAAAATGTGCGGCATTACGGGAATCTTTGCGTTTAATCTGGTTGGCAAATTTAATCTGATCAACGTAACAGCCGCCACACAAGCACTACACAAACGCGGTCCCGACAATCAAGGAATTTATACCGATCAATTTGTTGGACTCGGTCATCGTAGACTATCCATCATCGATACGAGCGCAGCTGCGAATCAGCCCATGTGGGATCCGACTAAGCGGTACTGCATGATTTTCAACGGAGAAATCTTTAACTATTTAGAACTTAAGCAGCAACTAAAAGACAAGGGCGTTGTCTTCACCACCGATTCTGATTCGGAAGTGCTGCTGCAACTCTACATTCGTGAAAAAGAAAAGTGCCTCAATCAACTGAATGGATTCTTCGCTTTTTGCATCTATGATTTGCAAGAACAAACCTTCTTTGTAGCTCGCGATCGCTTCAGCATCAAACCCTTGCTGTACGTTTTTGACGAAGATAAATTTCTTTTCGCGTCTGAAATGAAATCGATTATTCAATACGGAATTGAAAAGACGATCGATTATACTTCGCTCTACACCTATCTTCAACTCAATTACATTCCGGCACCGCACACCATCTTCACGCACGTAAAAAAACTAATGCCCGGCCATTGGCTTCGCATCAGCAATAAGAAGATGGAGGAGGGAATTTACTATCAGATTCCATACGACCAACAGAAAGCAGCTTCCAACTCGATCAACTACGAAGATGCCAAAGAAAAACTAAAAGAGTTATTGGAGGCATCGGTTCAGCGCAGGTTGATTGCTGATGTGCCTCTCGGTTCATTTTTAAGTGGCGGAATTGATTCATCGGTTGTTACCGGATTAGCGAGTAAACACAAATCCAATCTGCATACTTTTTCCATCGGCTTCCGCGAAGAGAAATTTTTTGATGAAACCGAATACGCGAAGTTAGTAGCCGCACATTTCAAAACAGACCACACCGTCTTTTCATTAACCAATGCCGATCTCTACGAACATGTTCATTCGATCTTAGATTACATTGATGAACCGTTTGCCGACTCATCTGCTATTGCAGTTTACATTCTGAGCCGCGAAACACGTAAGCATGCTACGGTTGCCCTTTCTGGCGATGGTGCAGACGAACTCTTAGCCGGCTATAACAAACATGCGGGTTTCTTGCAATCACTTCGTCCGGGCTTCAAAGAAAATGCAGTCAAGAATTTATTGCCGATTTGGAATTTGTTTCCGGCATCACGCAACAATCCGATCACGAACAAAGTACGCCAACTGAAACGATTTGCTGAAGGCATGAAGCTGAGTCCCGCAGAAAGATATTGGCGCTGGGCCGGCTTTGCGGATGCTAACCAAGCCACGGCACTCTTCAGCCATCAGTCAAAAGAGAAATGGCAGGAACAAGAATACAAAAGTCGTAAAGCAGAAATTCTAAAAACGATGCCCAAGAATTCCACCATCAGCGACATGTTGTTAACAGACATGGGTTTGGTGCTGGCCAATGATATGCTGACCAAAGTGGATTTGATGAGCATGGCTAATGCATTGGAAGTACGCGTGCCGTTTTTAGATTTTGAAGTGGTGAACTTCTTGTTTTCGTTACCGGATGATTTTAAAATCAATTCGAGTATTCGAAAGAGAATTTTGCAAGATGCATTTAAAGATTTGCTGCCCGCTCAGCTTTACAACCGACCGAAGAAAGGATTTGAAGTTCCGTTGTTGAGATGGCTCCGCAACGAAATGAAATCATTGATTGTCGATGATTTACTTTCCGAAAGATTCATTACAGAACAAGGCGTCTTTAATTACGCGGAGATCGCCAAATTAAAAGCACAACTCTTCTCTTCCAATCCCGGAGATATTCATGCCCGCATTTGGGGTCTCATTGTGTTTCAATGGTGGTGGAAAAAGACTATGATGGGTAGTAAGTAGCTCCTGAAGCAAAGGCGAAGTAAAGACACATTTTCTAATTCGGCTCCGTAGGAGCATCCTGCTTATAGAAAGTAGTTTAGTGTAATCTTGGCTCCATTAGGAGCCACCTATTTCGGAAGATATCTTTGGCAATAAAATATAAGGTGACTCCTACGGATTCGAAAATAACTCATTACTTTATTCTATAGACAGGTCGCCCCGATGGGGCAGAATAATGGTGTTTAAACTTGAGGTACTCTATGTAAGAAAATTTATGATAATTGTACTTACTTTCTTACCGAAGCGAGTCGATATATAAATCCTCCACCTTCTTTCGTGCCCAAGGTGTCTTTCGCAAAAACACTAAACTCGACTTGATACTCGGATCGAAGTTAAAGCAGTTGATCGGAATGATACGACCTAAATCTTCCCAGCCGTAAAGTTCTACCAGGTGATTCAATATCATCTCCAATGTTTTGCCATGTAGTGGATTATTGGGTTGACTCTCCATAACGTTACAGATAGTTCAATACATCAGTGATTTTCTCTAGTTCCTTAAAGTGTACATGCTCCACCGCATGTTCAACTTTCTCATGCCCCCATGTGATGTGGTATGGAATATGAAATCCATATCCACCTAACTCCAACACCGGCAACACATCTGATTTTAATGAATTGCCGATCATCAGAAATTGATTGGGTGAAACATCCAAATGACGAATCAATTTTTTATAATCCCCCACTCCCTTCTCTGACATAATTTCGACATGATGAAAGTAATGTTCGAGTCCGGATTTTTTCAGTTTGCGTTCCTGATCCAACAGATCGCCTATTGTAGCTACAACCAAACGGTATTTATTTTTCAGGATACTAAGC
>JABFSO010000316.1 GCA_013140555.1 Cyclobacteriaceae bacterium | reverse complement strand
ACCCATCAGCACCGCTTCGGTAAACGGACCGGCATAATCAAATGATGAACTTAACTGCATGTTGCCATAGCCTTTGGTACAAGCTTCTACCCATTCGGTATAGTGCACGCTTTCGCCACCTGCAATGCGTGGAATGGTTTGCTTTGGCAGCGTAACTTCTTTCATGCGCTTACTTGGTAATAGGATAGGAGCGCTGTTATAGTTCCCCATCAACTTGCCTTTGGTGCCTTCAAAAATATAGCCACCATCCCACGATCCCATCTGCTCATCGGGCAGCAATTCAGCCGGACGCTTTGGTAACAAACCTCCGTCCATCCAAGTTAACCGAATGTCACCCTTACCATCTTTCCGCGGAAACTTCAAATGGATGATTGAAGAAGAAGGACAGCTATCCATGTAGTTCGCTTCTTTGAAAAATCCTTCCCACGCAGTGGTGGTACTGCACTCTACTTCCGATGGATAATCGATCGGTAAAATACGGAATGCTGCATCCATGATATGACAACCCATGTCGCCCAATGCTCCGGTGCCAAATGGCCACCAGCCGCGCCAGTTGAAAGGAAGGTAAGCCGGATTGTAATCAATGTATTTAGCAGGGCCGAGCCACAGGTTCCAATCCAACTCAGTTGGCACATCAAACTTTCCGGAAGGTGTAGCAATGCCTTGTGGCCACACAGGTCGGTTCGTCCATACTTGCACACTCTTCACATCGCCAATTAATTTCGCATCCACCCACTCTTTGGCCGTGCGCACATGATCCGCGGAAGCGTATTGATTGCCCATTTGTGTTACCACCTTGTATTTCTTCGCAGCTTCGGTGAGCATCCGCGCTTCGTAGATGTCGTGTGTCAATGGCTTTTGCACATACACGTGCTTGCCTCTTTCCATGGCAGCCATCGCAGCCACAGCGTGTGTATGATCAGCTGTGGAAACAGAAACCGCATCGATACCACTCGCTTCTTTGTCCAGCATTACACGAAAATCTTTGTAATACTTCGCATCCGGAAAATTCTCCTTCGACTTCACCGCCATGCGGTCATCGACATCACATAGAAAGGCAATTTTTGCTTTCGGATGTTTCGCAAAGCCCGTGAGGTCACTCGTACCTTTACCACCCACACCAATACCCGCGATATAAACAGTGTCACTAGGCGCAATAAAACCTTTGCCTCCCAAAACAAAGCGCGGAAGAATGGTGAATGCGGCTGTGCCGACCAATGCTTGCTGAATGAATTTCCTACGGGTGGTCATAGAATCAAAAGTGGTTTATGGTGGTAAAATGATTTATTCGTTTTCAAACTTCACGCTTTCTGCCAGTGTGCGTTCGTCATATTTCAAGCCGTATTGATCGAGTACCTCTTGCGGCACACCATCCCATTGGTTGGGTCTGTTGCCCTCGTAGCCAATATCGGCCAACCCGATTTTACTCGTGTAAAATCCGGTGGCGGTTAAATCGCGCAACAGATTAAAGAATGCCACACCTTGGGTCATTTCCGGTTTGGCCCTTTCGGGGAATGCGATTTCGTCTACCATTTGAATTTGTTGTGCCGAAGTGCAATCGGTAAAGGCTGCGTTGAAATGTTTAAAGCATTGAATGTCGAGCCACTTTAAACCTCCACGCAATGGAGTTTGATGACGCGGCATGTCTTTTACAATAAACTCGATAAAGTCAGGAACTCCGGCTTCGGTAGCAGAACCCGAAACTTCATCTATTGGAATGATGATGTCGACTAAGATGGTGATGGTCGCCATCTCATGCGCGTCCAAAAACTTCTCAGCCGAAACTTTTTTGAAATGTTCAATTTCATTCGGCTGGCGATCGGGTCCTCCGTTGGCGGCCGCAGGATCAGGCGCAGCTTCTTTTTTGGCAGGCTCACAACTTTGCAACAGTGCTGCCGCGGAGAGTGATCCTACTGCAAACGTCTTTAAGTATTTTCTTCTGTCCATAGTGAGTAAGTATTGAGTAGTGAGATGTTAGATTTGAGAGGTTAGAGCATGTCTCAAATCTCATATCTCACATCTCACATCTCTTGTCTGTTTAAATATTCTGTTTCTTCAGTTCATCAATAATGTATTCACTGGCGCGCATCGATAAAGCCAAAATTGTCCAGGTAGGATTCTTATCCGCCTGCGATACAAAAGGTCCGCCATCTACTACAAACAAATTCTTGCAGTCGTGTGCCTGATTGAATTTGTTCAGTGCCGATTTCTTTTTCTCATTGCCCATGCGCACCGTTCCCACTTCGTGAATTATGCGTCCCGGTGTTTCCAATCCGTAATTATCTTCAGGGCCTTTTACACCCCAGGTAATATCACCACCCATTTTGTGAATGATTTCCTGAAAAGTGTCTTGCATGTGTTTGGCTTGCTGAATTTCGTAGTCGCTCCACTTGTAGTGAAAGCGCAACACAGGAATACCAAATTTATCGACCACGTTTGGATCGATTTCGCAATAGTTATCTTCGCGCGCGATCGCTTCACCACGCCCTGCCATCCCGAAGCTGGCTCCATAGTAATATCTATAATCGGATTTCAGTGAAGCACCATAACCACCGGCTTCCTTTTTCTTACCGTCCGGCCCGGCATACTTTCCATTAATACCTTGAATGCCAAAGCCAAATCCATAACTCGGCATGCCCATGCCACCCCAATATTCAATATGGTAGCCGCGTGGGAAATTCAGTTTCTTATTGTCCAGCCACCACGGAGAATACAAATGCAAACCACCTACACCGTCTTCGTTGTAGCGCTTACGGTTGAATAACTTGGGCAACACACCGCCCATCGCAACGCCCGTGGAGTCGTGTAAATATTTGCCGACTACATTGCTGGAATTTGCCAATCCGTTAGGATGCGCACTTGATTTAGAATTTAATAACAGACGAGCCGATTCTCCGGCACTAGCAGCCAGAATTACCACGCGAGCATTCAATTGATATTCTTGCAGATCGTCTTTGCTTACATAGGATACGCCTGTGGCTTCTCCTTTTTCATTCGTCAATACTTCACGTGCCATGGCGTTGGCAATCACATCTACATTGCCAGTGTTGATGGCGGGTTTTACTAATACCGAAGAGGCAGAGAAATCACCATACACGGTGCATCCACGATTACATTGCGAACAGTAGAAACACTTTCCGCGCTCGTCATTGATTTTTTGAGTGAGGATGGAGAGGCGCGAAGGAATTACCTTTACTCCCAATGAGCTGGCTGCATCTTTCACGAACAGTTCGTGCAAGCGTGGCTTCGGGGGCGGAAGGAAAATGCCATCCGGTTCATTATAGATTCCTTCTTTCGTGCCAAATACACCGATCAACCGATCGACTTTATCATAATAAGGAGCAACATCGTCATAACTGATCGGCCAGTCTTCGCCTAAGCCATCGATACTCTTGTGTTTAAAATCGTTGGGGCCAAAGCGTAATGAAATTCGACCCCAGTGATTGGTGCGACCGCCCAACATGCGCGAGCGAAACCAATCGAATTGAGTACCGTCTTTTTGAGTATACGGCTCGCCTTCAATTTCCCATCCACCATACGAAGCATCAAAATCCCCGAAAGGGCGGAAGGTGGTACCCGCACCTCTGCGTGGCGACTCATACGGATATTTGAGTTGTGTTATGTTTTTAGCAGGATCATACATAGGGCCCGCTTCGAGCAAGGCTACTTTGATTCCGGCTTTTGCTAAAACATAGGCGGCCATTCCACCGCCAGCACCCGAGCCTACAATGCGCACATCGTAGGTCTTCGCAGATTTTTTTATTTGTAAGTCAGGCATAAGGTATTCAACAGTTTTAAATGTAAGCGATCTTTTTAAAATTAACTACTGATAGTTGATGAGCGTAGTAAGAAAAATATACCACCGCGAATGTTATCTTTGTTAAGATCACCAAATCATCTTTTGTATGAAAAAAATAGCTACGCTTTGCTTTATCTTCATTAGCTCGATCGGTATTTCCCAAACACTTCTAGAGCAGTTCTTAACACATCCTACGGAATCCGGATTTGTAGCATCGAAAGATGGAAAGAATTTGGCGTGGGTACTGAATGATCGCGGCAAGCGTAACATTGTGGTAAAATTGGGAAGCGAGTTGCCCAAGCTGATCACCGATTATCAACAAGATGATGGTCAGGAAATTACGCAGTTAGCATTTTCTCCGAATGGATTGAAACTGCTATTTGTACGAGGTGGTGGGCCTAATCGTGCGGGCCAGAATCCAAACCCGGCAAGTATGCCTGAAGGTGCTGAACAGTGGATCTTTTTTAAAGACGTTGGCACAAAAAGCGCTCCGGCTAAAATTGTAGCCGGTAACAGTCCGGTATTTTATCGTGATGGATTGAAGTTTCTCTTTGCGAAAGGCGGACAGATATTTGAATCGACTTTGGAGATCAATGCAGAACCTAAGCCACTTTTTCTGGCGCGAGGCCATAATTATCATCCGCAGTTTTCTCCCAATGGAAATGAAGTATTGTTTATTAGCGATCGGGGCGATCATAGCTTTATAGGTGTATATAGTTTGATTTCAAAAACCATCAAGTGGGTAGCACCTGATATTACTCGTGATGATTTGGCTGTTTGGTCGCCAGATGGCAAGAGTGTAGCGTTTATTCGGATGCCCGGAGTGAAGATAGGGGAGTTGGAAAATTTTACGAACGGCACACCCTTCTCCGTTGTAGTGTCTGAAGTAGAAAGTAATCTCACGAAAGTGATTTGGAAATCTTCGGCAGCTGATGGCGGCTTTGCGCAAGGTTATTCTGCCACACCATTGGCGTGGGTGACAGCCAATCGGATTTTATTTCATTCCGAACATACGGGTTGGAATCATGTGTTTTCGATCAATCCGGATGGCAGCGATTTAAAAGACATTACACCCGGTGATGGGGAGGTAGAAAGCTTTGTGGTTGATCCCGCAGGACAGAATATTTATTTTGATGGAAACCGCGAAGACATCAATCGCAGACATATTTGGAAATCCAATGTGATCAGCGGAAATCCCGTGGCCGTTACTTCCGGTGAAGGCATTGAGATGTATCCTACTTTTGGGGGCAATGAATTGTACTGTCTGAAATCAACTTACAATACCGCTAAAGTTGTGGCGCGTATCGATGAAGCAAAAAAAGCAACCGTGCCTTTGTTTCCACAGAAGATGACCGCATTTAACACTGCACTGTTTGCAAAACCGGAAGCGGTTACTTTCAAAGCTGCCGATGGAACATTGATTCATGGACAGTTATTTATCAATCGAAGCATTCCCAACAAAAGAGCCGGCATTGTTTACATGCATGGAGGACCTACTCGTCAAATGCTGTTGGGTTTTCACTACAGCGATTATTACAGCAATGCATACGCCTTCAATCAGTTGTTGGCCAACCAAGGATATGTGGTCTTATCTGTCAACTTTAGAAATGGAATTGGCTATGGCCGCGATTTTCGTATGACGAAGAATCAGGGGCCGCGTGGTGCTACCGAATATCAGGACATTGTAGCCGCAGGAAAGTATCTGCAAACTTTACCAGAAGTTGAGGCTACCAAAATCGGATTGTGGGGAGGCTCATACGGTGGCTATCTCACTGCAATGGGTTTAGCGCGCAATCCTGAGTTATTCAAAGCCGGTGTGGATTTACACGGTGTACACGATTGGTCGTTTGACGGACAAGATGCCACCAATAGCTGGGGTATTCAAAAATCAGAAAGCGACTTAGCGAAAAAATCCTCTCCGGTAGCCGATCTTTCCAAATGGACAGGACCGGTGTTGATGGTTCATGGCGATGATGATCGCAATGTTAACTTCCAACAGACAGTGGACTTAGTCGAAAAGCTGCGTGCGAAGAATGTGACGTTGGAACTTTTGGTGTTGCCCGATGAAGTGCATGGTTTTTTGAGATATGATAGTTGGTCGAGGATATTTACAGCATCTAAGGATTTCTTTGATCGGAAGTTAAAATAGAATTGAGCGTGAAGAAACTAGTCGTACTAACCGGAGCCGGTATCAGTGCAGAAAGCGGCATTGCCACCTTTCGGGATTCAGGCGGACTGTGGGAAGGCCATCGGGTGGAAGACGTGGCAACGCCTGAAGGCTGGATGCGCAACCCGAAATTGGTATTGGACTTTTACAACGAACGCAGAAAGAAAGCGCTTGAAGTAAAACCCAATCCGGCTCACCATATCCTCGTAGAATTAGAAAAAGATTTTGACGTAACGATCATCACGCAAAATGTAGATGACTTGCATGAAAAGGCGGGATCTAAAAATGTATTGCATTTGCATGGAAAGCTTTTTGAATCGCGCAGCACTAAAAATCCTCACCTCATTTACACAATGAAAGGTTGGGAATTGAAATTAGGAGACGTTTGTGAGCTCGGTTCGCAACTGCGCCCCAACATTGTGTGGTTTGGTGAAGCCGTTCCGATGATTGAAGTCGCAGCCGAAGTGGCTGCTTCGGCTGATGTGTTTGTGGTCGTGGGCACTTCGCTATTGGTATATCCTGCAGCGGGCTTAATCGATTATGTAAAAGATAGTATTCCCAAATTCATTGTTGATCCGAAGAAGCTGGAAGTGTATCATGTTCCAAATCTGGAGTTCATCACCGAAGTTGCCAGCGTGGGCATGGCCAAGTTAAAAGTAAAGTTATTGTCGGAATTTACTTTGTAAGGTCAAGCAAAAATTTCTTGAACTTGGTAGTATTGAAGTTGGTGGTTCCAACTTCCTTCGAAACTATTTTTCCTTCTTTGTTGATGATGAAAGTAGTTGGAATCGAGGGGACATTCAATTGTTCTGTTAAAAAGCCGGAAGGCATATACACCGGAAAAGTGAACTTCTTATCGGCAATGTATTTCTTTACTTTGGGTTGCAGTCCTTCTTTGTCCAGCGATAGCATCACAAAAACGACTGAATCGGCAGGTAAAGAATTGTAAAGTTCTTGAATGCCTGGCATTTCCGCTTTGCAAGGGCCGCACCAAGTTGCCCATAAGTTCAGAAAGATTACTTTTCCTTTGAATTGATCAAACGAGTATTTCGCTTCGTTCAAATCTTTCACTTTAAAATTGAAATCAAAATCAACCGGCTTTTTGGCGGAAGTGGAAGCATCCATCAAGCCTGTCTTCAATGCAGTTGATTGAGTAATATAAGTAAAATCACCCAATAATCCGGTAAACTTGAGTAGCGCAATAATGGCCAATGCGCCTAATAACGTAATAAAAGCCTCTTTTACGATTTTCATTTTGGCTCGGTTATTGAATAGATTTTCATCAAATGTCTATAATTTGATAACTTCGAACAATTATTTTAGACCATGAAACGCAAAATTCTTTTAATTCTCCTCACTGCGTGCTCCCTGCATTCGGCCTATAGTCAAAAGGTAAAGTACAAAGACCTGATTGTATTGCTCGAAGCCAAGCAATTTGAAAAGGCTGAGCCATTTTTAAGACGTTACCTGAAAGAGAATCCCGACAATGCCAGTGCTATTTTATACATGGGCATGACACTTCAGGAAAAGGCTGCTTCAAACGATGTGCTCAAGAATACAGAGATCCTGCTATCTAACTGCGATTCTGCCGTATTATTTTATGACAAGGCCTACAATGCCATTACGGAGAAAGAACTCAAGAAGAATGATGAATACTATCAATCTTACAGCCGTAGAGACTTGCGCACCGGTGAGTTTGTCATCAAACTATCCGATGTGCGTTTGGATCTGGAAACCCGGGTTAAAAACCTGAAGGACAGAAAAGAGAAAGTGCGTGAACTAAAGAAGAATTTCGCGGAGTCAGAGAAGTTATACACACGATCCGGAAACCTGTTCAAAGAAATTCAGGCTGCGTATGAAACGGAAAGTGCTTTTTACCTCAGGTCGGATGAACCATTGGTAGCGAAGCTGAAACAACTTGCTGCTGCGTTTGATTCCGCGGTACTCAAGTTTGATGCCTATAAAGCTGTGCTCAAACAAATTGCCAGGCCGGGCTACAATCAGCAGATCAACTTACAGGAGATTGTAGATATGAAAAAAGATGGTGCCACACCAGCCGATTTTATGGTGGATGATTTGCGCTTGTGGGATTATAAAAGATGGTCAAGATCAACCGTTGATGCCATTCAAAATGTGATTAACCCGCTGCGCGATCGTCTGATCAGTTTTGATATTGCCCTCAACAAGTTACACGATAAAATTAAAAAAGACTCTGTGTCTGTGCTAACAGAGCTGGCCCAGTATGAAGACGGATTGCTCTACGGACAACTTCGTAAGTACGATCCGAATCCACTTCCGATTGATGTGTTTGAAATGAAAAAGTCGGAGATGATGTATGTATCCAATTCAATAGCACACAAGGCTTTTCGAGATACCAGTAATGTGAAGTTGCGATTATCGTATCTCAGTAAAGAACTGGCCAATATTCAGGTGTTAGACAGTGTGACAACACATCTCTACCGAAGAGATTTAGCCAAAGAGGCTGTCAATTATCAACAGTTTATCACAAAAGCCTACGGCACACAGCAAGTATTAGCCTCTTACATTTCATCTACTCTTGATTTTGCGAAACGCGAGAAACTGCGCAAGCAAGTCGCTTGGGAACGTACCATGCAAGCCACGAAGTGGATGATCAGCGGAAAAGATTCAATCCCTTTGTTTTTCGATCAGACTGCCAAAGAACTCAACTTCAAACCATTAGCAGTGGTGGAAGAGAAAATGACCGTGGGTATTCATTATCAAGATTCCATTGCTAAAGGTTATGTGTTTGCCATTACCCCAACGCGCATTGCCGATACAGGTGCCTTATTTGATTTGGATCCGATCATTTATTCAAAGAGAAATCTGCCAGTTACTAAATCGATTGCCACAGCGGATGCTACGGCCAACATCTACTTTGCCGCCATTTATTCAGAGAGTAAAGTGGAAGAGAAGTTTCCTGTTACTGTTGCCCGGATTGCACATGGCACCGGTCTCGTCTGGTCAACTGTATTAAAACTAGATATGGTTCCTACCGAATTATCGTTCAATGCAGCCAATGGCGAATTAACCGTGAAAATCACCAATGGATCGGAGAGCAAAATAATTGCGCTGGATAAAGACGGGAAACAACTCCAGTAAAAAGATTCAGTAAATCTTAGTTTCCGGTAAGTTTTTGCCAATCCTGAAAGCGCATGGTCATGCGCGCTTTCATTTTTTCGTAGTTATCCCAACTATCCGAAACGTGATAGATGCTTGGAAGAGATTTTACCAGAAGCTCATTATAGTCGGCATGATACAAGCCACCGCCATAGTAATAGTAGGTAAACATGTTTCCGACACGGCTAAACAATTCAAAGCCTAAGTAGCCATCCCAAATTTCGCTGAGAATGGTGCACGAGATTTCGCGTCTTTTGAAACGGAAGATTTGACCGGAGGCCTCATCTTCAAAATATTCAGAGTATAAATCAGAATCAATGATCCAGCCCAAATACATTCCAATGTGAACATATGCTTGTTCAATAGGTAAAGAATCGGGGAAGTTTCCAAGGAAGTGCGACTTAGCGTTGTCGTAAATGTTTTTTTGTATTTCGGCTTTCTTTTCCATAACTCAAGTTTAGATAAAATAGTTGAGAAGTCCGATTATTTGGTCGGGTTTGTATAGGGCTTCAAATCAGCCAGCACTACTTTGTTATTCTTGCGGTTCACATCGGCCAAGCGCAGGCTGGGGTCTATTTCTACACTTTCAATATCACTTACCTTGCGGCTGATCTTGGCGGTGTAGGTTGGATTCACCCAAGGCCATGCTTCGGCTACAGTAAATGGAACCGATGGATTATCATTGGGTTTATTGCCCAGCAATTCATTCAGTGGAATGTAGATCAGCTCTTTGGTGCCGTCTTTATACGTTACCATCAGATCTATCGGCATCGGGAATTCTCCTATGCGGGTGAGGTCAACCCAGGTTTCATTTTCATGACCAACTATGCTTCCGATCGAATAATCAATTCTCTTCGTAGTGTTGATCCAGTAGCGCAGATACCAGTGCAATTGTAAGCCGGATACTTTTTCCATCACACGGATAAAGTCGTTGGGTTCGGGATGTTTCATTTTCCATGTGTTGTAGTAGCGCTTCATACCGATGTAGAAATTCTTTTCACCTACTATGTATTTCAATTGCTCCAGAAAAACAGCGCCCATACTGTACGCCATCGTGCTATATGCCCGGTTGGAAGTAAAATGATCTGAGTGTTGGTTGGCAGGCTCTTGCAATCCACTATTCACCAGACTGAAGTAACTGGCATAGCTGCCCTGATGGGTAGAGGGGTTTCCAAGAATAGAGTTCATGGCTTCATCGCTGGCAAAGTCGGTAAACCCTTCGTCCATCCAGGCATGCAGACCTTCATTAGAAGCGAGAGTCATTTGGTACCAGCTGTGGGCCACCTCGTGCGCCATCGTGCCGCTAACGCCCGCTAAAGTGCCTTCTCCGAGTATGAGAGTACACATGGGATATTCCATGCCGCCATCGCCCCCTTGAATGATGGAATAGCGGTCGAATGGATACTTGCCGAAATGCT